>JBGPOW010000069.1:0-18971 GCA_041488235.1 Binatia bacterium
CTCGGGCGTGTCGAAGTCCGGCTCGCCGGTACCGAAATCGACGACGTCTTTCCCCTGCTGGCGCAGCACGGCGGTCGCCGCGGTGACGGCGAGCGTCGCTGAGGGCTTCACCTTCCCGAGACGCTGGGCGAGCTGCATCGAGCGCTGGACGTTCATGACCGACCCAGCTTCGCGCGCAAGCGCCCTTCGACGGCGTCGGGTACGAGGCCGCGAACGTCGCCGCCGAGCGACACCACCTCCTTCACGAGCCGCGAGCTGGTGTAGAAGTGCGCTTCGCCCGCCATCATGAAGATGGTTTCCACGTTCGACGTCAGGTGTCGATTCATCATCGTCATTTGGAACTCGTACTCGAAATCGGCGACCGCGCGCAGGCCGCGAATGATCACCTTGGCACCCACCTCCTGCGCGTACTCGACGAGGAGCCCGGAGAAGCTGTCGGCGCGCACCCGCCCGCCGAACTCCTGGAACACCGTCGCAATCATGTCGACACGCTCGACCGGAGTGAAGAGGGCGCTGTCCTTGTTGGGATTGAACGCCACTGCGACGATCACCCGCTCGAACACCTGCACGCTGCGCTGAACGATGTCGACGTGGCCGTTCGTAATCGGGTCGAACGAGCCCGCGTAGACGGCAATGTACGAACCCATCGCGGAACGATCACGAGACGGCATCGGCGTCCTCGTCGGCGGCGCGCACCGTGAAGGTGGAAACGTGGGTGTCGCCGTAGCGCCGCGTGTCGCGGCGGATGAGCGGCCCGATCGCGGCATTCGGCTGCTCGTCGCGCCCGTGCTCGACGACGACCCAGCCGCCGTCGGCAACGAGCGCCGTCTCGGTGAGTGCGGCGAGGGTCGGCGCGACGAACCCGCGGTCATACGGCGGGTCGAGGAAGATACCGCCGAAGCGCCGTCCGCGCGCGTGCAGCGTCGCGATGGCGCGGGCGACCGGCATCATCAACACCTCGCCGGCGAATCCGGCGGTGCGGAGATTCGCCCGCACCGCGTCCACCGCGCGCGCGTCCTTCTCGACGAACACCACCTCGGCGGCGCCGCGGCTCAAAGCCTCGATGCCGAGACTGCCGCTCCCCGCGAACAAGTCGAGGACGGCGATTCCCTCACATCCGTAGCGACTCTCGAGCATCGAAAAGATCGACTCCTTCACCCGATCGGCCGTCGGCCGCACCGCCCTTCCCCGCGGAACGCGCAGGCGCCGCCCGCGTGCCGAGCCTGTGACGATACGCATGGCCGTGACCTCCGGCGATGCTATCCCGCAAGGCGCCGGGTCGGAAGCGCGCGGTTATAACGTTCCCCCGTCGGGCCCGCAAGAAAAACCGCGCAACTCGGGCTTCGGCCGTCTTGACTCCCCGTGGTGCCGCCTCTAGAAGCCAGCAGGTTTCGCCAAGGAGACCGCGCCGTGCACGTCGCGCTCGTTCCCGCCAAGCCGCTCCCGCTCGCAAAGACGCGGCTCGGCACCATGCTCGCCGACGCGGATCGCGCCGCGGTGACGTACGCGATGTTCGTCGACGTCCTGCGCGCCCTCACCGCGGCGGGCACGCTCGATCGCGTGCTCGTCGTCACCGCCGACGATCGACTGGCGGCGCACGCCCGCACCGCCGGAGCCGGCGTCGTCGACGAGGGCACCCCGCGCGGCCTGAACGGCGCGGTCGCGCTCGGCACGCAGGCGGCAGTGCATCACGGCGCGACGACGGTGCTCGTCGTGTTGTCCGACGTTCCACTGCTGCGCCCCGGCGACGTCGACGAGCTCCTCGGGCGCGCGCCGCGACCGGGTGTGGCCCTCGTGCCCTCGAAAGAAGGCACCGGCACGAACGCGATCGTCCGCAGCCCCGGTATCGTCGTGCCGACGTGCTTCGGCGGGCGCAGCCTCGAGCGCCACGTCCGCGCCACCGAGCGCCACCACGTCGCGTGCGACATCTGGCGTAACGCGCGGATCGGCTTCGACGTCGACGTGCCGGCGGACCTCGCCGCGTTCGCGAGCGCCGAGAGCGCGACCGCGACCTTTCGCGAGGCGGTGCGTCTCGGCCTGACTTCGCTTCGCCCGAGCGCCTGAGCGGGGCGGCGGCTACTTCTTCTGCTCCATCGCCTGACCGCAGCAGCGTAGCGTCCCGCCGCCGCCTTTGGTGACGATCACCTGCGCGCCGCAGGCGCCGCAGACGTAAATCTTACCCAACTGATTCGCCATCAAGACTCTCCCCTCAGCGCCCCGCGAACCGCGGTGCGCGCCCCGCGAGGAACGCGCGAATGCCCTCGGCGCGGTCGGCGCTCGTCTGCAAGAGCGCGTAGAGATCCTCCTCGAGCCGCAGACCCTCGGCGAGCGGCAGGTCGTGCGCGGCGAGCAGCGCCTCTTTCGCGAGCGCGGCCGCGAGCGGCGCGCCGGCCGCGACGTCGCGCGCGAGTGCCGCCGTCTCGGCGACGAGCGTCCACGCCGCGGCGCGACGGGCGACGAGCCCCCACGACTCCGCCTCGCGCGCGTCCACGACTCGTCCCGTGAGTAGCATGTCGAGCGCACGGGCGCGCCCGACGACGCGCGGGAGACGTTGGGTACCGCCGCAGAACGGCAGCGTCGCCATGGCGAGCTGCGGCATCGCGAACGTCGCGTCGTCGGCCGCGACGCGGAGATCGCACGCGAGCGCCAGCTCCAGGCCGATCGCGTGTGCCGGTCCCGCGATCGCCGCGATCGTCGGCGTCCGCAAGGCGGCGAGGGCGGCGATCGCGCGCGCGGCCAGCACGTGCTCGGCCTCGTCGTGCACGACGGCGCCGGTCACGAACGTGCCCGCGGCGGCGCTGGTCACGACCAGCGCGCGGATGCTCGCGTCGTCATCGACTTGCGCGCAGGCGTCGAGCAGGGTCTGCAGCGCCGCCGCGTCGACGATCGGACCCGCCAGCGCGAGCCACGCGGCGCCCTCCTCGACGCGTACGATGCCGTCAACCATCGGCGCGCGGATCGGCAGCGAGGGCGGCGCGAATGTCGCGCCGCAGGATCTTGCCGAGGGGGTTCTTCGGCAACGCCGAGAAGAAGCGTACGGCGTCCGGTTTCTTGAAGCTCGCGAGGCGCGTGCGACAGAACTCGATCAGCTCCTCGGGGGTCGCGTGCGCCCCGGGCCGCAACGCGACCGCGGCGGCGACGCGCTGCCCCCATTCGACGTCCGGGATGCCGACAACCGCCGCCTCGTCGACGGCCGGATGGAGTTGCAACGTCGCCTCCACCTCCGCGGGCGCGATGTTCTCGCCGCCGCGGATGATCATGTCATCCTTGCGTCCGGCGAGGAACGCGTAGCCGGCATCGTCGATCCATCCCATGTCGCGCGTGTGCAGCCAGCCGTCGCGGTCGACACCGCTCGCGCCGGCGTCACCGGCGTACCCCTTCATGACACGCGGCGTGCGCACGATGAGCTCGCCGACGGCGCCGGCCGGCAGCTCGGCGCCGGACTCGTCGACGACCTTGAGCTCGACGTCCGGCAGCGGCCGCCCGATCGACGTCAGACGCCGCAGCTTCGCCTCGACCTCGGCTTGGGAGCCCGTCAGCCGGTGATCCTCCGGCCCGAGAATCGTCAGCGTCGACGTGGTCTCCGTCTGGCCGAACGCGTTCACGAACCCGACAGTCGGCGGGAACGCCTCGATCGCGCGCCGTACGACCGACAGCGGCATCGCCGCGCCGCCGTACGCGAGGCTTTCGAGACTCGAGAGGTCGCGTGTGCCGAGCTCGGGCGCGTCGAGGAGCTGCTTCACCATCGTCGGCACGAGAAACGCGTGCGTCACGCGCTCGCGCTCGACGAGGCGGAGCCACGTCGCGGCGTCGAACTGCCGCATCAGCACGAGCTTCCGTCCCGCGAAGAGCGTCGTCATGACGGCGGTCGCTCCCGCGATGTGGTAGAGCGGCACGCACACGAGTGCCGTCCCGCGCGGCGACCCGTCGGCGAGCTCGACCGTGCCGCAGACGTACGTCGTAAAGTCGTGGTGCGTGAGCAGCACGCCCTTCGGCAGCGCCGTCGTACCGCTCGTGTACATGAGAATGGTGGTGTCGCTCTCGTCGACCTCCGTCTCCTCGCGCTCACCGTCGGCGCCGGCGATCAGGTCCTCGATCGTCGGACCGCCGTCGGGCGACCCGGCGTCGAACGCGATCACGTGCCGCACCTCGGGCAGCTCCGGAAGGAGGCTCGCGAGCGCGCTGCGATAGCGCGCGCCCACGACGACGACACGCGCCCCCGCCGTCGCAAGCATGTGCCGCAGCTCCGGAGTCTTGGCGCGATAGTTGATCGGCACGAACACGGCGCCGAGCGTCGCCGTCGCATAGTAGCTCTCGACGTAGCGGTGCGAGTTCGTGTCGAGCGCCGCGACCGGATCGCCGCGTCCGACGCCGAGCTTTGCGAGCGCAGCCGCGAGCCGCCGCACGCGGCCGAGCGCGCCGGCATAGGTGAGGCGCACGTCGTCGAAAACGAGAATTTCCTGCTCGGGGACGATGCTGGCCGGGATACTGAGGAAGTTGGCCGTGTTCACGCGCTCTCCCTGGCGTGCGCGGCGCGCGCGGTCAAGGCCAGCCGCGCTTCGACGGCGAGGCCGGCGGCGAGCGGCAGGTCGAGGCCGTCGCACACCGCGCGGCGGGCGCGCGTCACGAGCAATGGATCGAGCCGCGCGATCGTGCCGGCGACCGCCTCCGTCTCGGCGGCGAGGGCGTCCGCCTCGACGACGCGCGTGACGATGCCCATCGCCAGCGCCTCGGCTGCGCTCAGCGAGCGACGCGTCAGGACCAGGTCGGCGGCGCGGCCAAGCCCGACGGCACGCGGCAGCGTCTGCGTACCGCCGACGCCGGGGATCATGCCGAGGCCGACTTCCGGCAAGCGGAAGCGCGCATCGGCGGCGGCGATCGCAAAGTCGGCGAGGAGCGCCATCTCGAGACCGCCGCCAACCGCGTACCCGTGCACGGCGGCGATGATCGGCTTCGCGAACCGCGAGAGTAGGCCCGGTACGTCACGCGCGAACCGCACGCCGCGCGCGACGAGCGGCGACGGCGCCGTACCGAACTCCGCGAGGTCACCGCCCGTACAGAACGCCGCGCCGGCGCCGCGCAGCACGGCGACGCGCACCTGCGGGTCGTCCGCGGCCGCGGCGAGCGCCGCCCAGAGCTCGTCGCGCATCGCGACGTCGTAGGCGTTCAGGCGCTGCGGGCGATCGAGCGTGATCGTCGCCACCCGCCCGCCGACGGCGTAGAGTACCGCCATCGCGTGCGCGGCTCAATCCGACGACGGAAGCGGCTTCGCCTCCTTGAGCTTCATCTCCTGATCGCAGCACGAGAGGCCGCCCTGACCCGGCTTGTTGCACAGCACCTCCGTCTGGCAGGCCTCGCAGGCATAACGTTTCCCGAGTTGCGTCGCCATCGTTCGTCGCTCCTTTCGTTACGCGCTGCCGCTCGGCGTCGGCTGGACGGTGGCCGCGAGCGCCCCTGTTGCGGTGCGCACTTCGACGTGCGTGCCCGGCGCGACGTGCTCGCGACGGACGTAGCCGAGCGCGACCGGCTTCGCGAGACGCCATGACCACGCCGCGCTCGTCACCCGCCCGATCTCCTTGTCGCCGGCGACGATGATGTCGCCCGCGTGCGGCGGCGCCTGCGCGTCGATTGTCAGCGGAACGAGCTTGCGGTTGACGTGACCGCGCGCCGACACGCGCTCGATCACCTCTTGGCCGAGGTAGCAGCCTTTGCGGAAGCTGATTGCGTCGTCGAGCGGCGCTTCGAGCGCGATCGTGTCCGTGCCGACGTCGACGCCGTACTCCGGCGTACCGCTCTCGATACGCAACGCTTCGAACGCGTCGAAGCCGGCGGCGGCGATGCCGCTCTCGCGAGCGGCGTGCCACCATGCCTCGACGTGTCCCTCGGGCACGACGCAGAGAAAGCCGCCGGCGCCGGGCTTCGGCACGCGCACGACACGCAGCACCCCGCCCTCGCGCTCGACCGCGATGTGGCCGTACGGACGATCCGGCGCGCCCGTGACGCCGCAGCGCGCGAGCGCCTCCGCCGCGCGCGGCCCGAAGATGCCGCTCGCGTGCGTCGCCTCTTCGCGCGTGAGCTCGACGTCGTCGGCCACGATGTAGCGCGCGAGGGCTGCCGCCGCGCCAGTGATCCCGGAGGCGCGCGCGTCGAGCACAATGGCGTCGGCGAGCGCGAGGACCAGGCAATCGGCGATGACCTTGCCCTGCTCCGTCAGCAGCAGCGCATGGCAGCCGTCTCCCGGCGCGAGACCCTTCACGTCGTTCGAGAGCATGCCTTGGAGGAACTCGACGCGGTCGCCGCCGGTGACCCGCAAGCGATCGCGGAACACGAGATCGACGAGCGCCGCACCGTCACGCAACGCCGCGTACTCCAGCGCGGGATCGCCGTAGGTCTTCGCGACGGACCAACCGTCGACGTCGACGGACGCGCCGAGTCGCGCGCCCGCGCAGAGGGCGCTGCGAGGCACGCGCTCCGCTTACCACCGCGGCGTGTGTTTCGCGAGGTGCCGTCGCCGCGGGCACAGGACAAGAGGTCCGACGTGCGGCGCGCGTGGGTCGTGCCCCCGGCGCTCAGGAGACCGCGCAGGGTAGTGGTCGCGGATTAGACGTTCCGTTTCCGCACGGACCGTGGTGGTCAGGCGGTCTTATTCGCGCCCAGGGCACGACCCACGCGCGCCGTGCAGCGGGACGCTTGGCTGCGCCGTCGCTTCCGCGGCCCAACCCGATCCGACGCCGCGGGCACAGCGGAGGCCGCGCGCGGACGCCGCCACGCCGGAGTGCGGCGGCCGGCGGCCCGCAAGCGCGACGGACGCCGACCCCCTCGCGAGCGCGCGCGCCGCAGACGCGCGCGCGACGCGACCCGCGACGGTCGCGACTCGCGACGCCACGTGCGCAGCGCCGGGTCTGGCGGTGCCCTGTGCAGGCGAATAAGACCGCCTGACCACCACGGTCGGCGCGGAAACGGAATGTCCAATCCGCGACCACTAACCCGCGCGGTCTCCTGAGCCAGCACAGGGCACCGCCAGACCCGGCGCCGCGCCCGCGAACGTTACGGTTTGCGACCGCTACGGAGCCGGATGAATGCGCGGTGGCGCGCGGGCTCGTGAGGAAGAGTCCACCAGCCGTCGGCGCTCGTGAAATCGGGGGTGAACTCGAGCGCGACCTCGCCGTCTCCCGTGCTCTGGCGCCAGCTGCCGGTGAACGAGCGGCCCCAGAGACGACCGCTCACGATCGCGCCCTTCCAGTCGAACCGGAAGACGAGGCGGTCGCCGTCCGCCTCGACACCGTCGATCGCGAACGCGATGCAGCGACGGTCGTCGAGATCGTTCGCACGGCCGCCGAACCAGCCGTACTCATAGCGACCCGTGCGCAACTCCGCCGCCGCTGCGCACGCCGTGCTGTCACCGTCGCGCGGCAACTGATCTTGCCCCCGCTCGCTGCGCTCGCGACCCTCGTCGAGCGAGGGCACGTGGGCGTCGCCGCCCGGAGTGAATCCGGGCGGCTCCCTCGCTCGGCTCCGCCTCGCATTGCACGAATGTACCCTCCGCTCGTGAACGCGGATTGTACCTGCTCACGTCGCGGCGGCGAAACGGTCGGTCGTGGTCTCGAGCTTGTCGCTGAGGATCCGCGTCAGGTTGAGGAAGACGGTCGCCGCGATCCGTGGGTAGCGGCGCTGCAGTCGCTCGAGGAAGTGTTGGTCGACGGCGAGCAGCTCCAGGTCGTCGACGGCGACGATGTCGGCCGTGCGCTCTTGGCGCCGGACTAGGCCCATCTCGCCGAACACATCGCCGCGATCGTAGCGGTGCACGAGGTGACGCTGGCCGTCGGCACCGTGCACCACGACGTCGGCGCGACCCTTGATGATGACGAACATTTCCTCGCCCACGTCGCCCTGACGAACCGCCGTCGCGCCGGCGGGAACGGTGCGCAGCGTGCCGAGCAGGACGGCGATTCGGGCTTGCGCCCGACGCAAGCCGTGGAAAAGCGGGATCGTCTTGTGCGGGTCCTTCCCGAGCTTCACGAAGAGCAGGTCCCACAACGTGACGATGCGCGTCTGCGCCAGCAACGCGGGCAGCAGGACGAGGTTCGTGCCCATCGCCGCAAGCATCGTCGCCGCCGAGAGGCTGCCGAAGTCGCGCACGGGGACGAACTCGGAGAGCCGCATGACGAGGAAGCCGCAGGTCAGCGCCGCCGAGGTGTAGACGATCGGGCGGCCGATCGTGCGCAGCGCCGTCGTGAGCGAGCGCTCCTGATCGTACGTCGCTTGCAGCTCGCGATTGAAGCGCACCATGTAGTGAATCGTGTTGTCGACGGCGATCCCGAGGGCGATCGCGGCGATGATGCTGGTGCCGATGTTCAACGTGACGTGCGTCCACCCGAGGACGCCGAAGAAGAAGACGATCGGCACTACGTTCGGCAGCATGGCGATGAACCCGACCTTCACCGACAGGAAGAGCAGCGACATCACGATGAAGATCACGACCAGCGCCACCGTGATGCTCTTCACCTGCCCCCAGACGACGTCGTCGGTCGTACCGTTCAGTAGGATGATGTTGCCGGTCGGCATCGGCTGCATGTCGGGCGGATGATTCTTCTCACCGTAGGCGCGGATTTGATCCACCGCGGTCGCAATCTCGGTCGAGCGCTCGAAGCGGGTGCGGACGAGGATGTTCGTCTGCGAGAAATCGTGGGTGATCACCGAGCGAAACGCGCCCGGGTTCTGCTTGACGAACGTCAGCACCTCGTCGAGTCGGCGCGGATCCTCCCAGAAGCTCTTGATCGTGGACGGGTCGACGGGATTCCCCTCCTCGTCGACGATGACGTCCCCGCTCGAGCGCAGGCCGCGATCGAGGAGATCGAGGTAATCGGTGAGCGACACGCTGCGGGTGACGCCGGGGATGGTGTCGATGAATGCCTCGAGGTCGCGCACCCGCCGGAGCGCCTCCATCGTGAGCATCGTGCCGGCGCGACCCGGTGTGCCGAGCACGACGTAGAACGGCAGCGCGCCGGCGACGCGATCGTTGATCGCCTGGTGCGAGCGCACGATCGGCGAGTCGGCGGGGAAGTAGGAGAGGAAGTTCGTGTCCGCCTGGATGCGCGGCAGCGCCGCGAGCGACGCGGCGACGAGCAGGCCGGCGACGATGAAGATGACGACGCGATGGCGGATGTCGACGCCGGCGAGCGCGCCGAGCAGCTTCGCGAGCCGGCCGCGCTCGCCTGGGCCGCCGACGATCTGACGGCGATAGCGTCGTTCCGGCATCACCACGATCAGCGCCGGCACGAGCGTCATCGCGAGCACGAACAGGATGGTGATGCCGATCACAGCGTAGAGCCCGAGCGAGCGCACCGCCTGGATGCGGTTCAGCATGAGCGCGGAGAAGCCGATCACGGTCGTGATCGCCGAGACGAGGACGGGCAGCCCGGCCTGTTGCAACGCGCCGTAAACCGGCTGATCGGGGGTCGTCGGTGTCTCGAGCTCGAGGTAGTACCTCGACACGACGTGAGTCGCGTATGAGCTGCCGATCACGATCAGCAACGTCGGCAGCACGAGCGTCCCGAGCGAGATCGGCTCGCCGATCCAGCCCATGATGCCCATCGTCCAGGTGACGCCGGTCATCACGCACAAGAGCGGCAGGACGACGCCACGGCGCGTGCGAAACGAGAAGAAGAGCACGAGGACGACGAATGCGAGACTCGCGGGGGTCAGCGCCGCGAGGTCGCGGCGCATGAGCGCGAGCGCGTTCACCTTGATGTGCGACAGGCCGGTGAGCACCAGCTGCTCGGGGCCGGTCGCGCCGGCTTCCCTCACGAGGGCGTCGAGCGCGGCGTCGATGCGCCGCGCGCTCGTGTCGTCGTCGTGCGCGTCGGCGGCGAGAAAGACGTTGACGGCGGCGCCGCGACTGTCCGGCGCGATCAAATTGCCGGCAAAGAGCGGATTGTCCTTGATGCGTGCCCGCAGCTCCTCGCGCGCGGCCTGCGTCGTCGGAATCTTCGGGATGAGAAGCGGCGGATTCAAGACGTCGGCGATCGGGTCGCGGACGTTGGTGAGGCTGATGACGCTACCGACGCCCGGAATGGCCGCGGCGCGCTCCGTCAGCAGGCGGATCTTCTCCAGCGTCGCCGGCGCGAGGACGTCGTCGGCGATGATGCCGATGATGTCCACTTCGTCGGCGCCGAAGCGATCGACGACCTCGTCGTAGCGTTGCTTTGCGGGATCGCCGCGTGGCAACAGCGTCGTGACGGAGCTGTCGACGCGCAACCGCAGCGCGCCGAGTCCGAGTACGATCGTCGCCGCCGCTATCGCCGCCACGACCAACCAGGGCGCGCGGATGATCGCGCGGTAGGCGGCATTCATACGACGCGCGAGCATCCGCCAGGCGGTGCGGAAACTCAAGGGCCGCCGCCGGACCGCGCTCGCGGCGTTGCGCGTCGTCGGCCGGCGATCGCCCTCCGTCGGGCGTTCCGCTACACACCGGATCGAGGAGGCCATCGCCATGGAGCTGACCGACGTCCTCTACGAGAAGCTCGACGGCGTCGCGTGGATCACGATCAATCGTCCGGAGCGGCGCAACGCGTTTCGCGGTCGCACCGTCGGCGAACTGACCGCGTGCTTCCGCGACGCGTGGCACGACCGCGCGATCGGCGTCGCCGTGCTGACCGGCGCCGGCGACAAGGCCTTCTGCAGCGGCGGCGATCAGAAGGAGCGCGCCGCGACGAGCGGCTACGAGGAGATGGACGTGACGGCACTCCACACCGTCATCCGCAACATCCCGAAACCGGTGATCGCCATGGTGAACGGTTTCGCGATCGGCGGCGGCCACGTCCTGCACGTCCTCTGCGATCTCTCCGTCGCCGCCGACACGGCGATCTTCGGCCAGACCGGCCCGCGCGTCGGCAGCGTCGACCCGGGCTTCGGCACCGCGTATCTCGCGCGGGTCGTCGGCGAGAAGAAAGCGCGCGAGATCTGGTACCTCTGCCGCCAATATTCGGCCGCCGACGCGCTGGCGATGGGTCTCGTCAACAAAGTCGTTCCCGCGGCGGGCTTACGTGCCGAGGTCGAGCAATGGTGCGCGGAGCTCTTGGCGAAGAGCCCGACCGCGCTGAAACTCGCGAAGGCGTCCTTCAACGCCGATACCGATCACATCCACGGCATCGGCGGCCTCGGCTTCGCGGCGCTCGAGCTCTACTACGCGACCGACGAGGCCCAGGAAGGCGTACGTGCGTTCAACGAGAAGCGCGCCCCCGATTTTCGTCGCCACGTGAAGTGAGCGCTCGTCGCGGCGACGCCGGGCCGGCGGGTACGTCAGACGGCGATGAGGACGTCGTCGCCTTCCACTTTGACGGCGTACGCTGCAACTTTGCAGCCTGGGTCGTCCTCGTTGATCCCGGTGCGGACGTCGTAGCGCCACTCGTGCCACGGACATGTGACGACGGTGCCGGCGAGCTCGCCTTCGCCGAGCGGCCCGCCTTGATGGGGGCACGTGTCGTCGACCGCGTAGAAGGTGCCCTCGCAGTTGAAGACGGCGACTGGGCGGTCGCCGACCTCGAAGGTCTTGCCGCTTCCAGGAGGGATGTCGCTCGTCTTGGCGATCTTCACGAACTCGGCCATCGCTCCACCTTCAGTGCTTACCGTCGAGCTCCTCGTACGTCTCGATCACGGGCGCGCCGTCCAGCATCGGGCCGATCGTCGAGAAGAGGGTTGCCATTTGCGCACTCTGCGCGTGGGCGTCGAGGCCGGCGCGGTCGGGGTAGCGCTCGTAGAAGAGAAAAGTCGTTGGATCCTTGCGCGCACGGTGCAGCACGTATGTGAGCGTCGTCGCCTCCGCCGCTTTGACGTGCTCGATCATGACGCGACACGCGCGCTCGAACTCCGCTTCCTTACCCGGCTGCACCTTCAACTTGGCGACGACGGTCAACATGGCGACGTCCTCTCTCGTCACGGGCGCGCGTTGCATCGGCACGCTTGACGCGATCGGCCGCGTACAGTAACCGCGCGCCCGGAGCATTGCAATGCTGAGCGGCTCGATCGAGCTCGTCGCGGTGCAAGCATTCCTGCAGCTGCGGGACTACGTCGACGCCGCGGCGTTTCGCGCCAAGATCGTAGCGCTCTGCGACCGCGTCGCGACCGCGCGCGAACGCGATGCGCGCGGCGAGTTCCGTCATCCGGCCGTCGTCGTCTTCCCGGAGCACATCGGCACGTTTCTCGTCGCCGCCGGTTACGCCGCTCTGCTGCGCGACGGCGACGATGTCGACGCGCTCCTGCGCCGTGTCGTGCTCCGGCAGCCGTTGCGTCTGCTCGCTTCGATGATGCGTCACCGGACGCTCTCGGTGAGCGCGGCCGTGCTGCTCGCGGAAAGCGCCAAGATGCACGCGGCGTATCGCGCCGCGTTCGCCGAAGCCGCGCGCCGCCTGCGCGCGACCGTCGTCGCCGGCAGCATCATTCTTCCCGAGAACGCCGCCGGCCTCGACGCCGAGACGCTGCGGCCGAGCGGCATCCGTCTCTTCAACTCGAGCTACACTTTCGACCCGACCGGGCGCTGCGTGAACGTCACCCGCAAGGTGCACCTCGTACCGACGCTCGAGGATGCGCTGCCTCTGACCGGCGGCGACGCCGACGCGCTCCAGCCGATCGACACCGCGTGCGGGCGCGTCGGCGTGATGATCTGCTACGACGGCTTCGCGGAGCCGCATACCAGCCGCGAGCCGCGCTTTCGCCCGCTCGGTCCGCGGCTCGCCGCCGCCGGTGTGGAGATCGTCGCACAGCCGTCGGCGAATCCCTGGCCGTGGAACGAGCGCTGGGTCTTCTGCGACGTCGGCGAGGACCAGCTGCGCCGTGAGCAATGGTTGCGCGAGGGACTCTTCAGTCAGCTGTCGCAGATGCCCGGCGTGCGCTACGCCGTGAACCCGCAGCTCGTCGCCGACATCCTCGGTAATCGCTTCGACGGCCGCTCGTACGTGTTCGGACGCGATGCGGAGGGCACCGCGACGATTCTCGCGGCGGCGGCACGCGACGATCTCGATCCCGCGAGCGAGGAGATCGTGCTCGCACGCGTGCCCGCCGTCGCCACCGCACCGGCCGACGGTTTACGCGTGAGCGCGCCCTGAGGGCGCGCTCGAGGGGTTCAGGCCGCTTCCGATTTCTCCAGCTTGAACGATTTGATCTTTCGCATGAGCGTGTTGCGGCCGATTCCCAAGCGGCGCGCGGCGAGGCTCTGGTTCCAGTTGCAGCGCGTCAGCACGGTCGCGATGTAGTCGCGCTCGAGCGCGCGCAGCGGGAACACGTCCGGCGCGACGTGCCGTCGCGGCCGCCGTCCGAGCACGGTGCGAATGCGTTCGCCGGTCAGCTCGCCGGTACGCGTGAGGGCGAGCGCCGCCTCGAGCGTCTGCTGCAGCTCGCGCGCGTTCCCCGGCCAGGCGTACGTCGTGAGCTCCGAGAGCGCCGAGCGCGAGACGCGAATGCCGCCGTTGCCCGAGCGCTCGCAGTACCGCCGCACGAAGTACTCCGTGAGCGCGACGATGTCCTCGCGGCGCTCGCGGAGCGGCGGGAGCGTCAACCGAATGAGCCCGAGGTGCGCGTAGAGCTCGGGAAGAAAGCGGCCGAGACGCACCGCCTCCTCGAGCTCACTCGTGGACGACGCGATGATGCGGACGTTCCGACGCGCCGGATCGTTGCGCAGCAATCGGACGAACCGGCGCTGCAGCCGTATCGGCAGACACGCGACCTCCTCGAGATAGAGCGTCGCTCCACGCGCGTCGCCGAGAAGCCCCTCGCCAGGTCCCGCGAAGAGCTCGGGCTCGATCTGCGACTCGGTGCGATTCGCCAGCGACACGGCGTAGAACTGGCCGCCGCCACGTGGACTCTGGAGGTGGATCGTCTCCGCGAGCACCCGCTTGCCGGTCCCGGGCTCGCCCTGCAGCAGCAGGTTCACCTCGGCCGCGGCGAGCCAACCGAGCGCTCGCTCGACCTCGCGAATCGGGGCGCTGGTCCCCACCACCACTTGGGCGGCGGCGGCCAATGTCGATTTCGACGAATCGCGAACGGATACGGAGCGATAGCTTTCCATGGTGCTACCTCCTGAGACACGTCTTGACGTGAGAGCGAACCCTAAAGAATCCGGGATGGGCCGAGAAGGGCAAAATGTCGGGTCAACACCTGACAAGTCGAAAATAGTGCGACTTGGCAGTCGCCCGACTCAGCTGGTACAGCGCGGACGGATCAGGGAACCACCCTCGGGGAGGCGATGAAGGGAGAGCGCACGAAGGTCCTGCTTGCCGACGACCACACGATCGTCCGCGAAGGCCTGCTGTCGCTGCTGCACGAGCAACAGGACATCGTCGTGGTGGGTGCGGCGGAGAACGGTCACGAGGCCGTCGAGAAGGCTCGGCGCACGTTTCCCGACGTCGTGATCATGGACGTCGCGATGCCGCTGCTGAACGGCATCGAGGCGACGCGCCAGCTGACCCGGCTCTTGCCGCAGACGAAGGTGATCGTCCTCACGATGTACGTCGACGAGGAGTACGTCCTGCGGGCATTGCAGGCCGGCGTACGCGGCTACTTGCTCAAGCGAGCAGCGGCCTCGGAGCTGCTGCAGGCGATCCGTGCCGTCACCCGCGGCGATTTCTACTTGAGCTCCGACATCTCGCGCGTGGTCGTCGAGCGCTTCCTCGCTTCCGACGATCCTGGGGCGGAAGAGGCGGTCACGCTGTCGGACCGCGAGCGACAAATCTTGCAGCTCGTGGCCGAGGGCCACACGAACCGTCAAATCGCGACCGCCCTCGGGATCACCCCGAAGACCGTCGACACCCACCGGACGCGCCTCATGACGAAGCTCGACATCCACGACACACCGGGGCTCGTCCGGTACGCGATCCGCAAGGGACTCGTCTCCGCCGACGACTAGCGACGCCGACCGCACGCGTTGAGGCGGTCGGCTAACGGCGCGGCAGTTGCGCGCGCGGCGACGCGCCTCCGCCGGCTGCGACGCGTGCGCGCGTCACCGACGTCGACGCCGTGACGTCGACGGGGACGCCGCTGCGCGCGCGGACGGCCGCGCGCAGCAGCTCCGGGTCGACGCGCGCCGTGAGCTTCTCCTTCTGCACCTCGGCGAAGGCGTACCGCTCGAGGTTCGGGATGCGGCGATAGACGTCCTCATGCACCTCGGCGTATACGCGGCCGTTCTCTTCGCCGAGCTTCACGGGCTCGTAGACGAGCTCACCCGGCATCCCCGGGCGGACGAGCGGGAAGAGCGTCTCGATGTCCTCCGGGTAGAGGCGGATGCAGCCGTGCGTCGTCAGGCGGCCGATCGACCAGGGATCGTTCGTGCCGTGGATGGAATACAGCCCTTTCGAGAGCCGGATGCGATACGCGCCGAGCGGATTGTCGGGCCCCGGTCGCACGACGCGCTCCGGCTTGTCCATCGTCCGCTGAATGTCCGCGGGCACGATCCAGGTCGGGTTGGCGTCCTTCGAGCGCACGGTGAAGGTGCCTTTCGGGCTCGGCGCCTCCTCGACACCGATGCCGACCGGCCACGTCAAGAGCGGCACTTGCTCGCCCGGCTTCGCGTCGGGCGGGAACATGTAGAGCCGCATCTCCGGGACGTTCACCACCAGGCCGCGGTAGCGCGAGCGCGGCAGGATCCAGCGCGTCGGCACGACCACCTCGGTCGCCGGCGGCGGGATCCACTCGTCGATCGTCGGATTGGCGTCGCGCACCTCGCGAAAGCCGAGGTCGGCATCGCGCGCCACGTCGAGCAGGGTCTCACCCGCGGTGACGCGATGGCGCTGCACGTGGCCGACGAGGCTCGGCAGCTCGCCGTCGCGTGGCACCCGTGCCCAGATCATCGTGATCTTCTCCGGCACCGGCGGCGCCGTGGGTCGCGGTCGCCACGATCCGCAACCTGCGGTCGCGAGCGCCGCCGCGAGGGCCAACATCGCCGCCGTCCGTCGGTAAGCGGTCATAAGAGATTCGCCGCGTAGGCGATCAGGTCCTCGAGCCGACGGATCTTCACCGCGCGCACGCCACGCTCGTCGAAGGGGGCGCGGTCGTACGCGATCCGCGAAACCGCGAGACACTCCTCCATGAGCGCGAGGCAGCGCGTGGTGAGCGCATGCTCGCGACGCCGCGCGCGTTGCCGTAACACGTCTTGAAAATCGATGATCTCCGCCACGTGAGAGACGACGCTAACACAGGCGATTTTGTCACGGCAAGTTTGACGGTCGGGGAGCGTTGCTCTAAGCACGTGCATGGTCGATCGTCCATCGATGCGCGTGAACCACTTGGCCGTCGCGGTGCGCGACATGGACGCCGCGCTCGCCTTCTTCCGCCGCCACTTCCCGATCGTCCCCATGCACGACCGTCTGCCCGGCCACACCGGCGACTACACGTGGTGTGATTTTTTCATCGGCGACTTCAAGCTCGAGCTCATCGCGAGCGCCACGGACGGCAGCTTCGTCGATCGCTTCATCGCGAAGCGCGGCGAGGGGCTGCACCACCTCTCGATCGAGGCGCCGGACTTCGAGGGCACGATCGACGCCCTCGAGCGCGGCGGCGTGCGCATCGTCGACCGTTACGAGGCGGGACCGGACGAGAAAACCGCGTTCATCTCGCCGCGCTCGGCGTTCGGCACCCTGATCCAGTTCTGGAAGACGATGGACGAGGAGCCGAAGCACCCGCCGATCGCCGTGCACCGCTACGGCGACGCGCAGGTGCGGCTGCGCATCAATCACGTCTCGATCGCCGTACGCGACATCGACGCCGCCCTCGCGTTCTTCCGTCGATTTTTCCCCATCACTCCCGGCGTCGCGCCGCGTCCCGGCTACGAGCCGTCGTTCCGCTTCGCCAACTTCTTCTTGAACGGTTACAAGATCGAGCTCATCGCCCCGAATCCCGCGCACCCGGAGAGCTTCGTCCGCACGTTCCTCGAGAAGCGCGGCGAGGGGTTTCACCACGTCTCGATCGACGTCGACCGATTGGCGCCCGTCGTCGACGCGCTGGAGCGCGACGGCGTGCGCATCGTCGGCCGCTATCGCAAGGCCGGCGACGGGCGTGAGACCGCCTTCATCTCTCCGCGCTCCGCGTTCGGCGTGCTGATCCAGTTCTGGGAGCATCCCGAGATGACCGCGCAGCGCGGCCTCGAGTGAGTGCGGCGGAGTCGCACGGTCGTATGGCGCACGCGGCGCCGCCCGCCACCGTTCGCGCCGTGTCGTTCGACGCGGCGGGGACGCTGTTTCATCCGGTGCGTCCCGTCGGCGAGCTGTACGCGGCGGTTGCCGCGCGCCACGGCGTCGCCATCGACGCCGCCGTTCTGCACTCCCGCTTCCGCGCCGCATTCGGCACCGCGCCGCCGCTCGCGTTCCCCGGCGTCCCCGCTAAGGAGCTCCGCGGGCGCGAGAAGGCGTGGTGGCGCGACGTCGTCCTGCAGGTCTTCGCCGGCGTGCGCTTCGCCGACTTCGACGCGTTCTTCGACGACCTCTTCGCGTTCTTCGCGAGCGCGGCAGCGTGGCGCATCGACCCCGACGCGCCGCCGCTCCTCGCGGCGTTGCGCGCCCGCGATCTCGCAACGCTCGTCGTGTCGAACTTCGACGCCCGTGTGCGCGGCGTCCTCGCAGCGCTCGGTCTCGCGCCGCTCGTCGATCGCGTGACGATCTCGAGCGAGGCCGGCGCCGCCAAGCCCGATCCCGCGATCTTCCACCGCGCACTCGCCGACCTCGGACTTGCGCCGAGCGACGTTCTGCACGTCGGCGACACGGTACACGAGGATCTGCGCGGCGCACGTGCCGCGGGACTGCGCGTCGTCCTCGTCGGCGATGATGCGCTCGCCGCGGAAGCGGGCGATGCGGTCGTGGTTCCGCGCCTCGCGGCGATCAGAGATCACGTGACGACGCAGCGCTGAGCCGCCCGTGCTCGTCCTCCGCGGCGCTGGCGCAGCGCCGACGCCGGAGCAGTGCTCCGCGTCGCTACAGCGCCTGCGTCACCAGCAGCGCGTCTCGCCGAGCGGCAGCGTCCAGACCGCGTCGGCGGCGAGACCGCGGGCGCGCGCCGCCGCCTGGAAGCGGCGTGGCGGCTCGTCGAGCGGCTCGTCCGTCAAGTCGAACGTGCCGTAGTGGACGCCGAGCGCATGCTCGGCGCCGAGCTCGAGGGCGGCTTGCACCGCCTCCTCCGGATCGAGGTGCACGGCCCGCATCATCGCCGCCGGCTCGTAGGCCCCGATCGGCAGCGCGGCGAGACCGAAGGGGCCGAGGCGGCGCCCGATCTCGGCGAGTCCCGAGAAGTAGCCGGTGTCGCCCGCGAAGTAGAATCGCCGCGTCGGACCGACGACGACCCACCCGCCCCAAAGGGTCGCGCTCTGATCGGTGAGCCCGCGCCCGCTCCAGTGCTGGCTCGGCACGAAGTGCACTTCGACGCCGGCGATCGCGCGCGCGTCCCACCAATCCAGCTCGTCGACGCGCTCGATGCCGGCGCGCCGCAAGAGGTCGCCGACACGGAGCGGGACGAGAAACCGCGTCCGGCCGGATGCCGCCAGCCGCCGCAACGTCACGAGGTCGAGGTGGTCGTAGTGGTTGTGCGACACGAGCACGAAGTCGATCGGCGGCAGCGCCGCAAGCGCGAGCGCGGCAGGCACGAAGCGCCGCGGACCGACCAGCGCGAGCGGGCTCGCGGTGTCCGACCAGATCGGATCGGTGAGAAACGTCACGTGGTCCATCTGGACGAGCGCCGTCGCGTGGCCGATCCAGGTGACCGTCGGCGCGCTGTGCCGCGCATTGTCGCGCAGGAAGGCACCGTCGTTCGCTACGAGGGGCGGCGCCCCCGTACGCCCGCGCAACGTGCCGAGCGCCCGCCGCAGGAAAAACGGCACCGTCACGTCGAGGCCGGGGCGCTGCAGGGCGACGAAATTTCGAAAGCCGCTGCGCGTGTGATGTGCCGGTCGATCCGCCATGTGCCCCTCCGCCGCTCGTACGCAGCGAAGGATACAC
>JBGPOW010000070.1:0-18865 GCA_041488235.1 Binatia bacterium
ACCTGCGCGATAAGGTTCATTGCGCAGAACGGGTGCAGACGACGGCGCTCCCGTCCACCCGCGTATTGGCACGGCACCCTGCGCACCCAATTGGCTCGTTGCGAGCCGATTGGCATCTGCTAGATGTTTCGCGTGCTCGACATCGTCTTCAGGCCCGACCGTGCCGCCGCCGAGCCCCTGTACCGGCAGCTGGCGATGCATTTGCGCGGGTTGATCGAAACCGACCGCATCGCGGCCGGCGCGAAGCTCCCGGCATCCCGCGAGCTCGCGGCGTCGCTCGATCTCAGCCGCGCGACGGTGAGCCTTGCGTACGAGGACCTGATCGCGGCCGGGCTCGCGACGGCGCACGTCGGGCAAGGGACGTTCGTCGCCGCGCGTCCGACGCCGGCCGTCCGTCTGACCGCCGTCGCGAGCGGCGAGGGTCGCGGCTTCGTCTGGTCCGGGCTGCTTGCGGTCCGCGCGCGCGCGCTCGCGGCACCCGTGAAGCTGTTGTCGCACGTGCGCCAACCGCCGCGCTTCGATTTCCGCGGTGGTCAAGTCGACGTCGAGACGTTGCCGGCGGCCGAGCTGCGACGCGACTTCGCCGACGCCGTGGCGACACAGCTTCCAGCCCTGGCGCGCGACCGCGACACCCGCGGCTGGGCGCCGCTCCGTCGCGCGATCGCGCGCTATCTCGTCGGACGCGGCATCGTCTGCGATGCGAACGAGGTCGCGGTGGTGAACGGCGCGCAGCAGGCGATCGATCTCGTCGCGCGCGTCCTGCTCGATCCCGGCGATACGGTCGTCATGGAGCAGCCGGGATACTTCGGCGCGAGCCTCGCCTTCACGGCCGCGCAAGCGCACCTCGTCGGCGTCCGCGTCGACGAGGATGGGCTCCGCATCGACGACCTGGCGCGGATCCTGCGCGCGCGGCGCGCGAAGCTCGTGTACACGACGCCGGCGGCGCAGAGTCCGACCGGGGCGGTGCTGAGCGGCGAGCGTCGTCGTGCCCTCCTCGCCCTCGCCGACGAACACCAGACGCCGATCTTCGAGGACGACTACGACAGCGAGCTGCGTTACGAGGGCGCGCCGATCGCGGCGCTGAAGACGCTCGATCACGCCGGCCAAGTGATCTACGCCGGCACCTTTTCGAAGGTGCTTTTCCCCGGGCTGCGGGTCGGTTACGTCGTCGCGGCGCGGCCGCTTCTCGACAAGATGGTGCTGGCGCGCTGGACCACCGACGTCGCGACGAGCATCATTCCCCAGGCGGTGCTGGCGACGGTGCTCGAGAGCGGCGGCCTCGAGCGGCATCTGCGGCGCATGCGCAAGGTGTACGCCGCACGCCTCGCCGCGACGCTCGCTGCCCTCGAGGCGACGATGCCGGAAGGCACCGTCTGGACGCGGCCGCGCGGCGGCCACGGCGTGTGGCTGACGCTGCCCCCGGGCGTCGACGCCGAGGCGCTCGCGCACGCCGCCGCGCTCGCCGGCATCGCGTACGCCCCCGGCGACGTCTTCTACACGGACGGCCGCGGCGCCGAGAACGTGCATTTGGCATTCGCCACGCTCACACCGGAGGCGATTCACGAGGGCATCGCACTCCTCGCGAATCTCGTCCGCGCACACGGCGCACGGCGCCGAAGGAGGTCGGCACGATGACGTCACGGCGCGACGCCTGGACGTGGATCCTCACGATCGTCGGCGTCGGCAATCTCGCGAACGCCCTCTGGATGCTCGCGCGTCCCGTCGGTTGGTTCCACGACCTTCCCGCGGCGGTCCCGGACTTCGGGCCGCTGAACGAGCACTTCGTGCGCGACATCGGCTCGGCGTTCCTCGTCCAAGGCGTCGCGCTCGTGTGGGCGGCGTTCGTGCCCGCGTGGCGCGTGCCGCTCGTGGCGCCGGTCGCGCTCTTCACGGTGCTGCACGCGCTGGCGCACGTCTACGACACCGCGCGCGGCCTCGTCGGCCCGGCGCATTGGCTGATCGACTTGCCCGCGGTCTACGTGCCGGCGCTGCTCATGGTCACGTTTCTCTGGCTGCTCGCGCGACGGGCGCCCGCAGCCCCTCGCCCTCGATGAAAGGAGAATCACGATGCGACTCACACCCATCGACAACCCGCGACAGCTGATCGCGAAGATCTTCTACTGGGCGGTCAAGCGCCGCCTCGGCAAGGTGATGATGCCGGCCCGCGTCGTGTACGCGCGCGTTCCCGCGCTCTTCCGCCTCGCGTACGAGGAGGTGAAGATCGTCGAGGGGAAGCTGTCGGTCGACCCGACCGTGAGCATCCTCGTCCGCACCTGGGCGGCGATGATCAACGACTGCTCCTTCTGCGTCGACATCGCCAAGGCCGTCGCCGTCCAGAAGCGCATGACGCTCGAGAAGTTCGAGGCGCTGCCGCAGTATCGCACGAGCCCGCTCTACAGCGCGCGCGAGCGCGCCGCGTTGGCGTACGTCGAGGAGGCGACGCGCTCGAAGCGTGTCAGCGACGCGACGTTCGCCGAGCTGCGCCGCCACTTCAACGAGACCGAGATCGTCGAGATCACCTGGCTGAACGCCCTCGAGAACTACTACAACCTGATCAACATCCCGCTCGAGATCGAGTCCGACGGCCTGTGTGCGATCGCCGAGCGGCGCGCCGCGGCGTGACGCGCGTCGCGGGATGGCGCGCGAGCGGGTCAGTCGCGGTACGCGGCCGCGACCGCGTCGGCCACCGCGAGGCCGTCGAGTGCGGCGCTGACGATTCCGCCGGCGCAGCCCGCGCCCTCGCCGCATGGGCACAGCCCCGCAAGCGCCGGGCTCGCGAGCGTTACCGGATCGCGAACGATGCGGACCGGGCTCGATGAGCGCGTCTCGACGCCGACGACGATGGCCTCACGGGTGTCGTAGCCGGCGATCGTGCGCCCGAAGCGGCGGAGCGCGGCGCGCAGGCGCGTCGCAATGAACGGCGGCAGCTGGAGGTCGAGGCGCACGGGCCGCACCCCCGGACGGTACGAGCACCGCGGCAAGTCGGCGCTCGCGCGACCAGCGACGAAATCCGGCAAGCGCTGCGCCGGCGCGACCTGCGCGCCGCCGCCCGCGGCGAACGCCGCACGCTCGAGCGCCGCCTGCAGCTCGACGCCGCCGGTCGCCCCCGGATACCCGAGCGCGGCGACATCCGCCGGCTCGAGCGCGACGACGATCCCGCTGTTCGCGAACGGCGAATCGCGGCGCGCGAGCGACATGCCGTTCAGCACGACGGCGTCGGACTCCGTCGTCGCGGGTACGATCCAGCCGCCGGGGCACATGCAGAAGGAGAAGACGCCGCGCTCCTCGACGGTCGCCGCGAGTCGATAGGACGCTGCCGGCAGCTCGTACCGCTCGGCGTCGGCGCCGTACTGGGCGCGGTCGATGAGCGGCTGCGGGTGCTCGACGCGGACGCCGACGGCAAAGCCTTTCGCAGTGAGCGGCGCGCCGGCGCGCTCGACGAGCGCGTACACGTCGCGCGCGCTGTGCCCGGTCGCGAGCACGACCGCGGCGCAGTCGATCGCCGAATCGTCGGCGAGCCGTACGCCGACCACGCGAGCGCGGTCGACGATGAGGTCGGTCACGCGCGACGCGAAGCGGGTCTCGACGCCGCCCGCGGCGAGCGTCGCGCGCAGGGCGCTCACGACGCGCGGCAGGCGGTTCGAGCCGATGTGCGGCCGCGCGTCGATCAGAATCGCGGGATCGGCGCCGTGCGTGACCAGCTGCTCGAGCACCGTCGCCACCGGGCCGCGCTTCTGCGCGCGCGTGTAGAGCTTGCCGTCGCTGTACGTGCCGGCGCCGCCCTCGCCGAAGCAGTAGTTCGACTCGGGGTCGACCGCGCCGTGCTTGTTGAGCGCGGCGAGATCGTGCCGGCGTGCCTGCACCGACTTGCCGCGCTCGAGGATGACGGCGGGGACGCCGCGCTCGGCGAGGCGGAGCGCCGCGAAGATGCCGGCGGGGCCGTCACCGACGATGACGACCGGCCGCCCGCGACGCGGCGCCTGGAAAGAGGGCGGCCGCGGGACGTCGGCGGCGGGCGCGCGCTCGCCCTGCATGACGACCCGTACGCGCAGCAGCATGCGTACGCCGCGGCGCGCGTCGAGCGCGCGGCGCAGGACGCGCACGTCGGCGACCTCGTCGAGCGGCAGCTGTGCCGCACGCGCCGCCGCCGCGCGCAGCGCTTCGGCATCCGCGGCGACGTCGGGACGCAGTACGAGGTCGAGCTCACGCGACATGCGACCGATCGTATATCGCCTGCGGACGTCGACGACGATCGCGTCCGCGCGACGTACGCGTGACTCAGGTCACTGCGAGTCGCGCGCGACGGGCTTCACGATGAGCGGCACGCCGGCGACCATCAGCACCACCGACTCGACCGCGGCGGCGACGCGCTGGTTCGCGAGGCCGAGCAGATCGCGGAAGCGTCGCGTCTCCTCGACGAACGGCACGATGCCGGAGCCGACCTCGTTCGTCACGACGACGACGGGACAGGCGCTCGCCGCGACGGCAGCGACGAGCGCGTCGATGGCGTCCTCGACATCGACGGCCGAGAGCGCGGTCGCCAGCAAGTTCGCGATCCACAGCGTCAGGCAATCGACGACGACGACGCCGCTCGCCGGCGCGACGCGCGCCAACGCCGCCGCAACGCCACGGGGCTCCTCGACGGTGGTGAACGTGTCGCCGCGCTCGGCGCGATGGTCGCCGATCCGTGCCGCCATCTCGGCGTCGCCGGGCTGCGCGGTCGCGATGAAGACGCGCGGCGGCGGCAGCGCCATCGCACGCTCGAGCGCGTAGCGGCTCTTGCCGCTGCGAGCGCCGCCGGTCACGAGCAGCGACGCGCGCGCGCCGTTCACGTGCGCTCCACCGCCGATCGCAGCGTCAACGCGCCGAAGCCGCGCTCCATGTCGGCGACGATCGCGCGCGCCGCTTGCACCGGATCCTTGGCGTCGAGGATCGGCTTCCCGACGACGAGATAGTCGGCGCCGGCGCGGATCGCGTCCTCGGGGGTCATGACGCGCTTCTGATCGTCCCAGCCCGCGCGCGGCGGACGCACGCCGGGGGTGACGATCGTGAACGAGCGGCCGCACGCCTTGCGAATCGTCGCGATCTCGTGCGGCGACGCGACGACGCCGTCCATCGCGCTCTCCTTCGCCAATCGCGCGAGCCGCACCACCTGGCTCTCGATCCCGGCCATGACGCCGACGCGCTTCAGATCGTCGCGCGAGAGGCTCGTCAGCACGGTGACGGCGAGGATCTTCGGACGTCTCAGCGCCTCGCGCCGGCAGGCGCGCCGCACCTCGCCGACCGTGAGGCGCATCATCGCGTCGCTGCCCGAGGCGTGCACGTCGAACATCTTGACGCCGAGGCGCGCCGCCTCGACTCCCGCTTTCGCGACCGTGCGCGGAATGTCGTGGAACTTGAGGTCGAGGAAGACTTCGCCGCCGCGGTCGCGGATGCGCCGGACGATCGCGGGGCCGGCGTGAAGGAAGAGCTGTTTCCCGACCTTGAAGAGGCCCACCTCGGGAAGCAGCTCGTCAATCAGTGCCTCGGCGTCCGCCGTCGAGTCGACGTCGAGCGCGAAGATGAGCCGCCGCTTGCTTTCGGTGGCGCGGCCTGCGCCGAAACGCCAGTGCACCATCACGTCACTCGGCGGCGACGTCCAGCGCCTCGCCGACGAGCGCAGCGACGCGCGCCGCGGCGTCCTCGACCGGCACCTCGACGGCCGCCGACTCGGTGCGGCGCTTGAGCTCGACCGCGCCGCGCTCGAGCGCGCGCGGTCCGACGGTGATCCGCAGCGGGTGGCCGATCAGGTCCGCGTCCTTGAACTTCACGCCCGGCCGCTCCTCGCGATCGTCGAGCAGGACGTCGATCCCGCGTGCCTCGAGCTCGTCGTGCAGGCGGACGGCGGTCGTCCGCAGGCGCTCGTCGCTCCAGTTGACCGGCACGACGGCGACGTGGAACGGCGCGAGCGGCATCGGCCAAATGATGCCGGCGTCGTCATGGTTCTGCTCGATCGCGGCGGCGATCGTGCGCGTCACGCCGATGCCGTAGCAGCCCATCTCGAGCACGCGCTCCGCGCCGTCGGCGTCGAGCACCGTCGCGTTCATCGCGGCGCTGTACTTCGTGCCGAGGTGAAACACCTGCCCCACTTCGATCCCGCGCTGCACGACAAAGCGGCCGCCACAGCGCGGACAGGGGTCGCCCTCGGCGGCAACGCGCAAGTCGACGAGCTCGACGTCGGCGAGGTCGCGTGTCTGCGCGACGCCGACGAGGTGCTGATCGACCTCGTTCGCGCCGGCGACGCCGTCGGTGAGACCGGCGAGCGCACGGTCCGCGAGGCGGCGGATACCCGTCCCAAGGCCGAGCGGGCCAGCAAAGCCGACCGGCGCACCCGTGACGCGCGCGACGACGTCCTCGGGGGCGAGCACGATCGCCTGCGCGCCGAGGGCGTCCTTGAGCTTCGCCTCGGAGAGCGCATGGTCGCCGCGCACCATCGCCAAGACCGCGTCGCCGCCGTCGACGACGTACACGAGGCTCTTCACGAAGCGCTCCGCCGGCACATCGAGAAACGCGCTCACCTCGTCCACCGTTCGCTTGCCCGGCGTCGCGACCTTGCGAAGCGGCGTCGCCGCGCGATCACCACCGCCGGCTGCACCGCCGCCTTGCGACGTCGCGTCGATCGCTGGTGCACCGATCGCCGCCTTCTCGACGTTGGCGGCGTACTCGCACTGCTCGCAACTCACGATCGCGTCCTCGCCGGAGTCGGCGAGCACCTGGAACTCGTGCGAGCGGCTGCCGCCGATCGCGCCGGTGTCGGCCTCGACGGGTCGAAACCGCAGCCCGCAGCGCGCGAAGACGCGCCGATACGCGGCGTACATGTTGTCGTACTCGCGATCGCAATCGGCACGGTCGACGTGGAAGGAGTAGCCGTCTTTCATGATGAACTCGCGCCCGCGCATGAGCCCGAAGCGCGGCCGCACCTCGTCGCGGAACTTCACCTGGATCTGGTAGAGATTGAGCGGCAGGTCGCGATAGGAGCGCACGTCGCGGCGCACGAGGTCGGTGATCACCTCCTCATGCGTCGGGCCGAAGCAGAAGTCGCGGTCGTTGCGGTCTTTCATCCGCAGGAGCTCCTTGCCGTACCGATCCCAGCGGCCGCTCTCCTGCCATAGCTCCGCCGGACAGACCGCCGGCAACAGAACCTCCTGCGCGCCGGCGCGCTGCATCTCCTCGCGAACGATGCGCTCGACCTTGCGCAATACCCGCACGCCGAGCGGCAGGAAGTCGTAGATGCCGCGCGCCACTTGGCGGATCATGCCGGCGCGCAGCAAGAGCTTGTGGCTCACCACCTCGGCTTCGGCGGGGACCTCACGGAGCGTCGGGATCAAGAGTCGCGTCTGGCGCATGGATCTCCTTGCGTCGGGCTTCAGGGCAGCGTCCGCCCTTATAGCGCGCGTGGCCGCGATTGCACCAATTGCACGCACGTCACGCGCCGCTATAATCCCGCCGCCCGCGCCGCCGCGCGTTCCCACATCGCCATGGACTTCGGCTTCACTGCAGAGCAGGAGATGCTGCGCGACGCGGCTCGCAAGTTTCTCGCGAGCGAGTACCCCGCCACCGTCGCGCGCGCCGCGATGGCGAGCGCGACGGCGCACGATGCCGAGCGCTGGCGCCGGCTGGCCGCGCTCGGCTGGACGGCGATCCTCGTGCCCGAGGAGCTCGGCGGGCAATCCGGCAACTTCCTCGACATGGCGGTCGTCCTCGAGGAAACCGGGAAGGCGCTCGTCCCGGGACCGTTTTTCGCGAGCGCCGTGCTCGGCACCGTCGCCGTTCGCGAGGCCGGAACGCCTGAGCAGCAGGCGCGCTGGCTTCCCGCGCTCGCGCGCGGCGACGTCGTCATGGCCTTAGCGTCCGGTTCCACCGACGAGGATGCGGGTCTTCCCGTGCTCTCGACGCGCGGCGACGAGCTTCGGCTCGAAGGCCACCTGCCCTTCGTGCTCGACGCGCACGTTGCCGACGCGATCGTCGTCGCGGCGCACACGGCGGGTGCGGTGCGGCTCGTCCTCGTCGAGCGCGCCGCCGCCGGGTTGACGGTGACGGCGCTCCAAACGGTCGACATGACGCGACGCCTCTGTACGGTCGAGCTGCGCGACGTGCCCTGCACGCCGCTCGGCGACGCCGCGGCGGCAGCGCGCGCCCGCGGCCGCGCCGTCGACCACGCCTGCGCCGGCCTCGCGCTCGAGCTCGTCGGCGTCGGGCAGCGCGCGCTCGAGATGTCCGTCGCCTACGCCAACCAGCGCACGCAGTTCGGCCGGCCGATCGGCAGCTTCCAAGCGATCAAGCACAAGTGCGTCGACATGATGGTCGCCGTCGAGACGGCGCGCTCGCTCGCATACTACGCCGCGTGGGCGGTCAGCGAAGATGCCGCCGACAGGCGCAGCGCCGCGGCGATGGCGAAGGCCTACTGTGGCGAGATGGCGAAGACCGTCACCAGCGAGGCGATCCAGGTGCACGGCGGCATCGGCTTCACGTGGGAACACGACCTGCATCTCTACTATCGCCGCGCGCTCGCCGCCGACGCGGCGTTCGGCGCCGCGCCCATGCACCGCGAGACGATCATGCGCGCCGTCCTCGGCTGACGTGCGCGCGCTCGTGGTCCACGGCGGAGCCGGCGTCGCTTCCGCCGCGGCCGACGCGCAGCAGCGCGCCTGCGCGCTCGCGCTCGACGCCGGTTGGAGCATCCTTTCCGCGGGTGGCAGCGCGCTCGACGCGGTCGTCGCCGCGGTGGAGCACATGGAGGACGAGCCGACGCTCAACGCCGGGTACGGTGGCTGCCTGACGGAGGAAGGAACGGTCGAGCTCGACGCGGCGGTGATGGACGGTCGCGAGCGCCGCGCCGGTGCCGTCGCCCTCGTGCGACGCCTACGCCACCCGGTGCGGGCGGCGCGTCTGCTCTTGGACGAGGGCCGCCACGTGTTCCTCGCCGGCGATGCCGTCGAGGCGTTCGCGGCGGCGCGCGGCATGGCGCTCGTCGATCCCACGACACTCGTCACGCCGGCGCGCTGGGCCACGTGGACGGCGCGGCAGCGCGCGTCGGACGCAACCGCATCCGCACCGACCGGCGGCGAGCGCGACGCCGGCTCCGGAGAGGACGGCGCCGGCACCGTCGGCGCCGTCGCCCTCGACACCGCCGGTCACGTCGCCGCAGCGACCTCGACAGGCGGCATCGGCGGCAAACGCGCCGGCCGCATCGGCGACTCGCCGATCATCGGCGCCGGCACGCTCGCCGACGATCGCGCCGGCGCCGCGTCGGCGACGGGCGACGGCGAGGCGATCATCCGGGCGACGGTTGCGAGCGTGGCGCTCGACGTGCTGCTGAGCGGCGCCTCACCCGAGCGCGCCGCCGCCGTCGCGCTCGCGGAGCTGACGCGCGTCGGCGGCACGGGCGGCGTGATCCTGGTCGACCGCTTCGGGCGCGTCGCCGCCGCGCACACGACGCCGCACATGACGTGGGCGAGCCGCTGCGCCTAACGTCGCGGGGTCGACGCTCCCCCGCGCACCAACCTCGGCGTGAACCAATTCGCCGCCGAGCGAGCAGCCTCGCGGCTCAATCGAGCGTGCAGAGGTTGCAGTTTCGCCCCGGCATCCCCGACCGGAGCTCGTAGCTGTTGCCGCACGACGTTTGGTGCAACAAGGGCCGGTCGTTGCGGCGCCCCACGCAGGCTGCCACGTCGGCGCAGATCTCACTCGTCCCGCACACTGCGTCGAGGCCGTTTCCGCTGATCTCGGATGTCCAGGATCGAATCCGTCCCCGCGCGCAGTCGTTGAACGGCTGCACGCTCACGGACACGCCGTACC
Organism: Binatia bacterium; assembly: GCA_041488235.1. GTDB lineage: Bacteria > Desulfobacterota > Binatia > UTPRO1 > UTPRO1 > DP-19. The sequence goes on from JBGPOW010000070.1 coordinate 9,838, forward strand.
GCCCGTTGCCGACGATCGTCGAGCGAAAGATCTTCGTCATACGGTCGGCCTCGACTCCCGTCATCGCATTGTCGTTGATCACCGAATCGACAATCGTCGCACGTCCGTGGCCCCGCGAGTTGATCGCGAGCACGCCGTTCGACGGACTGCGGGCAATGGTCGTGCGGATCACCGTGACCTTGCCGTTGCCGATGACGCCGCCGCCACTGATCGTCCCCGGGCCGTGGATCATACACCTGCCGGAGCAGAGCACGTCGCCATTGCTGAGTGTGTGACCTGCCAACTCCAGCCGGCTGTGGTTCGCCAGCAAGAGAACCGGATTGGGTTCGCCCGTACAGTCCATGTCGGCGGTCAGCACGTAACCGCGTAGCCTCGTCCTCGGTTGCGTCTCCGCGGGCACGGTCCGCCACCTCGACCGACCGTGCGAATGCGTCGCCACCGCGGCCGTAAAGAACCACGCCCTTCCTTTCGCGCGTTTAGGGGCGCCCGCTCGCGGCGCGTGACGCGGACGGAGATCGTCCGTCGGGCGCTGCGTGCATTGGGCACGACGTTGCGCCCTGGCACGACGCTGCGCCGAGCAGATGACAGCGTCAACGGCGGGGAACTACCCGTATCGTCAACCGCGTGCAACCACGCGCGTGTCCGAAATAGTCGGCGCGACAGCTTGCGACATACTGCTGTATCTCCAATATGCACATAGTCGGTTTCGCCCACTAAGGTCATTGCACCCAGTCCCCGAAGTAGGACGCCGGCGCGTGACGGAAGTCGAACGCGCTCATGTATGAAAGAATAGACACTCGCGGCCGAGGAAGCTTCCGTATCCTCATAATAATACTTGCGTGCATGAAATGCGGAGCAGCGGAGTAAACCGGACTATTACGCACGTAGTTCTACGCACGCCGATTCTCCTTGCCCGCTTCACGGACAGGTGTATTCTCGCACCCGTACCGAATCCGTAGAGCCTCGCAGCGCGATGTGCACGGGCTTGCCCCCACCCACGTGTGCTCGGCGCGGATTCCGAAAGGAACTTCGATGCCCGATCACAATCATCCTCCGGGATGCGCGGCGTGCGACGAGCTGATCGCCCGCGAGAGCACCGCGCGCCGTGCCGCCGAGGCAGCGAATCACGCGAAGGACGAGTTCTTCCTCACCCTGTCGCATGAGCTCCGCGGGCCGCTGAATGCGATTCTGAGTTGGGTGTATCTCCTGCGCTCCGGCAAGCTCGATGAGCCGACGGCCGCACGCGCGCTCGAGACGATCGAGCGGAACGCGAAGGCGGAGGGACGGCTCATCAACGACATGCTCGACGTGTCGCGGATGATCGGCGGCAAGATTCATCTCGTTCTCAGTCCCGTGAATCTCGCCACCCTCGTCGCGGAGACCGTCGAGACGGTGCGCCCGGAGATCGACAAGAGCGGCATTTCCGTGAAGATCGACTCCCCGTACGCGATCAACAGCATCAACGCGGACGCCGACCGTCTGCGGCAGGTGATCGAGAATCTTCTGCTCAACGCCGTCAAGTTCACGCCGAAAGGTGGTCAGGTCACCGTGCGGCTCGGCTACGACACGCAGTACGCGACGATCGCCGTGTGCGACACTGGTCAGGGAATTCGCTCGGAGTTTCTTCCGCATATCTTCGAGCGGTTCCGGCAGAGCGATGCCACCGCCACGCGCCTCGGTGGGCTCGGGCTCGGCCTCGCGATCGTGGAGCACCTCGTCGACCTGCACGGCGGCGACATTCGGGCGACGAGCAAAGGTGAGGGGGCGGGGGCAACGTTCACCGTGAGACTTCCCACTAATCTTAACGGTGACCGGCTTGACGTCATCGATGCCTACATTCATCCGTCCACGGTCGCCCATCCGGCGGAATGCGAGCAATGATGCCCACCGATCGCACGAACTACATCTTGATCGTCGAAGACGTGCGCGACGAGCGCGACGCGGTACGCCTCATCCTCGAAATCGAAGGCTACAACGTCATCGCGGTCGCAAGCGGACAGGACGCGTTGGAGTACATGCGCCGCGGCGAGCCCCCGTCCATGGTTCTCCTCGATTTGAAGATGCGCGGCACGAACGGATGGGATTTTCGTACCGCACAGCTTGCCGATCCACGCCTCGCAGCCATTCCGGTTATCGTCTGCTCTGGCGACGGTCGACTCGACGAAAAGGCCGAGGCGCTCGGTATCGCTGATCAGTTGGCAAAGCCCATCGACCAGAAGGTGTTGCTCCGGCTCGTCGCGTACAACTGTAAGGTTGGACGGGCCAACGCGTCGCAGGAGATGAGGTCCACAGCGACAGCAATGAGCAACGGCGGGCACTGATCCGGCCACCAACCAACGGTGGCCGGCGTAACACTCACCGACACATCCCATCACTCTGAAGCCGCGTCCCGGACGGGCAGGTAAGCGTCGTCGTGGTCGACTCCCGTGGGTACGATTCACGCGGGAGACAACCCGCCAACAACGTCGCCGCGAGAATCAACAAGCTAAGCGTTTTGATCATAATGGTCTCGTCCCTTCCGCAATAGTACGCCGTCTACCGAGATAACATGACGATGATTATAATGATCAGAAGTAGTGCGCCGCCGCCGATATACATTGTGCGTTCACCTTTCCGGTTCGACTAGGGGAGCTGGCTCGTCGGACACCTGGAGCGAACCCGCAGAAGGTGCTCGATAATTGATAGTAACTCGCCTCAGCGACGTCGCAAGCTGCTATTACTACGCGAGTGGTACTACGCGAACTCATCACTACCCACGGCGAGAATCATCGGGAAGTTCCGCGACTGCTTCCTCGACAACGGCACGATCGGGAACACGGTGGATGCGACCGGCGTCGTGAGCACTCCCTCGGGCGATCAATCGACGCCGACGCTCGCCTCGCTTTTCTGTATCGGCCCGACGACCTCGGGCTCCGTCAACGCCGCCGCGGGTCTCCCCGGCCTCGGACGCCTGGAGCTGCCGGGCGTGGCGAACGGACTGCCGTAACCATCAACGGGGGCGGGCCACCGTGCGGCCCGCCCCGGGTCTCGTTCCGCTCCGCTTCTCCCATCGAGCGCGTCAATCGCGATCACCGAAAAGTAACCGGTCGGCGTTTGTTGCGATGCGTCGCCGCGTTCGACGCTGATCGACGATTTCGATCTCGCCCCGCAAGCATTCCATGCTATGGATGCGGGCCATGCGCCGACCCCCCTTCGCGATTGCGATCGCCGCCGTCCTGCTGCCGCTCATCCATGCCATGACCGCCGCCGCCTCGCCCGGCGTCGCGTGCGATCCGACCGGGGCCGACGCCGCGGCGATCGCGCGCGCGCGCGCCGACGTCGCCGCGAGCTGCGATTGCACCGGGGCCGCGAGCCATCACGATTACACCACGTGCGCACGCACCGTCTTGCAAGCGCGCGTCGACGCCGGTCGGCTCTCCGCCGATTGCAGCAGGTTCGTGCGGCGCTGCGCCTCGCACTCGACGTGCGGCAGGCCGACCGCCGTCACCTGCTGCCGGACGAGCGCCAGCGGGCGGACGCGGTGCCACATCAAGCACGACGCGTCTCGGTGCAAGACGCCGCCCGGCGGCGCGTCGTGCGTCGGCCTGTACCAGAGCTGCTGCGACGCCTGCACGGCGACGGGCTGCGCGCCGCCCCCGACGCCGTCGCCGACGCCGTCACCAGGGCCGACACCGACGAGCTGCGGCGGCGTGTGCCCGGGCGGCATCCAGACCGTCTTCATCATCCTGATGGAGAATCACAACTGGGCCGGCGTGAAGAACAACCCGTCCGCGCCCTACATCAACGGCACGCTCCTTCCCGCGGGCGCCCACGCCGAGCAGTACTTCAACCCGCCTGGCATCCATCCCAGCGAGCCCAACTACCTCTGGCTCGAGGCGGGAACGAGCTTCGGTGTGACGGACGACGGTCCGCCGAGCGTGCATCATCAGAGCACGACGCAGCACCTCGTGACGTTGCTCGACGATGCCGGAATCAGCTGGAAGTCGTACCAGGAGGACATCGTCGGCAACGCGTGCCCCCTGACCGGCGTCGCCAATTACGCGCCGAAGCACAACCCGATGGTCTTCTTCGACGACGTGACGGACGCGCTCGATCCGCAGTCGCCGACGTGCATCGCGCACAACCGGCCGTACACGGAGCTCGCGACGAATCTCCAGAACGGCACCGTCGCGCGCTACAACTTCATCACACCGAACCAATGCCACGACATGCACAACGTCTGCGCGCCGTTGAACGACCAGGTGCGGCAGGGTGACGACTGGCTTTCGACCGCCATCCCGATGATCCAGAGCTCGATCCCGTACCAGAACAACGGCGTCATCGTGATCACGTGGGACGAGGGCCTGTTCAACTCCGACGGGCCGATCGGCATGATCGTGCTTTCGCCGCTCGGGAAGGTCGGCTACTCGAACTCCATTCCGTACACGCACAGCTCGACGTTGCGCTCGATGCAGGAGATCTTCGGCGTGACACCGCTCGTCCGCGACGCCGCCAACGCGACCGATCTCTCCGACCTGTTCACGACGTTCCCGTGAGGAGCCGCGCGCACGCTCACGACGGCGTGACGATCGGCAGATCGAGGCGGGTCCCCCACTCGTTCCACGAGCCGATGTAGTTGCGCACTCGCGGGTAGCCGGCGAGGGCGAGCGCGATGTAGCTCTGGGCGGCGCGATAGCCGCCTTGGCAGTAGGTGATCACCTCGCGCTCGGGGCTGATCCCCGCCTGCGCGTACATGGCGCGCAGCTCGCCGACGGGGCGGTACCGGCCGTCGCCGGCGAGATTGCGCGTCCACTCGACGTGCACGGCGCCGGGGATCGCGCCGCCGCGGGCGGCGCGCACGACCTCGCCCGTGTACTCGGCGCGGGCGCGGACGTCGACGATCGCCACCTCGGGACGATCGATCGCTGCGAGCACGTCCTCGACCGTGGCGAGCCGCTCCGGGTGGCGCTCGACGGCGAGCTCCGCCGTTGCCGGCTCGACGGCGTCACGCGTGAGCGGTCCCCCTTCCTCGCGCCAGCGCCGAATGCCGCCGTCGAGGAGGCTCGCGTCGGGATGCCCGAAGAGCTGAAGGAGCCACACGAGACGCGCCGCGCGCATCCCCGAGTCCTCCTCGTAAACCGCGATCGCCTTCTCGCGCGTCAGGCCGCGCAGCTCGAAAAGATGGTGCACCATCCACTCGAAGGCCTTCAGCGGCGCCGGCCGCGTGTCGACGAGGCTCATGCCGAAGAGATCGAGGTGCACGGCGCCCGGGAGATGCGCCGCCGCGAACGCCGACGCGGGACGCGCGTCGATCACGACGACGTCGCGCGTCCGCATGCGACGGGTGAGCTCCGCGGGATCGACGATCAGGCCGGCCACGTTCGCGTTCTAGCGCGCGACCGCAGCGCCTGTCACCCCGGCCCATGCGCGGCTGCTGTCCTGGCAGGACAGCACCGCCGCGCGATCACGTCCCCGACGCGATCAGGTAGGCGACGGTGTAGAATTGGGGCGTGTTCTGACTCTCCTCGCCTTTCTCGAACAGCCAATCCTTCGTCGGCGGACGGAGATACGTCGGCGGCGTGATGCGTGAGGAATGCATCAGCTGGAAGTCGATCACCGCGACGGCCGGCGTGAAGAGCCGCGGCTCGGCATAGCTCAGGCCGGGGCGTGCGCTCTTCGTGTACCAGAACACGTTGTGCCACACCTTCCACAGCTCGCCGGCGTGGTCGAACATCTCCGAAGCGGTGACGTTGTAGACCTCCTTGTCGATCCACAGTTGGCGTTTGCCGAAGGCATACTGCGGCAGCTTCGGGATGCCTTCGATGAGCCACACGGTGCGCCGCTCCCAGTTGACGCACGGGACCCAGCTCTCGGTGCCGGACTCGCCGCACCAGATGTCCTTGCTCGCGTATTTCCCCGCATGCATCGGGACCAGGATCTCCTTCTCCGCGAGCAGGCGGAAATCCCACCATTCGGGTTTGCTGTTGAATCCCCAGATCGAGTCCTGATCGATGTCGGTGCCGAAGAGCGTGTCGCTGCGGGCTGCGGTCGAGTAGCGCCGGACGCGGCGCAGTACCGGGAGGTACAGCCACGAATCGTCGGCGCGGCTCGCCTCCATGTAGCGATACAGCAGGAATCCGGCGCCCTTCAGATCGAAGGGCGCGTCGAGCGGTCCCCACTGCTCGGTGTAACGCAGCGCCGGATCGTGCGGGATCACCGGTTTGGGCTCCCGGTAGAGTCGTCCCACCCAGCGTAGCCGCCGCCACACGTCGGACGAGAGTTGCTTCTCGATCACGCCGTGTTCGTCCTGGTTCTCCACGAGCCACGACGTGTACACGTCGTCCGAGTACGCGGGCTTGTACTCGTGGTTCCACATGACCTTCCACGCCGCGAGGGGCTCGGCGCGATCGACGGTCGGAAACGGCATCCCGGCGACGTAGTTCTCGATCTTCCGCCCGCCGTCGCTGAGCGTCACTTGCGACGCGTATTTCTCCGTCGCGTCGAGAAAGGCGCGCGGGAGCGGACACTGCTCGTACGGAACGACCGTGATCCGCATCCCGTGCTTCAACATGAGCTGCACGCTCGGCGGCAGGAGATCCGCGGCGGCCGAGACGTTCTCGCGGGTGACGACGTCACCCGGCTTCAGGTCTGCATGCGACGCGGCGACGAGCACGAGCGTCGTCGCTGCTGCCACGACCATCGAGCGCAAAGTACGCACGATTGCCTCCTCGGGTTGCGGGCTGCGTGGAGGTACGGCGCGGAGTCCCGCGCGAATCGTCCGCTGCGAAGCGCCTCTCGCCGGTGCCGGACGGAGAGGCTATGCGCCCGCTACCGCGCCGCGGCGTTCGCTGTCAACGGCTTTCTTCGATGGATGGGGCGCGATCAGCTGTGCGCGAAGTTCTCGAGCGTCTTCGCGCGCGACGGATTGCGCAGCTTGCGGAGCGCCTTGGCCTCGATTTGCCGGATGCGCTCGCGCGTGACTTGGAAGCGCTGCCCGACTTCTTCGAGGGTGTAGTCCGACTTCTCGCCGATGCCGAAGCGCAGGCGCAGGATCTGCTCCTCACGCGGCGTGAGGGTCGCGAGCACCTTGCGCGTCTGCTCCTCGAGGGAGAGCGCCATCGCGGCGTCGGCCGGGGAAATGCTCTGCCGATCTTCGACGAAGTCGCCGAGGGAGCTCTCCTCGTCGTCGCCGATCGGCGTCTCGAGGGAGACCGGCTCCTTCACGATCTTCAGGACCTTGCGGATCTTGTCCGGCGGCATCTCCATCTGCGCCGCGATCTCCTCGGGCGAGGGCTCGCGGCCGAGTTGCTGGACGAGATAGCGCGAGGTGCGCAGAACCTTGTTGATCGTCTCGATCATGTGGACGGGGATGCGGATCGTGCGCGCCTGGTCGGCGATCGCGCGCGACACCGACTGCCGGATCCACCACGTCGCGTACGTCGAGAACTTGTAGCCGCGCTGGTACTCGAACTTCTCGACGGCGCGCATGAGGCCGATGTTGCCTTCCTGGATGAGGTCGAGGAAGCCGAGGCCGCGGTTGGTGTAGCGCTTGGCGATCGAGACGACGAGGCGGAGGTTCGCCTCGATCAGCTGGCGCTTGCCTTCCGACGCTTTGTACTCGCCGCGACGGATGGCGGAGAGCGATTCGCGCAGCTCGCCCTCGCTCATATGGGTCTCGCGCTCGACCTGCTTGACCCGCTTGCGCGCTTCTTTGATGTCGGTCGCGATCTGGGCGACCTGGTCGGCGCTGCGCTTCAACGCCGCGACGGCGCTCCGCGTCGCGTCCTTCCCGCCGCGCGCGACGCGCTCGCCGATCTGCACGAGCTCCTTGGAGTCGCGCTTCGTTTCCGTCTCGTACTTCCTCACGACCGCGTGCTGCGAATCGATGACGCCGATCGCCTCTTTGAGCTTGTCGACGATGACGTTCACCTGACGCGCGCCGAGCGGCACCTCGGCGAGGACGCCGTGGATCGCCGGCCTGATCGCCTGGATGCGCTGCTCCGTCTTATTGAGCGTCTTGGCGGACATGCGCTTCTTGCCCTTCTGCTCGACGAGCTTCTCGCGCTCGTTCACCAGACGCCGCAGGCGGGCGATGTGCTTCAAGAAGGCCGCGACGCGCGCGTCCTCGCGCTCGGGCGCGCCCTCTGCGTTCGCGGGCTCCTCGTCCTCGTCGCCGAAGAGATGGCGGCCGTCGATCTCGCCGTCGCGCAGGCGGTCGGCGAGGTTCAAAACGTACTGCAGCGCGAGCGGCAGCGAGAAGACGGCTTTCCGCACCTCGAGCTCGCCCGACTCGATGCTCTTTGCGATGACGACCTCGTCCTCGCGCGAGAGCAGCGCGACGCCGCCCATCTCCTGGAGATACATCCGGACGGGGTCGGACGAGTCGCGGAGCAGCGAGCGATCCTCCTGCTCCTCTTTCTCCTCGGGGACGTCGGGAACCCAGTCCTCTTCCTTTTCGTCCTCGCCGTCGGCGCTGAACGGACTGTCCTCGGCGCCCTCGACGGCGATTTCCGACTCGCCGTCGCCGAGCATCGAGATGACGCTGTTGATCTCTTCGACCGAGGTCGGGTCAGGCCCGAAGGAATCGCCCTCGCCGGCACGGACGTACTTGCGCTCGCGGCCGAGCTCGACGACGCGGCTTGCCTTGGCCGGGGCTGCGTCTCCGGTGCTCTTGTCCTTACCGTGCTTGGATGCGCTCTTCATGGAATGCTGGCGCCGTCGACGTCACACCCGAACGGGGCACACGACCGCGCGAAAAGGTGTCTTCGTGGAGGCGGAATAGACCGTTACGACGCTAGCCCGAGGAGAAGACACGGTTCATCGCGTAGGGTAGCGATTGGCGCCTGAAAAGTCAATGAGACATTTGCCGGTGAGCGCCTGTTTTTCGCTAGCTTAGCGTCGGCGGCGCCCTATTTTGGCCCGCCCTCGCCGAGCGACAAGCGAAACGCCGTTTCGAGGACGTCCTTCAAGACGTCGAGGCTCGGTACCTCGAGACCGGTTTTCAACGGGTCGTAGGCGGTGAAGTTGAGGAGGCGGAGCATCGGCCGAT
>JBGPOW010000071.1:0-18821 GCA_041488235.1 Binatia bacterium
GAGAAGCGCGCATGCGCGCTGTTATCACCGGACGCCGGAGCGGAGGGAAGCCTCCGCTCCGGCGTGCAGTTCTCTTGAAGGGGGACGTGGATCGCTACGGTAGAGTGTTTTCGAGATAGGCGGGCGCAGGCAGCGGCAGCGCGGCCGAGCAGGTCGCCGTCCAGGCCGTCCCGTCGTCCACGCCTCCCGGTGTCACCCGCAACTCCGTCTTGTCCGTCGCGACGACGTTCGCGCTGAAGGGATCGGTCGGGTTCTTCTTCGTTCCCTTGTAGACGACGGCCTTGGTCCACCCGTACGCGCCGCCTTGAAACGTCGTGAAGGGGTTGCCGGCGCAGATGCCGGGCGCGGTGACGACCTTCACGCCGCCGCTCAGGCCTCCCGCCGGTGGGGGAGCGATCAAGCTGCAGAGATTGACCTCATCGACGTCATTGCCGGAGAGCTCGGTCACACCGGCAACGAGGAAGTTTTCCTGGCCGTCGTGAAGGATGACGCATGCACAGAGCGTCGTGGCGACATGCTCGTTCTTCAACACGAGGGCGGTGTCCTCGTTCATCTTGACGGGGGGCGGCCCGGAGTTCTTCAGCTTGCACTCGTACGCGCCGCTCTGCACTGCGCTCGACTCGCCATCGGTGCCGTGGACGCGGTCCGCGACACACGTTTCGAAGACACCGGGGCCGCACGTGCCGATGCCGAAACATGGGCACGCGAAGTCGAACGGACAAGGGGCACCGGTGAGCGAGCAGTGTCCATAACTGCCGGTCGCCGGATCGACGAACGTGCCGCCGATGAACGCCTCGGCTCTACCTCCCGCCGCCACCACCACCGCGCACACGATGAGCAGTGCGAGAATCGATTTCTTCATTGCTATCCTCCTTTTGCGTTGAGCGAGCGCGGTCTTCGCGCCCGTCGATGGTAGGTCGGATGCAGGCGGCGGATTTGATGCCGGAGGAGGCGGCCCGCGCACACGCGCGCGCTGCGTGCCGGGCGGAGAGGGGAGAGAGGCATGACCTCCTCGAGCTGCCGTCGCTGATGCGTTCGGCCAGCGCTCTCGTACTGCCGCCCGGTGGAGGGTGTCAATCTTTTTCGGATATCGGCGGAGTACGCGCGCGCGTTGCTTGGACGCTGTGCGTCGTCTAATCGACTGCGATGCCCGCCGCGACGCCGCGTTTCCCTCGCGACTTCTACCTGGTGACGATCGCGAACTTCGTGTTCTTCCTCAATTTCGCCTCGTTCTTTCTTCTGCCGCTGCATCTGAAGGCTCTCGGCGTCAGCGAGCGGACGATCGGGTACATCATGGGAACGGGCGGCTTCGCCGGCCTGTGCGTGCTGCCGTTTCTCGGCGCGTTGCTCGACCGCGTCAGCCGGCGCGGATTCGTGACGGCGGGCGCGCTGGCGATGGCCCTCGCCTCCTACGCGTATCTGCTGCTGCCCGGTGCCGGCGGGCTCATTTACGTCCTGCGCGTCATCCAAGGCGTGAGCTTCACCTGTGCGTTCGTCACCGCGTCGACGCTCGCCGTCGAGCTCGCGCCGGTGAGCCGCCGCGGCGAGGCGCTCGGCATCTTCGGGATCTCGACGCTCACCACGCACGCGATTGCGCCGGCCCTCGGCGAGGTCGTCGCACGGCGATGGGGATTTCCCGTGCTGTTCGCCATCGGCGGGACGCTCGGTCTCGTCGCGTGCGGGTTGACGTTGCGCATCCGCGTCCCGCGCGCCACGCATGCGACGGCGGCGGCGACACCACGGGTGCAAGCGGCGCGACGGGCTCTCCCGCACAGCGCCACCCTCTGGCTCGGCGCGGCGACGATGGTCGCTTGCGGCATGGGGTTCGGCGCGGTGCTCACCTTCGTGCCGACGTTCGTGCACGCGATCGGCCTCGAGCGCGTGGCGCCGTTCTTCGTGTCGTATACCGTCGCGGCGGTCGGCGTGCGGATCCTGCTCGGCGGCCTGTCGGACCGCGTCGGCCGTCACCGCGTCCTCCTGCCGTCGATCGCGCTGCTCGCGTGCGCCGTGCTGGCGCTCGGCTGGGTGCGATCAATGCCCGCGTTGATGACGATCGGGCTCCTCTTCGGCGCCGGGCAAGGGATGGTGTACCCGACGGCGAACGCGTTGATGGTCGATCTCAGCCATCCCGGTAACCTCGGGCGCGTGCAGACGCTCTTCAGCGGCTCGTTCAGCGTCGGCGTCGCCGCGAGCGCGTTCGTATTCGGCGGCATCATCGAGCGCTTCGGCTACCACGTGACGTTCGCGGCGGCGGCCGGGTGCGTCGCGCTCGGCCTCGTGCTGCTGTGGGCGAGCCCGCGCGCCGCGGCCGAGGTCGAGCTCGCCGAGGAGATGGGCGGCGCCGAGAGCTACGGCCGCTGACCCTCGCGCGGTGAGCGAGCGGCGACGAGGACCGCCGCCGTGGCGGTTCCATCGCGGCTCAGGGACGCTCCGGGCGCTGTCGTCGTAGGACAGTGCCGACGCTTCGAGTTGCTTGACGGTTTCGTATGCCGAACCGTAGTATCCGCGGCGTAGCAGACGTCGCGCGCATGCCGGTCACCTTCCCATCCGAGTCGTTCTTCCAGGCGCTCGCCGCCGCGATGGCCGGCGCGCACGAGCGCTTCCGCGGCCTCGGCTTCTTCGACGCGACGATCGGCATCCGCGTGCTGCCCGATGACGAGGGCGGCGCCGAGCGGCTCTTCGTGCTCGCGTTCGAGGTCTTCGAGTGCACGCTCGCCGAGGAGGTGCCGAACTTCACGCCGTTCCGCGTCGACTTCGTCCTCGAGGGGGAGGCGAGCGTGTGGCGCGAGATGTTCGAGAACATCCGCCAGAACGGCGGCGCCGACGTCGCGCACTCGATCAACACGCTCACGCACTTCGGCGAGCAATTGACCTTGCGCTACGACGACCCCGACGGGCACGATAAGCTCTACCGCTTCGCGGAGAGCATCCAGCAGTTCTTCGACCTCGCCGCGACGCTCGACGGCGTCACGTACGAGGGCGGATCGCGGCGCGCACCACGGGCGCGAGCGGCACCGGCGGCCTGAGCCCGCGGGAGATTCCGATGAGCTACCTCAGCACCAAGGACTTTCTCGAGGACAAAGATTTCCTCGACCGCTGGCAGTACACGCTGCGCACGGGTGAGCTCGATCTCTCGTGGATGCGTGCCGCGACCGAGAAGGTCGAGTGCAAGCCGCAGAACGCGCGTCGCGGTCTCACCTTCCGCGACCTCGACGTCCCCGGCTACGGCTACACGACGATGCCGGAGGTGGCGCGCGAGAACCGCAGCTTCGCGCCGCGCGGCGCCGAGATCCCCGACGGCTGCCCCGACCTCCAGCCCGAGGTCAACCGCAAGAGCGAGGTCTGGGCGTACAACATCGAGGGCTATTACGAGGAGGCGATGTCGCGGCAGTGGAACGCGACGACCGACGTGCCATGGGCGGAGCTCATGAAAGTCGAGCTCCCCGACGACATCGCGCGCGCCTACTCGCAGCTCCTCACGTTCCTGACCGAAGTGGAGATGATCGCCACCGACGTTCCCGCGAAGTGGATGGGCCGTCTCAACGCCGACTTCTTCGAGGTGAAGAACTTCATCTCGACGCAGGTCATGGACGAGGCGCGCCACGCCGAGGTCTTCCGCAAGCGCGCGCTCACGACCGGCTACGGTCTCATGAAGGCGAGCCCGCAGAACGAGGTGAACCTCAAGTTCCTGCGCGACGCCGACAGCTTCTCCGAGTCGTCGACGACGCTCCACCTCCAAGCCGAGGGCATGGTCCTCACGCTCTTCCGCTTCAGCGAGTACATCTCACCGACCGACGGCGACAAGAAGCTCTTCCGCCTCGTCATGCAGGATGAGGCCCGCCACGTCGGCTACGGTATGCAGCACTTGAAGTGGGTCCTCGACCACTTCCCCGAGAAGCGCGAGATCATCCACAAGCACCTCGACGAGGCCGAGAACTTCGTCTTCGGCGGCGCCTACGCCGTCGAGGTGATGGAGCCGTTCATCATTCTTTCCGGCAAGGGCATGAAGAAGGCGCAGATCGAGCACGGCTGTAAGATCACCGCTGCCTTCCAGGTGAAGCAGGTCGAGGAGTACTTCGAGCGTCTCGACAAGTGCGGCCTTCCGGAGCGGCGCGGCCGGTCGGAGCTGCACAAGGCGCTCGAGCTCGGGCAGGCGCAGCTCGCGGAGATGGGCGTGCGCACGCACTGAGCGCGATCGACCACGTCAGGCGATGACATAGGGCGTCTCGACGCATCGTCGCGCGACGCTCGGGCCTCGGTGTCGTGTCGCGCCTTTGGAGTCGTCACAGTACTGCAGACAGGATCGCCGCGGCGGCGCTCGGCTCGCGCAGGCGACGATGGCCCGTCGCAAGCGCGAAGCAAGGTGTGCGCGCCGCCAGCGCCGCGATCGACGCGTCCTCGGCGGCCGCGTCGCGTTCCCGGGCGTGCGCGAAACGCTCGAATACCGTCACGCCATCCTTGCCCGATCCGATGCCGTAGCGTGTCGCGCGCAGACGGTGCGCGGCGTCGTCCGCGTCGAGCCGCTCGACGGCGAGGCCATCCGGCTCCGCGTGCCGCCCGAGGAACGCGACCGCTGCCAGCTCGGCGCCCGCGCTCAGTTCGACGCCGAGCTGCCGCGCCAGCTGCGGCGGCGAGAGCTTCAACTGGCGCGCGCCCTTCGCGCTCCCGACGCGCGCCAGCGCGGCGTCCGCCTCGGCGAGCGTCAGGTGCGCGGGCCGCTCGATCGCCGGAACACCGCGCGCGAAGCGCGGTAGGAGCTCCAGCGTTCCCGGCTGGACATTGACGATGGTCGGCATGCCGTGGACGGTGACATCTCCTCCGCCCCCGCCGACACGAAGGAGGGCACGGTCGTTGGTGAGGATCCGCGCGCCCGTCGTCGACGACGCGAGATAGCCGAGCAGCGTGGTCTTGCCGGCGCCCTTCGGCCCGGCGAGGAGCAGCGCGCGCCCGTCGATTTCGAGCCCCGCCGCGTGGAGCTGAAGACGCCGCGAGCTCGCGAGCGCGCGCGCGCTCGCGAGCTCGCGGACGACCCGCATCGCGCCCGCCCGAAAGCGGTCGGACCCCGGATGGACGACGACGTCCACACGATCGCCGGCGAGCACGTAGAACGCCCCGTATCTCGCGTCGTCGACGATCGTCCGACCGGCCGCGATCCACGCGCGATGACGCACGATCTCCTGGTCGAGCGCGAAGCACGGGACTTCGGCGGCAGCCGCGCGTGGCCGGGTCGACTCCACGGTCGCGTGCGCGACCGGATCGCTCGCGATCCGGACGGTGAACTCGGGCGCGTCTCCGGTCCAGGCCTCGAACGCGGGCGTCAGGAACTCGTCCAGCCACGTGAGCGCCGACGGTACGTCGCTCTCGACGCCGATGGTGGTGCCGAGAAAGGCGTAGCCGCGCGTCGCGCTCACCGCGGGCGGTCTACGCGCGGCGGTCGCGAATGGCAAGGCGTCCGGTGCCGCCGCTCAGGACCGGCCCCAGGGGTCTACGGAGCTTGACAGCGCGCCGACGGCGACGAAGGTGTGGCCACCGGATCGATGAGGATGCTGCCACACACCGATCATCCCGTCCTTGCGCTCCGCGAGCGCTTGCAGCGGGTGACCGATCGTTGGCTCAAGCGGCCGTACGCGGAATGGTACGCCTCCGACAATCAATTCCCCTCGCGCCTACGGATGGACCGGGCGCATGCGCCGATCGTCGCGGTCGCCGCCGCTGCGCTCGCCGGTCGCGGCGGCAACGTCCTCGATCTCGGCTGCGGCAACGGCGCGCTCCTGAGAAAGATCCACGACGCCGATCCCGCGGTGGTGCCGTTCGGCATCGACGCGGTGCGCTCCTCGATCGAGCACGCGCGGTTGCTCCTTCCGGCGTTCGCCGACCACTTCGTCGGCGGCGACATGTTCACCGACGAGTTCCCGTGGATCGGCGACCGTCGCTACGCCCTCGCCGTGCTCGCCCCGGCACGGCTCCTCGAGACGACGGCGGAACGCGCAGCGACCTTGCGCGACCGACTGAAGCTGCGCTGTAACACGCTCGTCGTCTACGCCTACGGCAAGAGCCTCACGCGTCACGGCGATTTGGCCGGACTCTGCCGCGCGACCGGACTTCATCTGCGCGCGCCCGCGGCGCGCGCGGGCTTGGCCGAGATCGTCTGACGTCGCGCGCGGGCCGGACCGGCGGCGGCCGGTCGTGCGCCGCCGCGATCGACTCGCATCTCACCGCTGCCGGAAGGCGGCCTGCTGCCGGTCGTAGAGCCAGTCCTGGAGACGACGCGGATAGAACGCGAGCGTCGTGAGATCGCAGAGGAGCGTGCCGATCTCCGTGAGCCGCACGTGCGTCTCGTCGTCCGCCAGCAGCCCCGCACCACGCAGGCGCTCGAGCGGCTCCACGAACTCGTCGTCGAACGAGCACCCGAATAGCCGGACGTACTCGTTGCGCGCGAGCGGCCTGCCCTCCCCGAGCGTGCGCCCGATGAAACGCAGGCGCAGATCCTCGTCCCCGAGCGCGAAGACCTCCTCGACCGGGCTCGCGTTGCTCTCGATGCGCGCGAGGTAGGTCTGGAGGTTCGTGTGGTTGCGGTAGATCGTCGCACCGAAGCGCGAGCGCGCGCTCATGCCGACGCCGAGCTGGTCGCCCGTCCCCGTCCGGTCCTCGAAGCGTGCCCCCGCAGAGCCCGGTCGCACGAAGGTGTGCCAGCGCGTCGGCTCGAGTCCGAGGTCGAGGGCCGCATTTCGCACCACGGCTCGCCAGCGCACGAGCCGCCGCAGGTCCAGGCGCTCTTCCTCGCGAAGCAGGTTCGCGACGGGGGTGCGCTCGTTCACGCGTAGGCTGTACGTCGTCACCGAATGGATGCCCCTCGACGTGACGTGCTCGAGGTCCTGGCAGAAGGCGGCCTCCTTCTGACCAGGGAGCCCGAAGATGAGGTCGACGTTCACCGTGAGCCCCTCGCCGACGAGCAGATCGAGCGCCGCCAGCGAGGCGCGCCGGTCGTGGCGGCGATGCACGGTCTCGAGGACGCCGTCGTCGAGACTCTGCACGCCGACGCTGACGCGGCCGACGCCGCGGCCGCGCAGGACGCGGACGTGCGCCGGCGTGATCGACTCGGGCGAGCACTCGACCGTGTGCACGTCGTCGCCCCGCGGCTCCGCGCGCCCGACCACCGCCGCGAGCACGGCGTCGAGCCGCGGCGGCGTGAGCGTCGTCGGGGTTCCGCCCCCGACGTAGAGCTGCGCGAGACGGCTTCCGGGCGTGATCGCTTCCAGCTCCTTTTGCACGGCGGCGACGTAGCGTGCGTGCAACGCGTCGGTGTCGCCCACACGCTTTGCGTAGAAGCAGAAGTTGCAGGCGTAGTTGCAGAACGGAACGTGAACGTACACGCCGAGGGGACCGTCGCCGATCCGTGGTCGCGTCGCTCCGGGCAGCTTGGTGAAGATCGGCGCGGACATCGGATAGATGTTGGGCGGAGCGTACGGTACGTGCAGCGCGGGGCGGAGCGCGTCGAGCAGGTGGTCGATTTCGGCGAGGTCCGGTACCTCGGCCCGCGCCGTCGCGCGGCGCGGCACTCCGTCCGCGGCCGCGGGAGTTGCCGACGGGCCGCCGTGATCTGCGGCGGGAGTCAGCACAGTGCCTGCATCTCGGCGGCGATCGCGGCCGTGGCGTTGGCACCGAGCGACCGAAAGAAACTCCACTGCCGGCTCGCGAGCGCGCGCCGATCGACGGCGGGCACGCCCGCGAGCGCGTCGTCGAACCCGCGCGCGACCTCGCGATCGGCCATGGATCGGGTGAGGAGGTCGCGAAGCAGCGGGACCCGCGTCGCCTCGGGCATACGTTCCGTGATCGGATGCTCCGTCGGCCGGTCTTCCCAGTGGAACGAGCACGGGGCGAGATCGCGCGCGCGGAGCGTCTTCAGGATCCACCACTGGCTGTAGTTCTGCGGCGGAAGAAAGAACGTCGGGACGCCGAGCTGGAAGCACTCGAGCGCGGTGGTCAGGCCGGGGGCGCTCACGACGAGCGCGGCGCGGCGGAGGCGTGCGACCGCCGACGCGTGCGAGAGCGTGGCGAAGTCGAGCCGGGTCCCAGCATGGCGGCGCCGCAGATGCTCGATGCAGCGACGGCCGCCCATCACGAGCGCGCGGCCCTGGAACGGCCGCAGCATCTCGCTCCGGAGCAGGCCCTCGACGACGAATTCGGCGTAGCGAACACCGCCCTCGTCGCCCTGATACGGCGATGCGAGGCCGCCGAGGCTCACGACCAGCTCCGTGCCGCCGCCCTCGGAGGCGCGCGGCATGCTCCGGACGACCGGTCCGACGACGATCGCACCGGCCGATGTCTCGGCGAGGCGCTCACGCACGCCGACGAAGTCCTGCACCCAATACCGCCTGCTCGCGAGGAACTCCTCTGGAATCCGCTCGCGCAACCAGACGAGACTGTCGACGACGAAGTGCGGCTTCCCGAGCTCCTGTGCGACGCGCACGTAGTCGCGATCCATCAGCGACAGCACGGCGTCGCTCGCGGCGACGACGGCGCGCGCGCGCGCATCGTCGGGGTCCGCCTCCACCGCGATGCCCGACCTGCTGTGCGCCGCGAACTCGTGCGTGACCCCGGTTCCGAGAAAGACGGTGTGGACGCCGCGGCGCTGGAGCTCTTCGGCAATCACGTGCAGCTTCGCCGCCGGGCCGTACCCGAGGGGGTACGCGCAGCAGACGATCATCGTCATGAGCCGTGGACGCGCGCCGTCGTAACCGGCTCCGTCGCGTCGAGGAAGCTCAGGTCGATGTAATCGTCGTCGGGCAGGGTCGGCAGGTACCCGACCCGATGCATCAGCTCGAGCACGGACGTCATCGAGGCGTGACGGCGGAGCGCCTGCACATCGGGGCGGTTGCGATCGAGCGCCGCTCGCACGAACGGCACAGCGATGCCGATCATCCGGGCGCCGATCGCAGCGGCTCGGTCAGGCTCGGCCTCCACGAAACGCGCGCCCCGCACGAACGCGTCGACCATGCGCTGCACCAGCTCGGGACGGTCGGCGATGAGGTCGGCGGTCGTCGTCAGCGAGCATCCCGGCACGCCCGGCCACACGTCGCCGGTCCGGCGGATGACGGTGCCGATCCGCTGCGCCTCCAGCATGGTCGCGTAGGGCTCGATCATCGAGGCGGCGTCGGCTCCGTTCCCGACCAGCGCCAGGATCGCGCCGTCGCCGGAGGGAAAGCGGACCTTCTCCACCGCGTCCCAGCCGAGGCTCTGCATCAGGCCGAGGGCGGTGAGATCCTTCATCCCGCCGAACTGGGGGACGGCGACCGTGCGCACCCGATCGGGCGTCAGCCCGTGCCGCACCACGATCGCCGCCTCCTCGCATCCGGAGCCGCAGACGAGTCGGAGCCGTTCGCCGCGCGCGCCGGCGGCAGCGACCCGGGTCCACGGGATCACCGCGAAGTCGACCTGACCGCGCACCATCCGCTCCGGCACGACCCACGCGGTGGGCTCGACGTCGACCTCGACGTCGAGATCGTTCTCCCGGAAGAACCCGACCTCGCGCGCGACGTACGCCGGCAGCTGGCAGACCCCGCGCAGCAACGAAAGAGTGACCCGCTCGATGACGACCCCCGGATCCGCGCCGGTGCTCGGCGCCGAGTCGAATTGGCGACCTCCTCTACTCGGCGACCGTAGGGACGGTCAAACAGCTGGGATGCTCCACCGAGCGGCGCAGCACCGCGAGCGGGACGGCAAGCCGGTCGGGGCCTTCGCGCAGGCGGATGCGCGCGCTCTTCACCGCCGCGACGATCGTCCAGAAGGCGAGCGGACCGGGATCGAACCGGGCGGCGGACCGGTAGGCGGCGATGAAGCGTCTCCACACGCCGTCCGGCATGGGCCAGCGGCTGAACGTGCGACCGAGGTCGAAGGCGGCGGGCGCGATCGCCAGCCACTCGTTGTCGATCACGTGCAGGCGCTGGTGCCGATCGATCAGCATGTTCTCGGCGCAGAAGTCGCGATGCGCAAGCACCACCGCGGCACTCCCTGGATCGCGGCGACGGAGCTCCGCGGCGAGAGTCGCGACCGCCGCGTCGTCGAGCACGCGCGCTTGCGCCAGCGCCGCGAGCTCGGCCGTCGCACGCTGCCGCCACGTGTGCGTTGGCAGGGTCGCCGGCAGGTCGTCGACGTCCGTCGCGTGCAGCCGTCCGAGCAGCGCGCCGGCCTCATCGGCGCGGACGTCGGCGTCGAGCGCGCTGAGGGGCGCGCCGTCGATCCAAGCCTCCAGGAGCACTCGGCCGTGATGACCGATCACGGGCGCGAATGCCGCGTCGATTCCGGTACGCAGCGCGACGAGTCGCCGGCACGTCTCTTCACTCTCGAGCCAGCGGGCCTTGATCGTTCGTCCGTCCTCGAGCTCGACGCGGTAGGCGCGCCGGCCGTGCTTCCGGGTCTCCGCCCGCGAGATCGGGACGAGGCGGCAGCTGGGCATTCGGTGATGGTCGAGCGCCTGCTCGATGTCCCGGCCGATCGTCGCGGACGCCACGGGCGCGGGATGGTAGTGATCCGCGGAGGCGCCGGCAACCGCCCGTGGCGCCGCTTCCTTGACCGCGCGGACGCCGATCGCTAGGCATCGCGATCGCCGCCGCCATGATGCCGATCCCCGACGCGACAGACCGATCGACGGCCCGCCTCGCGGAGTACGCCCGGCTCGCGCGAAGCCTCGTCGCGAACGACACGCGGAACGCGCTGGCCGCGCTCTCGCAGGTCGCCGACGATCCCGCGTTCGTCGAGACCGCGCGCCGTCACCATCTGATCTCGCTCCTATGGACGACGATCGCCGAGGCCGATCTCCGCGCCCTGATCCCGCCGCCCGCGCTCGCGGCGCTCCGCGCGTGGCTGCGGCGGCCGCGCCCGTCGCCCGAGCAGAACCTCAGGACGATCGCCGAGGTGCAGGCGGCGTTCGCGCGGGACGGGATCGAGTGGATGCTGCTGAAGGGGCTCTACTTTGCGGACCGTCTCTATGGCGGCCTCGAGCGCCGGCCCCAGTACGACGTCGATCTCTTCGCGAGGCGGCGCGACTTCCGCCGCGCGGGGCGCACGCTGCGCGGCCTCGGCTTCGTCGAGCGCTGGCGCGATCTCCACTCGGCGACCTGGACGCGCGACGCCGCGAACGTCGACCTGCACGCGTGCTTCCGCAACACCCCCGCCTACCACCCGGACGAGCGGCGGATCTGGCGCGATCGGATACTATACGCGATCGCGGGTGTCTCCTTCGCGACGCCCTCGGACGAGGACACGCTGGTGCTGCTCGCGCTGTCGCTCTTCCAGGATGTCGGTCTCGGCGCGGCGAAGCTGAAACAGCTGCTCGACGTGCATCTCCTGGCCGCGAGCATCGACGAGCGCTTCGACTGGACGGCCTTCTTCGCCCGTCGTCGTTCCGAGGGGACGCTCGCGACCACCGTCAACGTTCTCGATCTCGCCCTGCGCGTGTTCGCCGCGGAAGCGGAGCTCCCGCGGCTCGCTGCGGCGCTCGCGCCGCACCGCGGGCTCATCGTCGTGTCGGCGCGCGACGAGGCTCTCGGGTTGGTCTTCGCCCCGCGCGGCACGGCGGCGAACAAGGGGTGGTTCTTCCGCGTCTATCCCGGATCGGTCGTGTGGTACTGGCTCTGGCTCGTCCCGCGAAAGCTTTCGACGTACGTGAGAGGAACGGCGCCGAAGCGCGGACCGAGCTCGATGCGTCCGACCCTCGCGACGCTCCGCCTCGTCCTCAGCGCTCGCACGACGGCGTCCACCGGCGGACGGGCACGTCCGTAGCCTCGTCTAGTTGGGGCGTACGATCCGTGCAGCTGCGTCGCAAATGACGCGGGGGCGAAGTCGTGCTGACTTCGCCCCGCCGATTACATTATGTGGGTTCGATTATTTGTTGAAATTCGCTTGCACCGAGGTGTTCTTGATTATGAAGCCGTAACGGATCACACCGGCGTTGAAGTTGGACGGGAAGATGCGCGTCAGCTGCGATGCGCTGACGCCCCACACCTCCATCTCGAAGCCCTCGGTCGGTTTCTCCGGTGTTATTGAGGACGTCGAAGTTCTGGTAGTTGCCCGCCATGACGACCGCCTGCGCATGCGCGCCTGTGGAAACGCTCATGACCGCCGCGAACATCAGCGCACCGATCGTCAGATTCCGAGCCATGTTGCCTCGCTTCACTCGTCTTTGCATTCGCATTTCTATTTCTCCTGACGTCTTGGGTTGATCGTGCAATCTTCTGCAAGATTTTTTCACAGCAAGGAGAACGCCAGGCATACGTCCGACCTTCATGTCCATGACTTTCCGACGCAATCGACCCAGACCCCTACAGGCGATTCGGATTTGCGATTGGGGGATATCCCTCACGTTCGGGGGCAAATCCCCCAGTGGAGAAAGGGATCGCCCGGCGCGGCTCGCTCTATCGCTCGCCCGCGGAGGCGAGCCACGGTGCCCATACCGCCGCTGTCACCACCAAGAGGCCACCGGCGACGCGCAGGGCATAGCGTGGTCCTCCGGCCGCCCAGGCGGCGACGAGCTTGCTGACCGTGTTCGTGGTGAAGGCGATCAGCACCGGCAGCAGCAGCGTCGCGGGCGGGATCTTGTCGCTGGCGGCGAGGGAGAACACCGACGCCGCGGCGGCGTGCACGTCGACGAAGCCCGCGAGCGCGGCGGTGACGCCCGCCGCCGCGCCGCCGTAGCGGGCGGTCGTGAATGACGCCGCGGCGGTGACCGCGGTCAAGAGCGTGGCGAACGCGAGCGCGGTCGACAGGCTGAAGGCCCGTCCCGACGGGCGGCGGGCGTGACTGCCGCGGACGGCCGCCCTCAGGCTGACGAGTGCCACCGCAGCTGCGGCGAGCGCGGCCGCGGCGAGGGCGGGCGCGATCACAGGGAGCGCGGCGGGGGAGATCGTCACGGCGACGAGCGCGAGCTCGATGGGCGTCGCGACGTTCGAGAACAGCGCTCCCGCGACGCACGCCGACAACAGGCGCGGCTCGGCGCGCGCGCGTGCGCCCATCGCGGCGACGGTCGCCGTGCTCGACACGAAGCCCGACACCAACCCCGAGAGCGCGAGTCCGAGACGCGCGCCGGCGATGCGCAGGGCGACGTAGCCCGCGGCCTGAAGCGCCATCAGGAGAACGACGAGCCCCCAGAGCCGGTGCGGATCGACGCCGGCGAGCCACTCGAGCGGTCGGCCCGGTAGGAGCGGCAGCACGACGAGCGCCGCACCGAAGAGGAGGAGCGCGTCGCGCAGCTCGTCCGCGTTCAAGACCTCGGTCGAGAAGCGGTGCAGCTCGGAGCGCGCGGCGAGGAGAATCGCCACCACGACCGCCGCCGCCGCGGCGAGCGAGGCGTGCTCGATCGCGGTCACGCCGAGGAGAAAGGTCACGAACAAGGCGAGCTCGGTCGTGACGCCGGGGTCGCTCGCGCGACCTCGCGTGCGGCGGTCGTAGAAGTACCCGATCGCGGCGAGCGCGAGGATGAGCACGCCGCCGGCACCGACGAGGAGCGGCTGTCCGAGAGACTGGGCGACGGCCCCGGTCAGCGCGGCGAGCGTGAACGTGCGGACGCCCGCGAGCGCACGCGCCGGTCCGCTGCCCTTACGGCGCTCGCGCTCGATCCCGATCAAGAGGCCGCAGCCGAGCGCGGTGGCGAGCCCGAGGAGCGTGCCGTCGCCGATGCTCATCCCCGACCGATACCCGTTTCGGCGTCGACTGTGGATGGTCGGGGGCGCGGGCGCTTTCGTCACGCCCGGCGTCGAGGCAGGGTCACTCGAACAGCTGCAGGAACCCGTGCGCGTGCAACGCGTCGATGAGCGACTTCTCGTATGCCGACTCGGGCGACTCAGGCACCGTGCGATCGAGCGCGCGGGCGTCGTCGCCGACGAGGATCCGCTACGAATCGCTGCGGACGCCGTCGAGGATGATCGCCGCGGCTTCGGCGGCGGTCACCGGCGCGTCGTCGCGGAAGTTGACGGCGAGTTGGTGCATGGCGGCCGGACCTCGTCGTCGGTCATGGCGTCGACGGAGATCCCGCGCTGGCCGAAGAACGCGTGGACTGCCACGACGTCGTCGGACGACATGTGCAAGGCGTCCGGCTTCCCCAGCACCGTGGCCGTGTCGATGACGATCATGGAATATCGGAACGTTTGCGAATCGTAGGATTCGTGGGGGTCATCTCGACACTCATTCTCGACAACGCATTGCATCGAGCTATGCACGGGGAGTCGACGCCGCGCCGCGCTAGTACGTTAACGATCACGCTGTTTGCGCGATGCGGCAATCTGCGCCGAACTGGCGCAGATTCGAGGTGAGGAGTGAGGAGTAGCTAGCCGTGGGGAACGGGGACGGGGAGTAAGACCAAGTCCGCGATCGTTACGTTCGATGATGCGTCCCTGCGCGTGTCGAATCTTGTTGACGTGAATAGCCCGCCTGGAGCAGCATCCCGCGTGCATTATTGAATCGCTCCGATGAACGACTCGGAAGCACAACGCTCCGAGAACGAGTAATTCGTGCCGCCCTACCCGATGTAGTGCTCAAGCCTTGGAGGCCAGAATGCGCACGCCACGAGCCTTGCTTTCACGGCGTAGAGCTGCGGCCCGCAGCTCATCTCGGATGTTTACCGACAACAGTGACGTGGCAAGGAGAACAACCATGGCATCGGAAACGTCTCCAGTCTCTTCGCTGCGCCGGTTCGTCGTGGCAACGGCGATCGTCGGCATGTTCTGCGGCTCGATGGTGTCCGATCGCGAGGCGGTAGCTCAGATTCGGGTCCGGAAGAACTATCAGGATTTGACTGCAGCGCAGAGACAAACGTTCCGCGACGGGCTCAAGGCCCTGAAGGACCAGGCGGTCGGAACGTGCACGGAAGGGAAGATGGGAGCCTGCGCCAACGATGCGGCTTGCGCTGGAGACGGGGTGTGTAAAGGCACAACGACGGGACATTGCATCGCTGGGAAGAAGGGACCCTGCACCGAAGACGCGGAATGCGACACGGACCCCGGCAACGGCGTGTGTAGGACGTGCACCTACAAGAACACGTACGACAAGTACCTATGTTGGCACTTTGACTGCGGCTGCACCGGGACGGAGAGCGAGCACGGCCGCGCGCAGATTATTCCCTGGCACCGCGAGCTCATTCGGCGCTTTGAGTTGGAACTCCGCGCGTTGGGAGGGCAGTTTGCGGATCTGACAGTTCCCTACTGGGTGTGGACCGAGAAGTTTCCTAATGATTTGTTGAATGCTGGAGATAACGACTTCCTGGGATCAACGAGCGATGGCTTCTTCTTCGACGCCACAAAATGGATCACTCAGGATGGCGGTAAACTCCCCGTTAGAACCCATGCTTCCGCGGTTACCGCGTTTCAACAGGCGGACATTCTAGCAGCGCTTACCAAAACACCCTATGATTCAACAACGTGCACCGGAAAGTGCACGGCTGGACGCGTGGGATTCCCCTGCACGGTCGACGCGAACTGTGACAAGAACGTCCTTGGTGACGGGACGTGCGCTGGTGTCAACCTCGGGCGTGCCTGCAGCGTCAACACGGACTGCGACTCGGCGACCGGAAGCAATGACGGGATATGCGGCGCGATGTGCAGAGCAGCTGATGGGAACCTGGTCTTCCCCCCTAAACCCTGCTCCGGCAACACGGACTGTGACCTTAACGAGGTATGCGACCAAAGCGCAAAATGGATTGACAAATTTGAAGTCAACGGATTCCGGCCCACTATCGAGCGGCTTCACGACACAATGCACGGGTGGGTAGGCGGCGACATGTTGGAAGAGCGCACCGCACCGGACGATCCGATTTTCTGGCTCGCGCACACTTATATGGATTGTCTTTGGTCTACCTGGCAGGCACTGCATCCCGCAGCCGCTCCCTATCGTCCAGACTCGGCCGGCACGGCTAAGGACAAGTTTCCCGACGCACCGACTTCAATCGGTGACGATGTCGATACCGTAATGGAACCTTGGCACGACAAGAAGATTAAGGACGTCACCGACGCCGGAAATATAGAGGGCGTAGGTGTAGGGTATGCCTACGCTGCCTGCGTGCCTTCGCCGACTCCTACGCTGACTCCCACGCCGAAGCGCGAGTGCACGTTCGACACCAACGGCGACGGTAGTCCCGACCTAATACTCACGGATAGTGACGGCGACGGACTCTGTGAGTGGCCGCAAGGGACGACCATCATTCCCGGCACGCTCACCTTCACGGCAGACACGCCGGTAGAGTTCAGCGGCACCACGAGCGTGTCCGCTGACAGGATCGTCGTGGAGGCAGGGTCGTTACTCAAGGGGGATGCGGCCAGTCTGGTGAAGCTCACCTTGGTCGCACGATCTCAAACCGTCGGGGACATCGTCAGCAACGGCACACTCGACATCAGTGCGAGCGACGACATCATCCTACAGAGCAGGGAATCGATCGATCTGAGCGAGGGTGTCACCAACTTGCATGCTGGCGACAAGCTCGTCCTCAAAGCCGTTAGAGGAAACGTCACGGTCGCACCCGGGATCTTCGACGCCAGCGGACGGTTCACGCTCTTCGCGCGCAATAGGGTGGAAATCGACGCGCACGGGGCCGATGGAAGCATCGACGTCGCGCGTGCCCGCATCGGTTCGTACCGGATCATCGTGAATACGAAGGCGAGCGTGTCGGTCGTGGGCGAGAAGCATCTTCGCCTGAGCGATCGGACGATCCTGACGACCGACGCCGATCAGGTCGGGATTCCGAACAGCAGCAACATCGACCTGAGCGCGACGGGCAGGATCTCCCTGACGGACGACACGACACTCGACTCGGGCAGAAAGATTTCGATCCAGACCAAGCGCGTGGGGGACGACGTCTGTCTCACGCAGAGCACGAGGCTCGAGGCGGCGAATGGGTTCGGGAGGATCTCGTTCGTGAGCGTCAAGGGCGTCGTGCGTGACGACGGCACCACGACATTCGCGGGAGTCATCGTGGGTGGTGATCGGATCGTCGTTAGTTCTTGTCCCTGACGATGTCGAGATAACCCGGACTCGGGGCCGGCGTTGGGCGGGCGCTCCCCACTTGCACGACGAGGTGCAGGTGGGGAGACCCGCCACATCTGACGTAGATCGGTCGGGTGTCGACCCGTGACCAGCGGATGGGCGGCGGTCACTCGAACAGCTGCAGGAACCCCTGTGCGTGCAGCGCGTCGACGAACGACTTCTCGTATGCCGACTCCGGCGACTCCCGCACCATGCGGTCGAGCGCGTGCGCGTCGTCGCCGACGAGGATCCGCCAGCGGTCGGTGCGGACGCCGTCGAGGATGATCGTCGCGGCTTGCGCCGCGGTCACCGGTGCGTTGTCGCGGAAGCTGACGGCGAGTTGGTGCATGGCGGCGCGTACCTCGTCGTCGGTCATGGTGTCGACGGGGATGCCGCGCTGGCCGAAGAGCGCCCGGGCCGACGCGACGTCGTCGGACGACATGTGCAACGCGTCCGGTTTCCCCAACACCTTGGCCGTGTTGATGACGATCGAGGTGCCGATATGTCCCGGCATCACGACCGCTACCTTCACGTGCGGCGCGTGCAGGCGGAGGTCGCCGATGAGCGCCTCGGAAAAGCCTTTCACGGCGAATTTGGCGGTGCTGTAGGCGGTGTGGGGAATGCCCGGGCCGAGACTCGCCCAGAAGCCGTTCACGCTGCTCGTGTTCACGATGTGGGCATGCTTGCTCGCGATCAAGAGCGGGAGGAACGCGCGGGTGCAGTAGTAGACGCCGAACCAGCAGACGCCGAAGGTGCGGTCCCAGTCGGCGCGGTCGTCTTTCACGAAGCTGCCGCCGCCGCCGATGCCGGCGTTGTTGAAGAGCAGCTCGATGTGATCCGTCGCGTGCTCGCGCGCGACGGCGTCGCGAAACGCGAGCACCTGGCGCTCGTCGGCGACGTCGCAGAGGTGCGTCGTGATGCGGACGCCCGAGGGGGCACCGACTTCGCAGAGGCGCTTCGTCTCGGCCATGTTCTCGGCGGACACGTCGCACATCGCCACGTGACAGCCGGCTGCCGTCAGCTGCTCCGCCAAGGCACGCCCCATTCCGGTTCCGCCGCCCGTCACGACGGCGATCTTGTCGCGGAAGTCCTTCATGGTCGCCTTGCATCGCGTACGCGCCGCGCTCCGTCAACGCCCTTGCGAAGCGCGTGCCTCGTGTGCTGGAACGAATCGCCGGACCGGTAATCGCATGGCCTACTTCGCCGAGAAGAATTACTTCCAGGACGAAAAGCTCATGGAGCTCGTCCAGCGCGTCATGGCGGGCGAGCTGACGCTCACCTGGTGGGACGCGAAGACCGAGCGAGTGCGGGCGGAGATCCACGACCCGCGTCGCGGCCTCACGTACGCCGACTGCAACCTCGGGTCGTACGGCTGGGACGACATCCCCGAGTTCGTCCGCGACCGCTACAGCATGGCGGCGCGCGGCTCGGAGATCTGGGGGAAGCTGCCCGACCTCGGCTACACGCTGAACCGCAAGAGCGACGTCTGGTCGGAGAACGTCGCCGAGCTGTACGAGGAGTCGAAGGCGCGGCGCTGGGTCGCGGCGGTCGACCTCGATTGGACGACGTTGCCGAGCGCGGCGCTCTCGCCCGCGCTCGAGGCGGCGATGGCGCAGCTCTGCACCACCCTCGAAGAGATCGCGCTCGTCGCGATGGAGATGCCGTCGCGCTGGATCTTCTCCATCAACCAGGAGTTCCTCGAGCTGAAGAGCCACCTCTGCGCGCAGATGATCGACGAGGCACGCCACGTCGAGGTCTTCCGCAAGCGCGCGCTCGCCGGCGGGCAGGGACTGAAGCGCGCCAGCGCCAGCATC
>JBGPOW010000072.1:0-18761 GCA_041488235.1 Binatia bacterium
ATCGCGCCCGCGACGAGTGGCTGCGGATGACGCACGAGGAGGCAGCGGCGATCGTCGCCGCGGCGCTGCAGAACATCGCGACGACGTACACCGGCGAGGAGGGCGCGAAGCGGCTGCGGGTGCAAGGCTACGAGGAAGAGATGATCGCCGCCACCAAGGGCTGCGGGACGCAGGTGATGAAGTTCCGCGGCGGCATGCCGCTCCTCGGCATGACGCGCGTCTTCGGCATGTACCGGCTGGCGAACGCGATGGCGCTCCTCGACGCCAAGATCCGCGGCGTCGGCGCAGACCAGGCGGTCGGCGCGCGCGGCTTCGACAACTACTCGTGGCACACCGACCTGCCGCCGGGCCACCCGATGGTGACCGGACAGCAGACCGTCGAGTTCGACCTGCACGCGGTCGAGCACGCGAAGACGGTCGTCGTCTGGGGGATGAACTGGATCACCACGAAGATGCCGGACTCGCACTGGCTCACCGAGGCGCGGCTCAAGGGCACGAAGATCGTCGTCATCGCCTGCGAGTACTCGGCGACGTGCACCAAGGCCGACCAGGCGATCGTCGTCCGGCCCGGTACGACGCCGGCGCTGGCGCTCGGCCTCGCCGGCGTGGTGATGCGCGAGAAGCTCTACGACGCCGACTACGTGAAGCGCTGGACGGACCTGCCGATCCTCGTCCGCATGGACACGCTCAAGTATCTGCGCGCCGCCGACGTCTTCGGCGGCGCGCCGGCGGCGCTGTCGAATCAGACGCGCGTGCTCGCCGTCGACGAGAAGCCGCCGGCGCCGGGTGCGCAGCGCGAGATGCTGATCGGCGAGAAGCTGCGCGCCGAGTGGGGCGATTACGTCTGGTGGGATCGAGCTGCGAGCGGCCCGAAAGCGGCCCCCGGTGACGTGGCCGGCGCCCCGAAGGCGCTCACGCGCGACGACGTCGGGGCCCGCTCCGCCGTCGGCGACCCGCTCCTC
This sequence comes from Binatia bacterium, assembly GCA_041488235.1. Classification (GTDB taxonomy): domain Bacteria; phylum Desulfobacterota; class Binatia; order UTPRO1; family UTPRO1; genus DP-19. The sequence continues at coordinate 963 of JBGPOW010000072.1, forward strand.
GAGGGCAGCGTCGAGGTGGCGCTGCATGACGGCACCAAGGTGCGCTGCCGGCCGGTCTTCGACCTGGTGAAGGAGTACGCCGAGCACTTCGATCCGAAGACCGTCGAGGACCTGACCTGGGCGCCGGCGGCCGCCGTCGAGCGTCTCGCGCGCGAGATCGCGTCGAAACCCGGCACGACGCTGTTCGCGATCGGCATGGGGCCGAACCAGTTCTTCAACAACGACAACAAGGACCGCGACATCTTCCTGCTCGCGGCGCTCACCGGCAACGTCGGCAAGATCGCCGGCAACGTCGGCTCGTACGCCGGCAACTATCGCGTCGCGCTCTTCAACGGCGCGCCGCAGTACATCAACGAGAACCCGTTCGACCTCGAGCTCGACCCCACGAAGCCGGCGCGTCCGAAGCAGTACTGGAAGGCGGAGTCGGCGCACTACTACAACCACGAGGACCATCCGCTGAAGGTCGGCACCAGGATGCTGACCGGCGCGACCCACATGCCGGCGCCGACGAAGTCGATGTGGTTCGCCAACGCCAACTCCATCCTCGGCAACGTCAAGTGGCACTACAACACGGTCGTCCACCAGCTGCCGAAAATGGAGCTGATCGCGGTGAACGAGTGGTGGTGGTCGACGTCGTGCGAGTGGGCGGACGTCGTCTTCGCGGTCGACTCGTGGGCGGAGCTGAAGCATCCCGACATGACGGCATCGGTGACGAATCCTTTCCTCTCGATCTTCCCTCGGACGCCGCTGCCGCGCATCTTCGAGACCCGCGGCGACATCGAGGTGCAGGCGCTCGTTGCCCACGCGCTCGGGAAGCTCACCGGCGACGCGCGCTTCCACGACCTCTACAAGTTCGTCGACGAGGGTCGGGCCGACGTCTACCTGCAGCGCATCCTCGACTTCTCCGCCAATACCAAGGGCTACGACTTCCTCGAGCTGGAGGAGAAGGCGAAGCAGGGCGTGCCCGTCTTGATGATGAACCGCACCAACCCGAAGGCGGTCGGCTTCGAGCAGACGAACGACTCGCGCCCGTGGTTCACGAAGAGCGGTCGCCTCGAGTTCTACCGCGAGGAGGACGAGTTCATCGAAGCCGGCGAGAACCTGCCGGTACATCGCGAGCCCATCGACTCGACGTTCTACGAGCCGAACGTGATCGTCGCGCCGAAGCACGAGGCCATCCGCGCCGTCGGTCCCGAGGCCTACGGCGTCGCGCTCGCCGACCAGTCCTCCGACACGCGCCAGGGGCGCAACGTCGTGAAGACCTGGGCGGAGACGAAGGTGTCGCCGCATCCGCTCGCGAAGGACGGCTACACGTTCGTCTTTCACACTCCGAAGTACCGCCACGGCGCGCACACGATGCCGATCGACACCGACATGGTGGCGTTCCTCTTCGGCCCCTTCGGCGACGTCTACCGCCACGACAAGCGATCGCCGTTCGTCGCCGAGGGCTACGTCGACATCAACCCTGAGGACGCGCGTGCGCTCGGCGTCGAGGACGGCGACTACGTGTGGATCGACTCCGACCCGAGCGATCGCCCCTTCCGCGGCTGGCAGCAGAACGCGAAGGACTACGAGTTCGCGCGCCTCATCTGCCGCGCCCGCTACTACCCCGGCACGCCGCGCGGCGTCACCCGGATGTGGTTCAACATGTACGGCGCGACGCCGGGCTCGGTCGAGGGACGAAAGTCGCGCCCCGACGGCCTCGCGAAGAACCCGCGCACCAACTACCAGGCGATGTTCCGCTCCGGCTCGCACCAGTCGGCGACGCGCGGCTGGCTGAAGCCGACCTGGATGACGGACTCGCTCGTCCGCAAGGACATGTTCGGGCAGACGATCGGCAAAGGCTTCATGCCCGACGTCCACTGCCCGACGGGCGCGCCGCGCGAGTCGATCGTGAAGATCACCAAGGCGGAGCCGGGCGGCATCGGCGCGCAGGGTCTCTGGCGTCCGGCCGCGCTCGGGCTCCGTCCCGGCTACGAGAACCCGACGATGCAGCGCTACTTGAAAGGCGAGTTCAACGGCGCCGCGGAGCGCGCCGACGAGAAAGGGAAAGTCTGATGGCCCGCGTTCACAACTGGCAGATCGGCCGCGACATGTCCTACTGGTACCCGGAGTCGCGCCCCACGCGGCAGTTCGCCGCCGTCTTCGACATCAACAAGTGCATCGCCTGCCAGACGTGCACGCTCGCCTGCAAGACGACGTGGACGTCGGGCAAGGGCCAAGAGTACATGCTGTGGAACAACGTCGAGACGAAGCCCTACGGCTTCTATCCGCTCGCGTGGGACGTGAAGCTCCTGGAGCAGCTCGGGCCGCAGCAGTGGAGCGGCGGACCGTACGAGGGACGGACGCTCTTCGAGGCGGCGGAGGCGGGGTCGCGCGTCCTCGGCTGGCGCCCCGAGGAGCTCGACTACGCGCACCCGAACGTCGGCGAGGACGACTGCGCCGGCACGATCACCAACGGCGCCGATCTCCAGGTGCCGCACATGGCGTGGTTCTTCTACCTGGCGCGCATCTGCAATCACTGCACGTACCCCGCGTGCCTGGCGTCGTGTCCGCGCGGCTCGATCTACAAGCGCCCCGACGACGGCATCGTCCTCGTCGATCAGGGGCGCTGCCGCGGCTACCAGGAGTGCGTGAAGGCGTGCCCCTACAAGAAGGTCTTCTACAATCCCATGACCGGCACGTCGGAGAAGTGCATCGCCTGCTTCCCGAAGATCGAGCAGGGCTTGCAGCCGCAGTGCTTCGTCAACTGCATCGGCAAGATCCGTTTCGCCGGCTGGATCTCGACGCCGGAGAAGGCGCGCGAGGACAACCCGATCGACTACCTCGTCCACGTGCGCAAGGTGGCTCTGCCGCTGTTTCCTCAATTCGGCCTCGAGCCGAACGTCTACTACGTGCCGCCGGTGCACGCGCCGCGGCCGTTCCTCCGGCAGATGTTCGGTCCCGGCGTCGATCAGGCGATCGACACCTACCAGAAGTCGGCGACCGACCTCGATCTGAGCGGCCTCTTGAGCCTCTTCGGGTCGACGGCGAACGTCGTGCCGCGTTGGAAGCGCGACGGCGACGTCGTCATCGGCCTCGAGGAGGACGGGCGCGAGATCGTGCGGGTGCCGATGCACGAGCCGGTGCACGTCCGCCAGGCGCTCGACGGCGAGCGCGGCGTCGTGCGCACGAACTGCCCATGACGGTGCGAGGAGGAAGGATCATGCGGCGAATTTCGGCGCTCGCGCTGCTCGCGCCTGCCCTCGTAGGGCTCGTCGCGGCCTGCACACGCTCGATGCCGCCGCCCGCGGCGGAGGTCGTCGCGGTGCAGGCGGCGCAGCTCTCGACCGACCCGAGCGACGCCGCCTGGCGCGACGCGCCCGTCTACACGGCAGCGCTCGTGCCGCAGGACATGGTCGAGCCGCGGCTTCTCGAGCCGTCGACCGACAAGGTCCAAGTGCGGGTGCTCTCCGACGGCAAGCGGATCGCATTCCGTCTCGAGTGGGACGACGGGAGCGACGACGACGTCCCAGGTCTCGGCCGCTTCTCCGACGCCTGCGCGGTGCAGCTGCCGGTCACGATCGAGGCCGACGTGCCGGCGCCGCAGATGGGCGAGAGCCAGCGCCCGGTCGAGATCGTCTACTGGCGCGCCTACTGGCAGTCGATGGTCGACGGCCGCGAGGACACGATCAAGGCGCTGTTCCCGAACGCTACCGTCGATCACTATCCGTTCGAGGCGGCGGCCCTGCAGCCGGGTTCGGAGGCGCAGCGCGAGATGGCGGCGCGCTACGCGCCGGCGCGCGCGCTCGGGAACGCGATGGCCGGTCCGCGCGCGCAGCCGGTGCAGGATCTCGTCGCGGAAGGGCCGGGGACGCTCCGACCGGCGACGGAGAGCCGCTCCGCCGGCGCCGGCAAACGCACGGAGCACGGCTGGTCCGTGGTGCTCTCGCGTCCGCTGCCGAAAGGTCTCGACCGGGGGCACCGGACGCAGGTCGCGTTCGCGGTGTGGCGCGGCGAGCACCAGGAAGCGGGCGCGCGCAAGATGCGCTCGGTGTGGATCCCGCTCTTGCTGCAGAACTGACGGACGGATCGAGGTGAACATGGCGCGCATGAACATTGATCGCTCCCGCATCAATGAGGCCGCGGAATGGCGACTCATCGCGGCGCTTCTCGAGCGGCCGCGTCGCGGCTGGCATGAGCAGATCGCCGCGCTCGCTGCGGAGATGCGAGACCCCGAGCTGCGCACGGCCGCGGCGATGGCGACGAATGCGACCGAAGGCGAGTACCTGCGGCTCGTCGGCCCGGGCGGCGTCGTGTCGCCGCGCGAGGTGAGCCATCAGCCGTTCGCCGATCCCGGGCAGCTGCTCGCCGCGCTCGCGACCGTGTACGATGCGTTCGCGTTCCGGCCGCGCGTCGAGGAGCCGCTCGACCACGTCGCGGTCGAGGCGGCGTTCGTCGGGTATTTGCTGTTGAAGGAGGCGTACGCCGACGCGCGCGGCGCGCGCGACTCGGCGGCGACGACCGCCGCGGCGCGCGCGGCGTTCATCGAGTCGCACCTCGCCGCGCTCGCCGCGGCGTTCGCGCAGCGCATGGCGGCGGCGTGCGAGGAATCGCACCTCGTCGCGGCGGCGCGCGTCCTCGCCAGGCGCGTGCCGGCGCGCGCACCCGTCGAAACATCGACGCCGATCGAGCTCGCCGATTTCTGCGGCGCGTGCCGGTAGGCATTCGCGGATGATCCTGTATGATGCCGCCCGCCGATGGGCAGCATCGACGGACTGCGCGGCTTTCGCACCTTGGACGCGGCGGATCGGGAGCGGATCGCGGCGGCGACGCGCGAGGAGCGCGCGGCCGCGGGGACCACGCTCTTCCTCGAAGGCGACTCCGCCGACAGCCTCTGGGCCGTCAAGGAAGGGTTGGTCCACATCCTGAAGCACGGTCCCGAGGGGCGTGAGATCGTGCTGCAGGTGATCCCGCCGGGAGAGCTGTTCGGCGCCGTGGTGGCACTCGAGGATCGTCCCTATCCGGCGTCGGCGGTCGCCGCGGCGGACAGCGTCGTGTGGCGGTTGCCTGCGGCGGTGGCGCGCGAGATGTGCCAGAAGCATCCGACGTTGCGCGCGGCGATCCTTGGACAGATCACCGGCCGCCTGCGCGACGCGCACGAGCGCTTGCGGTCGGTCGCGCTCGAGCGCGTCGAACAACGCCTGGCGCGCATCGTCCTCACGCTCGCCGGCAAGATCGGGCAGCGCAGGGACGGCGTGACGGTCTTGCACGTCACGCGTCAGGAGCTCGCCGACATGATCGGTACCACCGTCGAGTCGACGATCCGCATCACCAGCAAATGGCAGCACACGCGGATCGTCAGCTCGTCGCGGAACGAGCTCGGACTGACCGACGTCACCGCCCTCGAGAAGATCGCCCGCGGTGACGAGTAGCCGTCGCCCGGCGACGACGAGCAGTCGCCGCCGGCGACGAATGTGTGGCGCTCAGCCGGCGGACGCGGCGCCGCCACGCAGCTCGCTCGCGTAGCGATCGACGTCCGCCATTTCCTCGGCGGTCAGCAGCTCCGTGGCGAGCGGGAAGAGCACGTGATCTTCCTTGTGGATGTGCGCGCGCAGGAGCGCGATGATCTCGGCCGCGTGCATACGCTGGGCGTCGCGTGCGTCGGCGCGCACCGCGGCGGTGAGCTCCTCGAGGAGCGTGCGAAACTCCGCGTGCTCGGCGTTCATCACCGCAAGCGGGCCTTGCCTCATTGCGGGATGTCGTTCCAATTTGGGGAAGAGCGCTTGCTCCTCGAGCGTGAAGTGTTCCAGCACCTCGCCTTGAAGGTACGCGCTGAACGCCGCCAGGCCGGGATCGCTGGCATCCAGCTCCGCCTCGACGGCAGCAAGCCGGCTCAATACCTCTTGGTGCTGTGAACCGAGGAGTCCGATGGTCGTCGTCATGGGCGTGCGCCTTTCCGTGAGCCGCATTCCTGCACGCGGCGTTCACGGCAACGACGCTACGCGACGCATCGACCGAGCTGTATGACGCGGGTCATAGGGGCGCCCGTCAACGGCGAATAGCGTCGGGGCGAGAGGGACGTGAACGTCGCCTGCGACGTCGGCTCAGCGCTTGCCGACGCTGCGGGCGACGTTGGCGACGCCGGTGACGACCTCCATCGGATCGATCGGCTTCGTCAGATGCATCTGGAAGCCCGCGGCGAGAATGCGGACGCGGTCGTCGCGTGTCGCGTACGCGGTGAGCGCGATGACTGGAATGCGGGCGAGATCGTCGCCGCGACGGCGCATCTCGGCCAACAGCGCGTAGCCATCCTGACCCGGCATTCCGAGGTCGCAGACGACGAGGTCGGGGAGCCAATGGGAAAGCACGTCGAGCGCCTGCGATACCGACGCGGCGACACGCACCTCGGCGCCGGATGATCCGAGCAACATGCTGACGACGTCGTTCGAGTCGGGCTCGTCGTCGACGACGAGCGCCCGGACGCCGTCCAACCTCGGGTACGGTTCGAGCGGCCGCTCGTCGGCGATCGTCGGATGGCGGCGCTCGGGTTCGCCGGCGGTGCGCGCGAAGATGACGAGCGGCAGCTTCACGGTGAACGTCGCGCCGCGGCCCGGCCCCGCGCTTTCGGCGTGCACGCTGCCACCGTGCAGCTCGACGATGTGACGGACGATCGCGAGCCCCAATCCGAGGCCGCCGTGCGTGCGGCTCGTGCTGCTGTCGGCTTGCTGGAAGCGCTCGAAGATGTGCGGCAAAAACCCCGGCTCGAAGCCCTGGCCGGTGTCGCTGACCGCGATCTCGACGTGCGAGTTGACGCGTTCGAGCACGACCTGGATGCGGCCGTGCTTCGGCGTGAACTTGACGGCGTTCGACAGGAGATTCCACACGATCTGGTGCAGCCGCGCCGGATCGCCCGCGATCTGCCCGGTCTGGGTGTCGAGGACCACCTCTATGCTGATCTCCTTCGCGTCCGCGGCGGGACGGACGACGTCGACGGCGGCGTGGATCACCGTCGTGAGGTCGGTGGGACGGATCTCGAGCCTGAGCTTGCCGGAGACGATCCGCGAGACGTCGAGAAGATCGCCGATCAGCTGGGCCTGCGCGCGCGCATTGCGCTCGATGGTCGCCAGCGCCTTTTCCGTCTGGTCTTCGGTGAGCATGCGCTGGCGGAGCATGCTCGTCCACGCGAGAATCGGCGACAGCGGCGTCCGCAGCTCGTGCGAGACGGTGGCGAGGAAGGCGTCCTTCGCGCGGCTCGCCGCTTCCGCGGTGGCGCGCGCTTCCTGCTCGCGGCCCAAAAGCCGGTCACGCTCCTCCTCGAGCGCGCGACGCTGGGTGACGTCGCGCGCGATCTTGGCGGCACCAATGATGTGGCCGGAGGCATCTCGGATCGGGGAGACCGAGAGCGACACCTGGATTCTCCGGCCGTCTTTGCGGAGGCGCTCGGTCTCGAAGTGATCGATGCGATCGCCGCGGACGAGCGTCGCGAGGATCGTCGCTTCCTCGCTGATGCGCTCCGGCGGAAGCAAGATCGTGATCGGTTTCCCGACCGCCTCCTCCTTCGTGTACCCGAACACCCGCTCGGCGCTCGGGTTCCAAGTCATGATGATGCCTTGGAGCGTCTTGCCGACGATCGCGTCATCCGAGGATCGCACGATCGCGGCGAGCGTCGCCTGCGCCGCCTGCGCCTCTCGCGCTGCCGTGAGGTCGCGGCAGATCGCCGTCCCGCCGAGGACGGTGCCGGACGCGTCGATCACCGGCGAGATCGACAGCGACACCACAATGCGTCGGCCGTCCTTGGCGACGCGCTCGGTCTCCCTCTGCTCGACGTGCTCCCCGCGTTTGAGGGCGGCGATGAAGATCGCCTCCTCCCCGCGGAGCTCCGGTGGCAACAAGATCGTGATCGGCAAGCCGAGCACGTCTTCGCTGCGGTGCCCGAAGATCCGTGTCGCCGCGGGGTTCCATGCGAGGATGATCCCGTGGACGTCGCAGCTGATGATCGCGTCTTCCGACGAGGCGAGGAGCGCCGCGACCATCGCGTCGAGCATGTGCGGGTCGCGGGTGAAATCGTGAGGGACGCGTGTGCGCTCGCGCGCGACGTCGCGCCGGACGCGTTCTGCCTCGGTCGCACGGCGGTCCTGGGTCTGCGGGGTCTTCGGCATTGCCGACGGGTAGCTACCGTTCAACACGTGCGGCACGGCGACAGTCAAACGGGGGCCGTCTCGGTGCGCGTGCAAGGGCGCGCCGGGTGTGGCGCCGCGGTGCGGCGGCGGCCGCGGTGGCGGCCGTCAGGGCGTCGAAGTCGGCGTCGGGGTCGAAGTCGCGGTCGGCGTCGCGACCGGGTTGCACGGCAAGGGGTACGCGCCTGCCAACCCGGGCACTGCAGCGCGATCCGCGCAATCGACGCTGAACTCCGTCACGCAATCGACGGAGCGTCGGTGTCATGAGGTCGCGCATGGTCATTTGTCGCCGCCCCGTCTGTCAACGAAAATCGCGCGCCGCCCGCTGAAGAACGCGCAGCGGCAGCCCTCGACGAAGCGTTCGCTATAGAATCATGGCTCCATTCTGGCGCATTTCAGCGCGGATGCGCCGGAACCCCCCTCGACAGCGCTACGAGGTTCGCGAAAGAGCGTTCAGACGCGTCTCGTTGCCGAGAGGGAGGTCCAGATGATGAACGTCGCTATGCTCGCTCGCCGCATACGGCTCCTCGCCGCCGTCACGCTCGCCACACAGATGGCTGCTCCCGCCCTTGCCTGGAACGACGCGGGCCACATGGCGGTCGCGTACGTTGCCTACCAGCAACTCACGCCCGCGAAGCGCGCTCGCGTGAAGCAGCTGCTGAAGCTCAATCCCGATTACGGCCGGTGGCTGCCGAAGGGCACCGCCGCGAAGGATCGCGACCTCGTCCGGTTCATGATCGCGGCGACGTGGCCGGACGACATCAAGAGCAAGGCTACGTATCACGACGACGGATCGCACAACGGTGACCGTCCCGACGGTGCGTCGTCGCGACGGAACACGGGGTACACCGATCGTTTGCGGCACAAATACTGGCATTTCGTCGATACGCCATTCAGCACCGACAACGCCACGCTGCCGGCGGTGCCGCGTCCGAACGCGCAGACGCAAATCGCCGCGTTTCGCGCCGTGCTTGCGTCGACGAAGGCCGACGCGCTCAAGTCGTACGACCTCGTCTGGCTGCTGCATCTCGTCGGCGACGTCCATCAACCGCTGCACTGTGCGACGCGAGTGCGGCAGTCGGAGCTCGACGGCGACAACGGCGGCAACCGCGTCACGGTGCAATGCGCCGACTGCCCCAACAACCTCCATGCGTTCTGGGACGACGCCTTCGCGCCGAACTCGGCAAGCGTCGGTGCCGTGATCGCCGCGGCGCAAGCTCTTCCCGCTCCCGATGCGACCCTCGCGGCAAAGTCCGACGCCAACGATTGGATCGCCGAGAGCTTTCAAACGGCGCAGCAGAAGGTCTACGTCGCGCCCGTCGGCGGAGACGGCGGCCCCTTCACGCTCACCGACGCTTACGCGAACGCTGCACGCGCCGTCGCGAATGCTCGCATCGGCCTCGCGGGTGCGCGGCTCGCGCATCTCCTGAGCACCGAGCTGAAATAGGGCGGCGAGACCGGGCCTCGCCGCCCGTCAGGTCAATCCCAGACGATCGTCGCCGGGTCGCGCTCGAGGTGACCGAGCGCGTCCTTCCAGCGGTAGAGGATCAGCAGGTCCATCAGCTCCGATCCGTCACCACGGCGCTTGTGGTCGAGCTCCGTTCGCAGCACGTCGAGGGCGCCGCCGACCTCGGGGCCGAACAGCGACTCGAGGTAGGCGGGAGGAATGCGCGCGCCGCCGTCGTCGATGCTCCAGTCGGCGCGCAGCGGCGCCGGCGCGAGCGGCGGTACGTAGAAGACGTTCGGCCACGTCCCCGCCTCGGGATGGAGGGGCAGGGCGACCTTCCACTTCCGGACGAGCTTCGCGACGACGCTCGCGTCGTCGTCGAGGAAGCCGATGAACGCGGCGCGTCCCGGACATTGGCGGACGCACGCCGGCGCGACGCCCTGGTCGATGCGCGGAAAGCAGCCGATGCAGTGCTCGCTCACGTTGCGTGCGGCGTTGAAGTAGATCTTCTTGTACGGACAGGCGCGGGCGCAGTGCTGCGTTCCCTGGCACAGGTCCTCGTCGCGCAGCACGAGGCCATCCTCGTCACGCTTGAACATCGCCCCGGTGGGGCAGGCCTCGACGCACGACGGCCGCGAGCAGTGGTTGCAGAGGCGCGGTAGGTAGAAGAAGTACGCGTTCGGGAACTCACCGCCGCCCTCGTCCTCGTCCCAGTTCATGCCCCAGCTCTTGCTGCCGGCGGTCTTCTTCAGATGCACGCTGCGCCCCTGGCCGCCGCTCAGCACCTCCTTGTAGTTGTAGTCCCATCCGCCGCCGAACTGCTCCGCCGACGGCAACTCGCCGACGCGGAGCTTGCCGTCGGCGCCGTACCCGCCGCCCATCTGCTCCCAGTCGCGCGGCGTGCCGCGGCCGGGTTGCGTGTTCACCGTCATCCACCACATGTGCTCGGTGCCCTTCTCCTGCTCGGGCCAGAGCGTCTTGCAGGCGACCGAGCACGTCTGACAGCCGATGCACTTGTTCAGGTCGAAGACCCAGGCGAGTTGTCGTTTCGATTGCGTCATCGTTTCCATGGCGTCCCTCGTCGCTCAGCTGATTTTCTGAATGTCGACGCGCACTGCGCGGTCGGCGGGGATCGGTTGCCACGAGAAGAGGCGGTACTTCAGGTGGCCGTAGTTGCCGACGAGGCCGAGGTGCTTGATGTGCCCGGGCTCGAGGTCGGCCTGCCCGTACCAGTTCTCGTGCGTGTAGGGCTCGAAGCCGTTGTAGACGATCACCTGTCCCGGGCGGCACGCCGGCGTCGTCTTCGCCTGGATGATCATCTCGCCGACGTCGGTCACGACCTTCACCTTGTCGCCGTTCGCGACCCCGATCGACACGGCGTCGGCATCGTTGATGAACACGAACGGCTCGCCGCGATGGGTGTTCTGGATGATGTTGTTCGTCATGTTCATCGAATGGATGCTCCAGCGGTTGTGGCCGCTGGTCATCTGGAAGCGTCGCCCGCGTCCGCCGTGCATCGGCGGCTCCTTGTGGACGGGAAGCGCCTCGCCGGCCTCGAGGAACCACTCGTGGTCGATGTAGAACTGCGCGCGCCGGGTGAGCGTGTCGTAGGGGATCTTGTCCTCGGTGTGCCAGCGGAAGGGGTTGTGGACCTCGTCGGTCTTCAGCGTCGAGGCTTGCGAGGTGCCGTGGCCGACCATGCCCCAGTTGGCGAAGCGCACCTTGCCTTTCTCGCGTAGCGTGTCGAGTGTCGTGCCCTTCGGCAGCAGCCCGTAGACGGCACTGTCGCGGATGATCTCGTCCCAGCGTGTGTCTTCGTCGCGCATCTCGCCGTTCAAGGTGGCGCGCGCGACGAGGTTGTCGAGCCGCCGCTCGTTGCCCTTGCGGTCGACGAAGTGGGTGATGCCGCGCTTTTTCGCCTCCGCCTCGACCTTCTCGAGCAGGCGGTTGCTGATCTCGAAGTCGGGGAGCGACTCGCCCTGCGGCTTCTGCGCGCGGTCGATGTGCACCCAGTTGAGGTGGTGGACCGACGGCATGCTCTGGCCGAGCTTCTCGTAATGTTGTGCCGCGGGCAGCACGTAGTCCGAGTAGAGGCCGGTCGTCGTCATCCGATAATCGATCGAGACGATCATCTTGAGCTTCGGCCACAGGTGCTCGAGCAGGAGCTTCTGGCCGCCGCGCTGGCGGCGCAGCATGTTGCCGCCCGCCTCGAGCAGCACTTGCGGGACGACGTCCTGGTAGGTCTTGGCGTAGCTCGGGTCCCACCAGCCCTTGTCGACGGCCTCGTTGAAATACGAGTCGAAGCTCCGCGCCATCGTCGGGTCGACGTTGTCGGGATTGTTCCAGCGCTCCTTGTAGCCGTACTGGTAGTACCAGAGGAACGCCGGCGGCACGGAGTTGCCGAGGCCCGCCATCTCGGCGGCCGCCTCCGCCACCCGGTTCTGGATCATCTCGGTCGTCATCGTGGGATCTTGCATCGCCATGAGACGGCGCATCGCGATCAGGCTCGCGTAGTAGTCGTGCGCGGCCTGCTGCCCCTTCTCGGCTTTGCGCGTGTAGAAGACCGAGCCGTCCATCCCCATGAACGCCCACGAGCGCGTGCCCGTTCCCTTCTTGCCCCAGTTGCCGGTGAGGCCGAGCAAGAGGGCCATCGCGCGCTCCATCAAATCGCCGTGGTAGTACTTGCCCGAGTTCCACCCGATGAAGATCTTCGTCTTGCGCGTGGCGACCTTGCGCGCGAGGCGGCGAATGCTCTCCGGATGCACCTGGCAGATCTCGGCCGCCTTATCCGGCGTGTAGTCGTCGAGGTGACGGCGCAGGCGCGCGAAGACCGGCTCGACCTCGACGGCGCTGCCGTCCTTGAGCGTCACCGTGAAGGTGCCCGCGAGCGCGGGATCGGCGCCGGTGGTCGCGAGCGTGCCGCGCGGTGCCGGGATCACGGTCTCGGCGGAGAGGTCGTACCAGAAGAACTGGTCGTCGCGGTCACCCTCGCTGAGATCGCAGGCGCGGAGATAGCGGTTGGTGTCCATGCGCACCAGCAGCGGCAGGTCGGTCTGCTCCTGCACGAATTTCTTGTCGTGCAGGTCGGCGTCGATGATCACCTTGCACATCGCGAGCGCCAGGGCGGCGTCGGTGCCGATGCGGATCGGTACGTGCAAGTCGGCGTGGATCGCCGACGGACTGTAGTCCGGCGCGATCGTCACCACCTCGCCGCCGTTGTACCGGGACTCGGCGACGTAATGGTACCAATGGATGTTCGTGTAGACGGGATTGGCGTGCCAGATGAGCGTCAGCTCGGCGAGGAACCAATCGTCCATCGACGACGTCGGGTTGAACATGCCCCAGGTGATGTGCCAGCCGGGGCTGAAGTCCTGGAACTCGGCGTTGCCGTCGGTCATCGGCGTGCCGAGGAGCACGGCGAGCTGACGCGCCGGGATCGCGCCGACCTCGGGCGTGAGGAGCGTCAGGATCGACTCGCCGCCGTGCTCCTGGATCGCGTCCAGCATCGCGCGCGCGATGTCGGACAACGCCTCGTCCCAGGAGACGCGCTCGAACTTCCCGAGCCCGCGCTCGCCGACGCGCTTCATCGGATAGGTGACGCGATCGGGAGAGTAGTGGCAGTGGCTCCAGCAGGCGCCCTTCTGGCAGCCCATCGGGTTCATGTCGGGAATGCCGGCCTCGACTGGTGTCAGGTCGCCCGACTGCTCCTCGCGCATGATCTTCCCGTTCTTCGAGTACACGCGCCACGGACAGCCGCCCGGATAGCAGTCGACCGAATGGCTTCCCCAGGTGACGCGGTCCCACGTCCAGCGCTCGCGGTACCGGTCCGCCCAGGCACCCTGCGTGCCTCGCCGTTCCTTGTTCGTTGTCGTCACCGCGCCCTCCTTCTGGACGCCCGTGGGGCGTCGGCCGCGATCGATTGTTGACGGGTCTCTTGCGATTAGAGTAGAAGCTCTAACCGTTAGAGCATTGGCTCTTCATAAGCCGCCGCGGGCGCGGCGCGGACGAGGAACCGCAGGATCGGACATGACGCTCGTCAGCAAGCCGCACGTCACCGTTGCGAAGAAGCGGACCGCGGCGGGTCTTCCGGCCGCACGCGCCGCGCGGCGCGTCGGCAACCGCGAGCGCATCATCGAGGCGAGCCTCGCGCTCTTCAACGCCCACGGCGCGCACGCGGTCTCGACCAACCACATCGCCGCGCACCTCGCGATCAGTCCCGGCAACCTCTACTACCACTTCGCCAATCGCGAGGAGATCATCCGCGCCCTCTTTCCACAGGCGGCGCGGGCGGTGTACGGGACGCTGCCGGTGGCGCGTGACCGCGAGGTCAGCGCGGCCGACGTGGGGCGCTACCATCTTGCCGGTATCGAGACGCTGTGGCGCTTCCGCTTCTTCTTCCGCGACGTCGACGAGCTGTTGTCGCGCGACCCGGTCCTCGCCGATTGGTTTCGCGAGCTGCAACGCTGGCTCGTCGGCCAGTTCGAGATCCTCTTCGAGCGGCTCATCGTGCAAGGCCAGATGCGCCGCCCCGAGCCGCGCGACGATCTGCCCCGCCTCGCGGTGAACGCGTTCATCCTGTGGACCAACTGGATTCGCTACCTCACGAGCTCGCGGGCGACCCTCGACGTGCGCCACGCCGACATCGTCGGCGGCGCGCTGCACGGTTTCCTGAGCTTCGCGCCGTACTTGGAGCCGCGCTTCGCCGAGGAAGTGCGGGCGACGTTCGACGCGCGCGCGCGCAAGCAGCGGCGCGTTGCGAGCGAGCCGCCGAGCGATCGTGCACGACCGCGTCGGGCGCGAGTGCGAGTACGCGGCGCGGCGCCGAGCTGATTGCCGTCATGGTGCGGACGTCGCCGCGCTGAAGGCGGTCACGGCGCGGCCGGCGCCGCGCGCAAGCCACGTCCGTCCGGCGCGAGCATGAGCGTCGGCGCGTACGGCCGCAGCTCATGTCGCATCCACCACGCGCCGGTGGCGCGGCGCTCGTCCGGCGTCGTGAACCGGTAGTCGTAGAGCGTCGCTCTGAGGTACCGCGGCGGCGCGTTCGGAAACGGGTTCGTTCCGAGGAGCGCCAGGACCGGCGGCGAGCCTTCGAGTAGGCGCTCGCAGAACGCGAGGAACCATCGGCTCGAGCGCGGCGAGCCGAGCGCGGCGAACCACATCTGCCAGTCGAGCCGTGGCATGTGCGGCTGCACGAACTCGGGCCGCCGCATCGGATCACAAGGCTTCCAGCGGAACTCGTACGTACGCCACGCGTCGCCGTCGTCGCTGCCTTCGAGGACGATCTCAGGCCGCGTCGTCGTCATGTTCGCGAAGAGTCCGTAGCCGTTCACGACGTGAAACGGCTCTTGCAGCTCGTACAGCCGAACGAGCGCCCCAGGGAGCTCGACGTGCAGGCGCGTCGCGCGAAGAAGCGGGATCGGCGTCAGCAGGAGGACGACGCTCGCAACCGGCACCGTCACGAGGCGCGGCCACGCCCTGGACGCGTGACGGGCGACGGGCTGACGCTCGGGAAGCCGGCGCGCACGTCGAGCGATGCCGTCGTCGAGAAGCGGCAGACAGAGCACGAGCGCGAGCAGGTTGAAGAAGCCGTAGTTGCCGGTCGCTGCGATGAAGACCATCAAGCCGGCGAACCCCGCCGCGCTCACGAGCCGCAGCCGTCGGGGTCCAAACGCGGCGAACGGCAGGACGAGCTCGATGACGAACATCATCGCCGCCGACAGTTCGTGGACCCACCGCGGCAACGCGTGCATGTACCATCCCGTCCACGTCGGCAGGCACGTCGTCTCGTAGTGGTAGCCGAGCGCCGTGAGGTCGCGCCACGTCGGGTCGCCGCTCGAGAGCTTCACCACACCCGAGAGCAACATCAGCTTCGCGGCGAGAAGACGCAGGAGCCAGATGATCAGCGGGTCTGGTGCGTTGCGCCAACCGGGTGACCGTGGCGTCCACGCGCGCGGCGTCGCGAAGATCGCGAGAAAGCCGGTCTCGAGCAGTAAGATGTCCCACTGAAACGACAGGAACTCCTGCCCGAGTTGGTAGAGCGAGAGGTAGAGCGCCCATGCCGCGACCGCCGCGAGCGGCGTCGCGATGCCGAGGGCGAGAAAGAGCGCGGCGATCGTCCCCGCGCCGCAGAGCACATCCAGGGCGCCGTCGGACGCGCCGGTGATCCACGCCAGCGTCGGAAGGCGCCACAGCCGCGCGATGCCGAGCCGCGCGTGGACGACGTCGAGCAGCGCGTGCGCGGGCACGATGCCGTGCGCGCCGATCAGGCCGTGGATCTGCACCCAGTACGAGACGAACGCGACCGCGTAGACGAGCCCGAGCCCGACGAGAAAGAGACGGCGGATCAGCAAGGGCAAGCAATCGACCGGCGGGGGTGCACGGCCGTCGTCTATGCCTCGCCTGTCGCGATCGCAAGTAGAGGCGGCGCGTATGGGCGTCGGTGCCGCGCTCGCCGCGTGACGCACTCATCGCAATGCCGTAGCATCGCCGCGCGTGTCGTCTCCTCGCTCCCGCTACGTCGCCGACGCGGCGCCCGATTACAGCCACCGCTTCCACGCGGGCAACGTCGGCGACGTCTGGAAGCACTGCGCGTTGATCGAGATCTTACGGCGGCTCGCGGCGACGACGGCGACGGTACACTACGTCGAGACGCATGCCGGCGAAGGCCTCTATCCGCTCGGCGCGACCGGCGAGTGGAGCGAAGGCATCGGCCGGCTCTGGTCGGTGGCGGACCTCGATGACGGCGCCGTCGCGCACTACGTGAGCCTGTGTCGCCGACTCGCCACGAGCACGGCACGGCTGCAGCGGTATCCGGGCTCGCCGCTCTTTGCGCGCGCGGTGCTCGGGTCGGAGGCGCGGCTGACGCTGTGGGAGCGCGACGGCGGCGCGTTCGCGCGTCTTGCCGCGCACCTCGGGAGCGCGTCGAACACTCGGCTCGTCGAGGGTGACGGCCTCGCCGCGCTCGCTGCTGTGGGCGACGATGGTGGTGCACTCTTGTCGACCGGACGCGATCGTGTGGGTGGCCTCGTCTCGACGACACCCGACGGCGCCGCGGCGCCGTCGCCGACGGTCGTGCTCGTCGATCCGCCATGGACGCAGAAGGCGGACTGGATCGCCATTCCCGACGCGCTCGCGCGCGCCGCGGTCGCGATGCCGGACGCGTGTCTCGTGCTCTGGTATCCGGTGAAGAGCCTGACGCGGCCGAACGCGATGCATGCGCGGCTCGCCGCCGCGGGTATGGCGGCGACGATCGCCGAGCTGATCACGACGCCGCTCACCTCCCGTCGGAGTCGCCTGAACGGCAGCGGCGTCCTCCTCGTCCGGCCGCCGGCAGGGTCGCTCGAAGCGCTCGCCGCGGCGGCTCCCGTGATCGGGAGGCTCTGCGCCACGGGCGCCGGCGCCTGGTCGTTGCGCATGGCCGCAACGTGAGCTTGCCCCCGCGCGACATTTCCGCCGGGCACGTGTATATCGCCTGGGCTCCGATGAGGGTGCGGATCACCATCGCGTTGCTGGCGCTGACGTTGGCGACGAGTGCGATTGCGGGGGAGGTGCGCGGCGATCCGACGCCGACCGCGCCTCGCGAGACCCGCGCCGGTGCGACGGCGTCTCCGCCGCGTGAGCCACGCGCGGACGCGACCGCGCGTGGACCGCGGCTCGACGACGTGGACAAGACGCTCGGGTCCTTCTCACTCGGCGGGCGTGATTACACGGTCGTGTCGCACGCGAAGCGTCTGACGAGCGCGGTGGCAGGCGATCCCGACGGCGAGACGCTCGCCGCGCTCGACATTCGCGATTCGTCCGGGACGGTCGTCCATCACGAGACGTTCGAGTACGCGTTCGACGACGCGCGCTTCGCGAGCTCGTGCTCCGCATCCGCCGAGCTGTTGAAGGGGAACATGATCAACGCGCTCCTGATCGATTCCGGATGTCTGCCGTCGGCGCCGCAAAGCGGCAGCACGTGGGAGATCTTCGGCGTGTGGAACGGCACGTTCAGCCGCCTCGGCAGCCCGTTCACGACTCAAGGCGAGATGGTCCGCTTCATTTCCGGACCGGTGACGAAAGTCGGCCAAGCGACGAGCTATCAACCCGACGTCATCGAGCTGCGCGTCTGGACCGGAAACTTTCACGTCATGGTGCCGCTGACGATGAACTGGATGCAGGGGCAGCTCGTACCGCCGCGGTGTTACGAGCAGA
>JBGPOW010000073.1:0-18550 GCA_041488235.1 Binatia bacterium
CCCAGGAAGTCAAGTAATGTCTAGGTTCGGAGGCGCCGGGTTTCGCGTTGCGAGCTCCGACCCAGTACTAGTATCGGAAGCGCAAGGTACGGCGAATCGGATGCCGTTCGCCTCGCCGTCCGGTGGGGCATCGCTCTCACGGTCATTTTTCTCAGGACGTCATTTTTCTCTTGACGGCGAGCGTTGGGGGGGGGGCAGACTCGTCCGCTCGGCGCCAGCGGCGGCTACGCCGCACATCCTAGTCTGGGCCGCGCGCCCGCCCACCAAGGAGGATTCACACCATGCCGCGCATCATGCCCGCCCTCATCGGTGCCGTCGTTGCCCTCGCGCTTGCCACGCCGGCGCACGCCCAGCTCACCAGTCCCATACCCGCCGGGACGATCTACCTGTTTTCGGTTGTAGGCGTGATGAACCAGGGTGGACTGGGAACCTACTTCTCGTGCACATCAACGAGTCCTGACGCTCAAAATGTCACCGTCGAAGCATTTGACGGCGACGCGGTGGCGTCGGGGTCGGCGACGTTGGTAGTTGCTGCGGGAAAGGGCGTCAGGTTTGGTACACAAAACGCAGCCTCTCTGGTTGTAGACAGCATCCTCGGTTCAGGGGCCATCAACGGTGGTGGTACAGCGAGGATTCTCTCGACGAGTAAGAAGTTGCTGTGTCACGCGTTTGTTGCGACTACCGCTGGCGGTATCCCCACGTTTACGCCCCTCACCATCGTCGCCAAGCTGAAACAGAAGGCGGCGAACTGACATCGAACGACCGTTGTCAAGATGACGACCGTGATGCAGGGGATCGCGACACGGACGGACGACCGCGCGCGGTTCGACGACGAGTCATTCTAGCATTCGCGGATTGCGCTCCGAGCGCCGCGCCGCATAACGATGATCCGTCGGGATGGAGCCGTGGTCTGAGCACGCGAGTCGGGTCGTACCGCTCCGACGACATCGGGACGAAGCGGCTCTCGCGAATCTGAGCCGCGCTCAATACCCCAGCGGCTCTTCCTCGACCCGCCCGCGCACGCGACGGTCGTTCGTGCGGTACTCGCCGGCCTCCGCCTCATCGGCACGACGCGGGCGGCGCTCGACGCGCTCGGCGCGGCGCTCGTCGCGCGGCGGTGCGAGGTAGTCCTCGGGACGCGGCGGTGGGCGGCGATCGATGCCGCGCTCGTCGATGTCGATGCGCGGGCGCTCGCCGCCGTCGTCGGGCTCGGGGACGGGCACGAGCGCGTGCTCGCGCTCGCCGCCGCGCGGCGCGAACTCCGCGTCGCCGTCGAGGTCGCTCTGCTCGCGGGTCCGCAGCTGATTGACGGCGTGCTCGAGGTCGTCGTCGAGGAACGGCTCTTCACGCGGCGCGAGGTGCGGCTCGGTGCCTTGCTTGAAGCACTCGAGGAACGCGGACGTGCTATCCGGCGACGCGCGGCGGCCGGTGCCGGGCTCCATGCTGACGAAGGTAATGCCCTCGGGTACGGAGAAGTCGTGGACCGGGCCGTCGCCGAGGGCCGCTTGCATGAACTGCAGGAAGATCGGCGCCGCGACGTGGCCGCCGGTCTTCTCCTTCCCGAGGCTGCGCTCGCTGTCGTAGCCGACCCAGACGCCGGTCGCGAGCTCGGGCGTGAAGCCGACGAACCACGCGTCGTGCATGTCGTTCGTCGTGCCGGTCTTGCCGGCGGCGGGACGGCCGAGCGCCTTCACGCGCTTCCCGGTGCCGCGTTGGACGACGCTCTCGAGCATGCTGGTGATGAGATAGGCGGTCTCCGGCGACAGCACCGACTCCGAGTGCGGCTTGAACTCCTCGAGGACGGTGCCGTGCGGATCGGTGATCTTGGTGATGAAGATCGGATCGACGCGCCGGCCCTGGTTCGCGAAGACGGTGTACCCGCGCGTCAGCTCGAGCAAGGTCACCTCGGCCGAGCCGAGCGCGATCGAGAGGTTCTTCTGGAACGGGCGCGTGAAGCCGAAGCGCGGCAGGTAGCCGACGAGGTAGTTGAGGCCGATGTTCTGCGCCACCTTCACGGTGACGACGTTGCGTGAGAACGTGAGCGCGTCGCGCAGCGTCGTCGGGCCGTTGAACTTCTCGTCGTAGTTCTGCGGCATCCACGTTTGATTGCCGCCGGTCAGCACGATCGGCTCGTCGACGATCACGGACGCCGGGGTGTAGCCGCGATCGAGCGCGGCGGCGTAGATGAACGGCTTGAAGGACGAGCCGGGCTGGCGGAGCGCCTGCGTCGCGCGATTGAACTGGCTGCGCTCGTAATCGTAGCCGCCGACCATCGCCTTCACGTAGCCGGTCGCGAGGTCCATCGAGACGAGCGCGCCTTCGAGCTGCGGGTCGGCGTCGAGGGCGAACTGGGGCGTATCGCCGGGGCCGGCGATGCGGCGGACGGCGACGAGATCGTTGGCGGCGAGGCCGGGCGGCAACGGATGCTCCGGCGTCGCGACCAGGCGACCGGTCGCGTGCGACACCTGCACGCGGAAGCTGCCGCCGTCGCCGGCGCCGAGAATCACCGCGCGCGTCGAGCGGCCGATCGCCGGCGCCGGTCCCGGCCGTGCGCCGCGAAGCACCGCGAGGAAGTGCGGCGCCTCGCGCGCGTCGAGGTGCTTGATCGGGTGCGCGCGGGCGCGGCCCTGGTCGATCGCGTCGACGCCGGCGCGCACCGCGGTTTCCGCCTGCTTCTGCAAATCGAGGTTGACCGTGGTGTAGACGTTCAACCCCGCTTGGTACGGCGCGGTGCCGCCGTAGCGCTCTTCCAGTAAGCGGCGTACGTACTCGACGAAGTGCGCGGCGGCGAGGTAGGTCGGCGCCTGCGGCTCGTGGTGGACGAGCTGTACCTGCGCCTTGAGCGCCGCCTCGGCATCCTCCCACGTGATGTAGCTCTCGCGCGCCATGCGCTCGAGGACGTAACGCTGGCGGAGCTTGGCGTTCTTCCAGTGGCGCACTGGCGAGTAGCGGCTCGGCGCCTGCGGCAACCCGGCGAGGAGCGCCGCCTCGGCAAGGGTCACCTGGCCGACGTCCTTCCCGAAGTACTCCTGCGCCGCGGCGCCGACGCCGTACGCGCCGTTCCCGAGGTAGATCAGGTTCAAGTAGAGATAGAGGATCTCGTCCTTGCTGAGCTGCTGTTCGAGCCGCAGCGCCAGCAGGACCTCTTTCGCCTTGCGCTCGTAGCTCTTCTCGGGCGTGAGCAGGAGCGCTTTCACGACTTGCTGCGTGATCGTGCTGCCCCCTTGGACGACGCCGCCGGCGGTGAGGTTCGCGAGCATCGCGCGGCCGATGCCGAGGACGTCGACGCCCTTGTGTTTGTAGAAGTTCGCGTCCTCGGCGGCGATGAACGCCTGGCGGACGACCGGCGGGATCTGCGCGATCGACACCAGGTAGCGCTTCTCGGTGTAGAACTCGCCGAGGAGCGTGCCGTCGTCGGAGTAGACGCGGGTGGCGACCGGCAACTGGTAGCGTAGCAGCTTGTCGACGGCAGGGAGGTTCGCGCTCAGCTCCTGATAGACGAGCCACCCGGCTGCGCCCGTCGTCGCGATCACGACCAGCGCCACGCCGACCAGGATCCGCCGCCACATCCGCCGCCTCGGCCTCTTCGCTTGCGCCCGCTTCGACATCTTCGACCGCGTTCCTGGTCATACCCACGCCTTCGTTGGACCGTCAACTCGCATCCTTGCGCGCGCCGCGCCGCGCGCGTCTGATCGCGTCGTGGGGCACGTGCTTTGCGTCGACGACGACCGCGCCGCCCTTGCGACCGTGACGCGCGCGCTGCGCGCCGTCGCGCCGGTCGTCGCCGCGTCGTCGGCGGCGGAGGCGCGGGCCGCGCTCGGCCCCGAGGTCGCCGCCGTCGTGAGCGACCATCGCATGCCCGGAACGTCGGGCGCCGCCTTCCTCGCCGAGGTGCGCGAGCGCGACGCCACGATAGGCCGCATTCTCCTCACTGCGTACGTCGACGCCGAGGTCCTCATGGGCGCGATCAACGAGGGCCACGTGCACCGCTACCTGACGAAGCCGTGGGACCCGCGCGAGCTTCGCGCCGCCGTCGGCCAGGCGATCGCCGGCGCCGAGGCCGAGCGCGAGCGGCGGCGCCTCGCCGCCGAGATCGCCGACGCCTACGCGCGTCTGCGCACCCTCGACGAGATGAAGACCCGCGTCGTCACGCTCGCCGCGCACGAGCTGCGGACGCCGCTGCACGTCCTCGCCGGCACCGTCGAGGCGCTCGCGGCGCTCGCGCCGGCAGACGCCGCGCGGGTGCTTCTCGAGACCGCGCGGCGCAATCTCGCGTGGCTCGGGCGCAGTGTCCGCGCGATGACCGACCTCGCGCGCCTCGCACGCGCGGCGCCGCCGCCCGCGGCGTCGCTCTGCCTCGCGTCGCTCGTACGCCGCGCCGTCGAGGAAATTGCGCCGCTCTGCGCGGCGCGCCGCCTCACGGTTGCGGCCGACGCTCCGGAGCGCGCGCCCGCACGCGGCGACGCCGACGACCTCCACCACGCGCTCATGAATCTCCTGCTGAACGCGCTGCGCTTCACGCCCGACGGCGGCCGCATCACCGTCGCCGTCGATGCGACCGTTGCCGGCGTGACGCGCGTCCGCGTTACCGACACCGGCGTCGGTATCGCTCCGGCGATCCGCGCGCGGATCGGCGAGCCGTTTTTCACCGCGACGGCGTTGCAACACCACCACAGCGACCCCATCGCGTTCGGCTCCGGCGGCATCGGCCTCGGCGTCGCCGTCGCACGCGCGATCGCCGTCGCCCACGGCGGGAGGCTCACGTTCGAGAGCGAGGAGGGCAGGGGGACGACATTCGTGCTCGAGCTGCCCGCGGCGAGCACGCCGGAGGACACGTCAGCGGGTCGCCCGCGTCGCGATTGACTGCTCGTTCTTGTGTCGAAACAATGCGCCGTGCCCGACGTCCGCATTCGCTTCCTCGATCTGCCGGCGCAGTACGCGACCCTCGCCGACGAGATGCGCGCCGCGGTCGACGAGGTGTTCGGTTCGCAAGCGTTCATCCTCGGGCCGACGGTCGCGCGCTTCGAGGCGGCGCTCGCGCGCTACCTCGGCGCGCCGGTGGTGGTCGGCGTCGCCTCGGGCACGGACGCGCTGTACCTCGCGCTGAGCGCCGCCGGGATCGGCGCCGGCGACGCCGTCCTGACGACGCCGTTCAGCTTCGTCGCGACCGCGACCGCGATCGCCCGCACCGGCGCCCGGCCGTATTTCGCGGACATCGAGCCGGCGTCATTCAATCTCGATCCGGCTGCCGTGCGGCGCTGGCTCTCGGAGGTCTGCCGGCGCGACGGCGCCGGGTTGCGTGCGCCCGGCGGCGAGCGCGTGCGCGCGATCTTGCCGGCGGACATGTTCGGAAGGATCTGCGACGTCGAGGCGCTCGCGGCGCTTGCCCGCGCCGCGGAGCTCGATCTCATCGAGGACGCGGCGCAAGCGATCGGCGCCCGTACCGCCGACGGCCGGGCCGCGGGCGCACTCGCGCGCTTCGGCTGTATCTCGTTTTACCCGACGAAGAACCTCGGCGGCGCCGGCGACGGCGGCGCCGTGGTCTGCACCCGTGACGCCGACGCGGCGCTGGTGCGGACGATCGCGCGCCACGGCGCCGAGGGCGGCGCGTATCGCCACGTGCTGCTCGGGCTCGCATCGCGGCTCGACGCGCTGCAGGCGGCGGTGCTCGCGGTGAAGCTGCCGCGGCTCGACGCGTGGAACGCCGCGCGGCGCCGCCACGCCGCCCGCTACGAGGAGCTGATCGCGGCGACCTTCGGCGGCGACGGTCCGGTGCGGACGCCGGGGATGGTCGCGGCGCACGTCTATCATCAATACGTCGTGCGCGTGCCCGACCGTGATCGCGTGCGCGCCGCGCTCGCGGCCGACGGCATCGAAACGCAGGTGTACTACCCCATTCCGCTCCACCTCCAGCCGTGCTTCACCGACCTCGGCCACACGTCGGGCGATCTGCCGGAGGCGGAGCGCGCGAGCCGCGAGGCGCTGGCGCTGCCGCTCTATCCCGAGCTGCCGGAGGAGGCGCCCGCCACCGTCGTCGCGGCGCTGGCGCGCGCGCTCGGCCATAGCGCCCGCCGATGACGGCCGCGACGGTCGAGCTACCGTACGGCGACGCGCGAGTGCGCGTCGTCCTCGCGGCCGGCCGCTTCACGACGATCGCGCCGACGCCGCCGGGCGCGCTCGCCGACCCGGCGGCGGCGCTGCGCGGCGCGCTCGCGGCGCCGATCGACGCGCCGCCGCTCACCGCATGTGTGCGACCGGGTGATCGCGCCACGATCGTCGTCTCCGACGGCACGCGTGCGACGGGCATCCGGGCGCTGATGCCGACGCTCCTCGCGGCGCTCGACGGCGCCGGCGTGCCGTCGGCGCGCGTGCACGTGCTCTTCGCGCTCGGCATCCACCGTCGCCAGACCGACGCGGAGCGCGCCGCGATCATCGGTCCCGACGTCGCGACGCGGGTGACGCACGCCGACCACGAATGCGACGACGACGGGGCGCACGCGCCGCTCGCCGGCGAGGCTCCGCTGGCCGGGTTCCGTCTGAACCGCCGCGTGCTCGACGGTGATCTCGTGCTGGTGACGGGCGCGCTGGGGTTCCATTACCTCGCCGGCTTCGGCGGCGGACGGAAAGCACTCTTGCCGGGCGTCGCGGCGCGCACGAGCGTGCAGGCGTTCCACCGCCACTCGCTGGCGACCGATCCCACGGCGGGACGGCACGCCGCGGTCGCGCCGGGGATCCGCGCCAGCAATCCGCTCGACGCGCTCGCGACGGCGGCGGCGGCGCGCGTCCCGCGGACGTTTCTCGTGAACACCATGATGGTGCCCGGCGGCGGCATCGGCGGCGTCTTCGCGGGCGACGTCGAGGCGGCGTTCGCACGCGGCTGCGACGCGTACCGTGCCGCGTTCACGGCGCCGATCGCGGCGCGGCAGCCGGTCGTGATCGTCAGCGCCGGCGGCGCGCCGCGCGACGGCGATCTCGTGCAAGCGCAGAAGGCGATCGCCGCCGGCGCCGCCGCGCTCGCGCCCGGCGGGATGATGCTCGTCCTTGCCCGCTGCGGCGAGGGCGCCGGACAGGTGGAGCTGCTGCGCTGGTTCGATCATCGCGATCGCGCGGCGCACCTGCGCGCGCTGCACGCGAGCTTCAGCGTCCCCGGACAGACGGCGCTCGCACTCCGTGAGCACGCCGAGCGTGCCGAGGTGTACCTCTACTCGGCGCTGCCGCCGGACGTCGTGGCGCGGACCGGGATGCGGCCCGTCGAGCGCGTCGAGGATTTCTTCGCGGCGGTCGCGCGGCGTTACGGACGTGACGTCGAGGGCTACGTGGTTCCCGAGGGCGCGCGCTACCTGCCGGTCGTCGCGGCGGCATGATGCCGCGGCCGCGCACACGCGGCGGCGGCATGACGGGACAACCGCGCCCGCACGGCGCCGTGGTCACGCGCCGGCGCCGCGCCCGCGCTCGGCGCGTGCCGCGCGCGCTCACGATCGCCGGCTCCGACAGCAGCGCCGGCGCGGGGATTCAAGCGGATCTGAAGACGTTCGCCGCGCACGGCGTCTACGGGACGAGCGTCGTCGCCGCGCTCACCGCGCAGAACACGCGCGGCGTGCAGGCGGTGCTCGCCGTGCCGCCGGCGTTCGTGCGCGCGCAGCTCGACGCCGTCCTCGACGACATCGGCGCCGACGCGGTGAAGACGGGTATGCTCCTCGACGCGGCGACCGTCGAGACGGTCGCGGTCGCCCTCGCGGCGCGGCGGATTCCCCTCGTCGTCGATCCGGTGATGGCGGCGAAAGGCGGGACCATGCTCCTGCGGCGCGCCGCCGTCGGTGCGCTGCGCGCACGCCTCCTGCCGCTCGCCACCGTCGTGACGCCGAACCGCGACGAGGCGGCGGCGCTGGTCGGCTTCGCGGTGCGCGACTGCGATGCCATGGAGCGCGCCGCACGAGCGATTCTCGAGCTCGGGCCGGGCGCCGTCGTGGTGACCGGCGGCGACGTGCGCGGCGACGCCTGCGATCTCCTCGTCACCCGCGGCGGCAGCCGTTGGCTGCGCGCGCGCCGCGTCCCCGGGCCGCCGCCGCACGGCACCGGGTGCGCGTTCTCGGCCGCGATCGCCGCCGAGCTCGCCAAGGGCGCGTCGCTCGAGGACGCGGTCGTCCGCGCCAAGCGGTACACGACGGCATGCATCCGTCGCGCCCGCCGGATTGGTGCCGGACACCCGTTGCTCGATCACCTCGGACGCGGGCGACGGCGGTAGTCGTTCGACGTCCGCGGCGTCGTCGCGGCGCGTCGTCGCATGGCGTGCAGACGTCGCATGGGCATACAAGAGGCCAATTGCACGTTGTTCCCGGGCGCGTACCTGGGCTATGCTCGGGCGCGGTCGCCGGTCACAGCGTTGCGGGGGAGCGCTACGACACCCGCCGTCTCGCGCCCTCTCTCCGGCCGGATCCCGTGGGGCATCACAAATCGAAACGGTTTCGAGTGGAACGCATGAGCGATCGCAAGGTGGTGGTCGGCGAATCCGGCGCGCGCAAGACGCGGACCCGGAAGAGTCACGGCCTCGCCGTCCTCGAGGACATCGGCGCGCTCATCGGCCATTCGCACGATCTCCAGGAGACGCTCGAGAACATCGTCAAGATCGTCGCCGAGCGCATGGGGACCGAGGTGTGCTCGCTCTACCTCTTCGATCCCAAGGACGAACGGCTGACCTTGTGGGCGACGACCGGTCTCGAGCGCGCGGCCATCGGCAAGGTGCAGATGGCGGTCGACGAAGGCCTCACCGGCATGGTCATCGAGAAGAACGAGCCGGTGATGGTCGTCGATGCGCTGGCGCACCCGCGCTACAAGTACTTCCCGGAGACCGGTGAGGAGCGCTACCACTCGTTCCTCGGCGTGCCGATCGCGGAGAAGCGGACCGCGCTCGGCGTGCTCGTCGTGCAGACGCTGCGCCGGCGCCGTTTCTCGCCGCACGAGCTGCGTCTCCTGCGCGCGATCGCCACGCAGGTGCGCGGCATCATCGTCCAGGCGCGACTCGTCGAGAGCCTCGAGAGCAAGGAGAAGGAGCGGCAGGAGTACCGCAAGCGGATGGTCGACGCGATCCGCCGCTTGCACGCGTACGAGAAGACCGGCGACGACGACACGCCGCGCGCGAAGCGCCGGCCGGGCCAGTTCCGTCTCTCCGGTGTCGGCGCCTCGCCGGGCTTCGGCATGGGCCGCGCCCACCTGCAGCGCGCGGACGTGAGCCTCGACAGCGTCGAGGACCGCCGCACCGAGGATCCCGACGCCGAGCGCCAGCGCCTCGCCGACGCGATCGAGCGCTCGGTCGCGGAGATGGTGCGTATCAAGGAGAAGATGCACGCGCTCGCGCCGGAGGTCGACGGCGCGCTCTTCGACGCACAGCGCATGATGCTCGAGGACGCGACCTTCATCGGCAAGATCGAGGGCCGGATTCGTGACGGCGCCGCCGCCGAGACGGCGCTGAAGCACGTCGTCGCCGAGTACGTCGAGGCGTTTCTCACGATGACCGACGGCTATCTGCGCGAGCGCGCCGCCGACGTGCGCGACATCGGCCAGCACCTGCTGCGCAACCTCCTCGGTCAGGAGGAGCGTGAAGCGCGCTTCGATCGCGACGTCGTGCTCGTCGCCCACGAGCTCGCGCTCGCCGATCTCTCGATGATGGAGCACGATCGGCTGAAGGGCATCGTGCTCGCGAGCGGCGGCGTGACGTCGCACGCGTCGATTCTCGCCAAGTCGTTCGAGATCCCCACGGTCGTCGGTGTCGGCCACGTCGCCGAGGTGCTGCACGAGGGCGACAACGTCATCGTCGACGGCAACTCGGGCGTCGTCTACGTGAACCCAAGCATCGACGTGACGCGCGAGTACACCCGCCTCGACAAAGAGTACCGTGCTTTCAACCTCGAGCTCGAGGAGATTCGCGACACGCCGGCGGTCACCACCGACGGGCACCGGGTGAACCTCTACGCCAACGTCGGGCTGCTCGGCGACCTGCATTTCGCCGACCTTCACGGCGCCGAGGGCGTCGGCCTCTACCGCACCGAGTTCCCGTTCCTCTCGTACAAGGACTTCCCCAACGAGGACGAGCAGCTCACGCTCTACCGCAAGGTCATCGAGCGCATGGGGAGTCGGCCGGTCACGATCCGCACCCTCGACCTCGGGGCCGACAAGTATCCGAGCTATCTCACGATCGGGCGCGAGGAGAATCCGTTCCTCGGCTGGCGCTCGATCCGCATCTCGCTCGAGCTGCCGGAGATCTTCAAGGCGCAGCTGCGCGCGATCCTGCGCGCCGGCGCGTTCGGCTCCGTGCGTATCCTCTTTCCGATGATCTCGAGCCTCGAGGAGCTGCGGCGCGTGAAGGAGCTGCTCGAGGAGGCGCGCCAGGAGCTCGACGAGAGCGGCCACCCGTTCGACCGTGCGATGCCGGTGGGGATCATGATCGAGGTGCCGGCGGCGGTGTGGATCGCACCGCGGCTCATCGAGGAGGTCGACTTCTTCAGCATCGGCACCAACGACCTCATCCAGTATCTGCTGGCCGTCGACCGCAACAACTCCAAGGTCGCGCCGCTCTACGAGCCGCTGCATCCGGCCGTGCTGGCCGCGATCGCCGACATCGCGCAAGCGGCGAAGGACGCGGGCAAGATGGTCGGCATGTGCGGCGAGATGGCGTCGGATCCGCTCTGCACGTTGCCGCTCGTCGGCATGGGACTCGACGACCTCAGCATGGGCCCGTTCTTCATCCCGGTCATCAAGCGCTTCATCCGCTCAATACCCTTCACCCTCGCGGAGGAGGTGGCGCGCGACATCCGCGAGCTCGCGACTGCGAAGGACGTGAAGGGCTATCTCTTCGAGCGCCTCAAGGAGCTCGGCGTGATCGAGCTCATGGACATGTATCATTGACGCAGTAGGGGGCCGTTGTTAGAAGGCCCCGCCGAAACTCGGCGATCGCGCCAGTTCCCCTGCAGTCCGGCGTTGCGTTCGGAGGGCCAAATGATGTGGCTGAAAGAGGAAGACGACGATTTCGATGACGACGACGATTTCGACGACGACGACGAGGACGACGATGACGACGACGACGAGGACGACGACGAGGAGTGGAACGCCGACGAGTGATGTGACGTTGTGACGCGGTCGCCGCGTCGATAGAATCGACGCCGCGCATGTCGACCACCGCGTCCCACCGCGCGTCCGCGTCCTCCGCCTCGCCCTTCGACGGCGTCGAGGTGCGCGATCAAGAGCTCGTGCTGCGTCCGCTGGAAAGCGCCGACGCCGCCGCGCTCTTCCGGTTGATCGATACCGACCGCCAGCGGCTCGGACGCTGGTTGCCGTGGGTCGAGGAGACCCGCACCGAGATCGACACGGTGCGCTTCATCGCCGACGCTGCGGACGAGCGTCGCCGGCGGCGCAGCCTCGTCCTCGGCATCGCCGTAGAAGGGATGCTGTGCGGCACGCTCGGTCTGCACTACGTCGACTGGTTCGACCGCTCGGCGGAGGTCGGCTACTGGATCGCCTCCGACCGGGAAGGACGCGGCTACGTGACGCGCGCCGTCCGCTGCATGCTCGAGGTCGCGTTCGGCGCCGCGGGGCTGCACCGCGTCGTCATCCGTTGTGCAGTTGAAAATGTGCGCAGCCGACGCGTCGCCGAACGGCTCGGCTTCCGGGTCGAAGGGCTTCTCCACGAGGCGCAGTGGGTCGGCGGGCGCTTCCTCGACCAGCATCTCTACGCTTTGCTGCGGCGCGACTTCGACCGTTAGCATTTCGCTCTTGCGCCAAATATTCGATTCGGAATAAACCTTCGCATGCAACTGCGTCCCCGCATGCCGAAGAGACTGCTCCCCCTCGCGTCCGTTCTCGCCCTTCTCCTGGCGCAGCGCGCCGCCGCCACGGTCACGATCACCGACTGCACCTCCGACCCGCACTGCGTCGCGCGCGGCAAGAAGACGGTCATCGCGCAGCCGAACGACACCGTTGTCATCGCCGGCGCGATCGCGCCGTTGGGCGGCACCGAGACCATTCAAATCCGCGCCAAGGCGATCGCGGTCGACGGTCCGAGCGGCGGCCAGATCAGCGCCGCCGGCAAAGGACGATCGATCGTCCTCGACGCCGCGAGCATCCTCGTGACCGGCGCGCTGCACAGCACGAACAACAACGGCAAGATCTTTCTCCGCGGCATCGACATGGTGCAGATGCAGGGACCCGTCAACGTCGATGCCGCCGGCGGGCAGACGCGTATCGTCTGCACCGGCATCGGCTGCACGCTCGCCATCACGGGCGTCCATTTTTCCACCAATTATCTCTTCATCGACGCGCTCGGTGACGTGATCTGGGATTTGAACACGGCGGACTTGCACGACGCGCGCGATCTCGCCGTGATCACCTCCGAAGGCGGCTCGATCCTCAAGACGGGCGCGATCACGGTCGCCCTCGCGAGCGGCAGGCTCGCCGCGCAGGTGCCGCGCGACAAGGTCGACGCCGTCTCCGAGGCGGTGAGCTTCTGCGAGACCTGCCAATCGACCCCGACGCCGACGCCCGTCGTCAAGACGGCGACGCCGACACCGCCGCTGCGGACCGCGTCGTTGCCGCTCGGCACCCCGACGGGCCCGACGCCGACGCGCACACCGACGCCGAGCGGCGGAACGCCTGCGCCGACACCGACGCCGGGATCGTGTTGCAACACGATCACCGGCAGCTCCGAGAGCACGCTGATCATCCGTGCCCTGAATGACGTCAACCTGAGCCACGATCACTACCTGATCGCCGAGAACATCACGGTCACGGCCGGCGGCAATATCGACCTGACGAACGCCGAGCTGCGGAACGATTTCGGCAAGTGCGGCGAGATCGTCGTCACCGCCGGCGGTCAAGTGACCATTCAGGGCGCGACGCTGGTCGACGACGACTGCAAGAACAAGCCGGACGTGTCGAGCGTGAACGGCCGCGAGGAAGTCCCGCACACCGGCTTCAACGACGTCGTCGGCTTCCCCGCCCTCGACGACTGACACCTCGGGTACGCGCGCGCTTCGGCGCGCGCGCCGCACGGAGACGTCCGATGGACCTGCAGCTCGCCGGCCGGATCGTGATCATCACCGGCGGCGCGTCCGGCATCGGACGCGCCACGGCCGAGCACTTTCGGCGTGAGGGCGCACGCCTCGTCCTCGCCGATCTCCAGCCGGCGGCGCTCGCGACCGCGGTCGCGGAGCTGCGAACGGCCGGCGGCGAGGTGGAGAGCGAAGCCGTCGACGTTCGCGACTACGCCGCGTGCGAGCGCCTCGTCACCCGCACCGTCGACGTGTTCGGCAGGGTCGACGTGCTCGTCAACAGCGCCGGCATCGGCGGCGTGCCGATGCTCTTCGCCGAGACGACGCCGCGCGATTGGCAGGACCTGGTCGCGATCAATCTCGTCGGCGTGATGCACTGCTGCCGCGCCGTCACCGAGCACATGATCGCGCAGCGCTCGGGGCGCATCGTCAACCTCGCGTCCGAACCGACGAGATGGAGCGCGAGTGGGCCCGCATGTACCCGCTCGGCCGCCTCGGCCGCGTCGACGACATCGCGCCGCTGATCGTGTTCCTCGCGTCGGCGCACGCGTCGTGGATCACCGGCCAGGCGATCAGCGTGAGCGGCGGTTTCGGGCGCTCCTGAGCGTCACGCGCATCAGGACGTCGGGTTTGCCGCAACGCCCAGCCGACTACGACGGACGGGCCGCTTGCGACAGCGGTTCGTGTGCAGTTGGACCCACCGTCCGATGCCACCATCGGTACCATGCCTGGACGTGGCCATCGATATCTCCCGGCGACTCGTCCTTGGACGGCACCCACGCGTTCAGTGTCTCGTCGGGTTTCGTGGCGTCGTAGTCGGCCTTCTGTATTGCGGCCAGCGTGCGATTGATCAACAGGCGCACCGTGTGGTTCGGTGTGCGGAGGCTTTCGATCAATGCTGGCACGGTGATGCTGTCGAGACTCGCCGAGTGGCAGTCGACCAGCAACCGCGTCGCGTCCTCAGCTTGGCGGGGAAGGACATCGGAATATCGCAGCTCTCGGATGAGCGGCAAACAAATGGCTTGCAATCGCCGGCCCGAGTCGAGCGCGGATGGCGACATCGTTCGTGCAGCGATCGGCGGATGCTCGGATCGCGTTGCCGCCACGCCGCAGCCGTCAGTGACATCGTCGGGAAAGCTGCGCCGGATCTCCTGAAGGAGGAACTCGTGACTCCGCCATCGGTCGCGCTCCGACGCGTTGCCTTTGAGGAAGCGCCATTGATGGTACTTGATCGTGGCGTTTTCCCAGTGGCCGAATCCCGTTTGCGCGTCGTGATTGATCCAGACGTAGGAAAATATCGCGAGGAGCGCACAGGTGAGCGCGACGGCAGCCGAGAGGAGCTTGGCCCGACCGTTTTCCAACCAGCGCCAGTGCTGCCATCGCGACACCAGGTGGCGTTTGTACAGCAGATACCCGTAATTCTCGGGTTCGGACTCACGGAGACTACGCCATAGCGCGTCCAGCAGTTTCAAAGCGGCTCCCGGTGGCGCGGGCGTTGCCTTGTACGGCGTGATCGCCGCTTGAAGCGCGTTGGCGTCCTTCGCGCGCTCGAACGCGAGTTCCTCGAACGCGGCGAGCTTCGTGGGATCCGAGACGATCGCATTACGGACGCGTTCGTTGAACCGGTCGGTATACAGTTTGTTTCGCGTCGCGATCCGATCCGCCACCGTTTTCGCCCAGGCCTCGAAGGGCTTCCAAACGGAGGGTGTTTGCCCAGGCATGGTGATGCCCTGCACGCCACCGGCGAAAATCTGCCGATAGCCGGCGGCGACCAGCAGTGCGGCAAACAGCGACGTGTCGCGAATCGCGCCGGTGTAATCCAGGAACCAAAACAGCAACACGGGTACGAGGACGTACGCGAAAAAGAGGGACCACGTGCTTGGGAACGCCCAATGATCCGGAGAAGCCGCGAGGAGATCGTTCACGCTCGAACGGGCGACCACGAGACCGACGAGCAAGACGATGGCGTAGCACGCGTAGGCGGGCAGGTCGGGTGACGGTACCCCGGCCATGGACTCCTCAGGGGACGGAGCGCGCGACGCTCACCGGCGTCATCGCGCTCGGCCGAGAACCATATCGGCGTATCCGAGTGCGTCGGGAGGGACGTAGATGTACGCTTCGCCCACTTTGTCGGCGCTGAAATCGCCTTTGATGATGACGAGATCTTGGGCACGCAGCTCTCTGAGTGCGGCGGCGAGCTTGTCGAGCGGTAGGCCGCTTCGAGATCCCAGAGTGTATCCGTCCATCGCTCGCTCTCGCACCGGTCCGAGAACGCTGAGGGCTTCCGGAGACAGCACTGGAGTTCGCATGAACCAGTTATAGCCGAGGGCCGCATTCGGTCAATGGCGTTGCCTAATGACGCACGCCGAGAGCGCGACGAGCCGGTGACTGCGGGATCGATTCCGAATCGATTAGCATACTGTATAGAGTTGCGGGAGACGTGAATTACTCCGTGTCGCGATGCTGGCGACCTGAGCGCACGTGCGCTCGCGTGCCATGACCTCAGCGAGAGCGCCCGCGGCGTCAGCGATCGAGACTCCTGTACTGCACCGCCTCCGCGACGTGCGCCGCGCCGACGTCCGGCGCGCCGGCGAGATCGGCGATCGTGCGCGCGACCTTGAGCACGCGCGTGTAGGCGCGCGCGCTCAGTCCGAGGCGGCTCATCGCGCGCTCGAGGATCGCGGCGCCCGCAGTGTCCGGACGCGCGACGCGGCGGAGCTCGCGGCCGCTCATCTCGGCGTTACAGGTCGTCGGACTCTCGGCGAAGCGCCGCCGTTGCACCTCGCGCGCGCCGACGATGCGCGCGCGCACGGCGGCCGACCGCTCGCCGGCGGTGTTGTCGGCGAGCTCGCGGTAGCGGACGGCGGCGACGTCGACGTGCAGGTCGACGCGGTCGAGCAGCGGACCGGAGAGGCGGGCGCGGTAGTGCGCGAGGGCGTGCGGCGTGCAGCGGCAGACGCGCGTCGGATCGCCGCGGAAACCGCAGGCGCAGGGGTTCGTCGCCGCGAGCAGCATCACGCGCGCAGGGTAGGTGATGCGCCAGCCGACGCGCGCCAGCAGCACGCGGCGCTCCTCGAGCGGTTGGCGTAAGCCCTCCAGCACGTCGCGGCGAAACTCGGCGAGCTCGTCGAGGAAGAGGACGCCGTGGTGCGCGAGCGCGAGCTCGCCGGGCCGCGGCCACGGTCCACCGCCGAAGAGCCCGGCGGACGAGATCGTGTGGTGCGGCGCGCGAAACGGGCGCGTCGTGACGAGCGGCCGATCTTGGAGGAGACCCGCGGCGCTGTGGAGCTTCGTCACCTCGACGGCTTCATCGAGCTCGAGCGGCGGCAGGATCGTGACGATGCGGCGCGCGAGCATCGTCTTGCCGGCACCGGGCGGTCCGATCAGCAACGCGTTGTGACCGCCGGCGGCGGCGATCTCGAGCGCGCGTTTCGCCAGCTCCTGCCCGCGCACCTCGCTGAGATCGACGTCGTCGTCGCCTGCATCGAGCGCCGGCAGCGACGGCGTCGAGGTCGGCGTCGCGTCGCTCGTGAGGACGTCGACGGCGTCGCGCAACGAGGCGACGCCGTAGACGTCGACGCCGCTCACGACCGCCGCCTCCGCGGCGTTCACCTGCGGCACGATCAGGCGCTTGCAGCCGAGCGCGCGCGCCGCGCTGGCGATCGAGAGGGCGCCGCGGATCGGGCGCACCGAGCCGTCGAGCGCGAGCTCGCCGGCGACGATGACGTCGGCGAGGCCGCGCCGCGTCTCGTGGCCGGTCGCGGCCAGGATCCCGAGGGCGATCGGCAAGTCGTACGCGGCGCCCTCCTTTCGGAGGTGCGCCGGCGCGAGGTTCACCGTGATGCGGCGCGGGGGGATGTCGAACCCGGAGTTGCGGAGCGCGGAGCGGACGCGGTCTTTGCTCTCACGGACGACGTGATCGGGAAGGCCGACGGTCGCCGTCTGCGGCAATCCGGCCGCGAGATCGACCTCGACCCGCACCGGATGCGCGTCGATTCCGACGAGAGCACACGAAAGGACGGTCGCCAGCACCGGGCGGAGCGTGGAGGTCGCGCCTTCGCGCCGCAACACTGCGAGTAGCGTCGCGCGGCGCCCGACTCAGGCGAAGAGCTCGCGTTGCTCGGCGAAGAGCGCTTGCACGCGCGCGGTGCAGCCGGTTTCGTCGTCGGCGGAGACGCCGAGCTCGACGAACGCGTCGCGCGTGTCGAGGACGATGCCGGTGCCGCAGCCGATCGCCGTGGCGATCGTGTCCGCCGCGGAGAGCAGCAGCGCGAGCGTCCTTCCGCGGCTCGCGCGCGTCGGATCGTGGTGGCAGCGGATCGCCTCGCATTGCTCCGGGTCGAGCCCCCAATCGGCGGCGAGCACGGCGCCCGTGACCGCGTGGTCGAAGCCGTACCACTCCTCCTCGAGCGCCGAACGCGCTCCGGCGCCGGCCTCGACGAGTCCCTGGATGACGTCGACCGACGTATAGTCGGCGAGCAGGAAGGCGATCCGCCCGACGTCGTGAAAGAGGCCGGGCAAGAACGCGAGGTTGGGGTCGATCCCCCGCGTCGCACGCGCCAGCTCCTCGGTCGCGATCGCGACCGCGAGCGCGTGGTGCCACAACCGCTGCGCGTACCCACCGGGATCGCGGTGCAACTGGCGGAAGCACGCCGCGACGAGCACGTCGCACGTCTTCCGCATTCCGAGCGCCAGGACGGCGTCGCGGATCGTGCGCGCCGGGGCGCGGCGGATGTATGCCGCCGAGTTCGCGATGCGCAGGATGCGTGCGGCGAGTCCGACGTCGAGGGCGATGAGATCGCAGAGCTCCTCGGTGTCGGCGTCGGGCTTGCGCGCGAGGGCGAGCGCCGCGGTCGCCGTCTGCGGCAACGCCGGCAGCTCGCCGGTGCGCGAGAGATTGATCAGCGTCGTGCGGACGCGCTGGCGCCGCAGCCGCTCGGCGTGGAGCTCGGTCGGCGTGTCGCTCATCGCGCGGCTCCTTGCGCGGCGGGCATCGCCGTCGACGCGGCGCGCGGGCCGCCCAGTATCGTGGCGACGGCGCCGTCGAAGCTCGTGCGGTCGAAGGGCTTGCGCAGGCTCGCGATGACCTGCGCGTCGTCGCGCAGGCGCACGCTCGCGGGATGATCGGTCGTGAGCAGCACCACCCGTGTCTCGAGGTAGCGCGCGTCGCCGCTCCGCGCCGCCGCGGCGTGCGCGGTCGACTCGACGAGCATCAGATCGGGGTCGTGCGCGTGCACGGCCGCGATCGCGTCATCGGCGGTCGTCGCCTCGACGAACCGGCAGTCGAACCGTTCCAGGTGCCGCTCGACAACCGCGCGCACGACCTGGCTTCGATCGACGATGAGAACGGTCTTCATGCGTCGTCCCTCCTCCCGCCCGCTATGTGCGAGAAAGCAACCGTCGTGCCGCGGCGGGCCGCGGCGGTGTCGCGACGGCGGCGAGGCGAGCGTCATTTTCTTGTCTGTCCGCACGCCGATGGGGGACGAAATTGGCCGGCGGCGGCGGGTCTC
>JBGPOW010000074.1:0-18240 GCA_041488235.1 Binatia bacterium
ACATCGCCGCCGCCGCCGCCGCTGCCGGTGACGATGCGACGGCACGTGCCCGCTGGACTGAGCTCGCCTCCGGCCATTTCGGCGCTCGGCTCGCGACGCGCGCGACGCTCGGCCTCGCGCAGCTCGACGTCGCCAGCGGCGACGACTCCGCGGGTTTCCGCCGCCTCGACATGCTCGGCTCGGCCAAAGCGTCGGACGAGCGCCGGCGGCTCGCGAACGACGCGCTGGTGCGTGCGCTCCGCCGCGGCGCCGACGCCGAAGCGGTGGCGATCGTCGCCGAGCAGAGCCTCGCGCCGGCGCTGCTCGCGTCCGACGACCAAATCGCGCTCGCGCGTAGCTACCGCGCCGTCGGGCTCGCATCCGAGGCCGACGCGCTCCTCCGTGCTCTCGCCGCGCAACTCGGCAAGGACGCGCCGGATGCACTCTGGCACGAACGCGGCAGGGGCGCGCTCACGACGAATCCGCCGCAGGCGCTCGCCGTCGCCGACGAGTGGTTGCGAACGCGCGGGGCCGCGGCGCCGGCGGACGCGACGGCGTTGCGCGCGCGCGCGCTCGCGGCGCTCGGGCAGGCAACCGCGGCAGCGCAGAGCGTAGACGCGGCGGTGGCGCTCGATCCGGCGGCCGCGCGCACGCTTCGCCTCGACGTCGCAGTGCGGCTGCAGACGAAGGATCCGGGGGTCGCGCTGCGGCTCGCACGCGCGGCTCTCGGCGGTGATGACCGCTCGCCGCGGCTCGCGGCGCCGGATGCGGCGGCGGCGCTCCGCGTCGTGGCCGAGTCGGCGGAAGCGACGGGCGAGGCGGCGGCGGCGCTCGCCGCGTATCGCGAGCTCGCGGATCGCTACGCCGATCAACCGGCCGCAGAAGGCGCGCAGTACCGCCTGGCCCGTCTCGGCGCCGGCGATGGCGGCGCTGCGGCGCGCGCCGGGTACGCCGAGGTCGCACGCAGCCGTGACGCACTCGAGCGCCGCGTCGCGACCGCGGCGGAAGCCTACGAAGCGATCGTCAAACCGTTCGAGAACCGCCGGGAGGCGCCATGAGTCCTGAGACCGCCGCGGCGAGCCTCGTGCCGCGGCCGAGCGATCGCCAGCTGGCGGAGCTCCACGCGGCGTTTCGCGTTTTCACCGAGGCAACGGCGACGCTCGAGGAGCAGTATCGCGACCTGCAAGCGCACGCCGAAACGCTCCGGGTCGAGCTCGACGAGAAGAGGCGTGCGCTCGACGCCAGCATCGAGCGCCAGCGCTGCCTCGAGACGCAGGCGCTGCGCCACGGCCGTCTCGCCGCGATGGGCGAGATGGCGGCGACGCTCGCTCACGAGGTGCGGAATCCGCTCGGCGCGATGGAGCTCTGCATCAAGCTCCTCGTCGACGAGGTGCGCGCGCAGCCGTCGGCACTGCGGCTCGCGGAGCAGGTGGCGAGCGGCGTCGCCGACCTGAATCACCTGGTGACGAACATCCTCGACTACACGCGTCTGCCGGAGCCACGTCTGGCGACGACGGACTTGGATGCGCTCGTCGACGAGGTCCTCGCGGCCGCGGCCGCCGGCGTGACCGTCGTGCGTCGCGGCGCGCGTGGCGCCGCCTGGCCGGTCGACCGGCGTCTTCTGGCGCAGGCGTTGCACAACCTCGTCCGCAACGCCGCGGAGGCGATGGCGGAAAACGGGACGCTCGCGATCGCCGTCGAGCCGTCGCCGCGCTGGCTGCGGCTCGTCGTCGCCGACGACGGCCCCGGGATCCCGGCGGCGAATGCCGAGAGCATCTTCACGCCGTTCTTCACCACCAAGGAGCGTGGAACCGGGCTCGGCCTCGCGGTCGCGCGCGCCGCGGTCGCCGCGCACGGCGGCACGTTGGCGCTGCGGCCGAGCACACGCGGCGCGACCTTCGTCCTCACGTTGCCCCATGCCGCGCAGAGCGGCCGCTGACGAGGAGTGATCATGCCCAACACCGAACGGATCTTGGTCGTCGACGACGAGAGCGGAATGCGCGTCGGGTTGACCGAGGCGCTCGAGCGCGGCGGGTTCGCGGTGACCGCCGTCGACAGCGGCACGGCGGCGCTCACGGCGCTGGAACGCGGTGGCTACGCGCTCGTGCTCTCCGACATGCGCATGCCGGGCATGGGGGGCGCCGAGCTGCTCGCCGCCGTCCAGGCGCGCTGGCCCTCGCTGCCGATGGTGATGATGACGGCGTATGGAACCGTCGAGGACGCGGTCGCGGCGATGAAGGCCGGCGCCCGTGATTTCCTGACCAAGCCGTTCTCGCCGCAGGATCTCCTGCACCTCGTGCGCGGCATCCTGCGCGACGCGGGCGCGCCGTCGACCGTGGACGAGCGCGGCAGCGTGCCGCGACGACTGATCGCGCGCTCGGCGGCGATGCGGCGCGTGCTCGCAATCGCCGAAGGCGTCGCCGCGAGCCGCGCCCCGGTCTTGATCCAGGGCGAGAGCGGCACCGGCAAAGAGCTTCTCGCGCGCCACATCCACGCCAGCGGTCCGCGTCGCCAGCAGCCGTTGGTCGCGATCAACTGCGCGGCGCTGCCGCGCGAGCTCCTCGAGAGCGAGCTCTTCGGTCACGAGCGCGGCGCGTTCACCGGCGCGATCGCGCGCAAGCTCGGGAAGTTCGAGCTCGCGACCGGCGGCACGATCCTGCTCGACGAGATCAGCGAGCTCGAGCTGCCGCTGCAGGCGAAGCTCTTGCGCGTGCTCCAAGAGCACGAGATCGACCGCGTCGGCGGCACGCGGCCGGTCGCGATCGATGCGCGTGTCATCGCGACCGCGAATCGTCCGCTCGGCACGCTCGTCGCCGCGGGCGCGTTCCGCCGCGATCTCTACTATCGCTTGCACGTCATTCCGCTCACCGTGCCACCGCTGCGCGACCGCGGCGAGGACGTCGCCGCGTTGATCGACCACTTCTGCGAGCACTTCCGCGGTCCCCGCGGTCTGACGATCGACCCGGACGCGCGCGCATATCTCCTGCGCCACGCCTGGCCCGGCAACGTCCGCGAGCTCGAGCACGTGTTGGAACGCGCGTCCCTCCTCGCCTCCGGCACCACGATTACCTTCGCGGACGTCGCGCTAGAGGACGACCTCAGCCTCGAGCGCTCGGCGATCGAGACGACTGCGGACGCCAGCGGTGCGACCGACGATGTACCACCGTTGACGGTTCACGAGATGGAGCGCCGCCTGATCCTGGAAACGCTCCGCCGCACGCGCAACAACCGCAGCCACGCCGCCAAGATGCTCGGCATCAGCGTCCGCACGCTCCGCAACAAGCTCGCCGAGTACCGCGCCGCGGGCATCGTCGACGCGCAACTCTGAGCGCGGCGCGCGATTGTCGTGCGCGCTCGTTCTACGCGGCGGCGAGAGGACGAGCACGGGGTGCGCGGGGCCGGCACGCGCGCACCGGCGTCCCCCGTCCGCGCGAATGTCACGGGCGCATGCGGACGGATACGTACGTGCGCACCTCGTCGTCAGCGCGCAAATTCTACGGCCCCGCGCACCCCGTGCTCGTCCTCCCGCCGCCGGGCAGCACGACGACGGCCGTCTGACACCGGCAAAAGTTGCCGTCAGCCTTTTGACGGGGGCGGCAACAGCTGCCGGGCCGCAGACGCATCGAACGAGTGATGGCGCGAGGTTGGGCCGACGCATCGCGCGGTGCGGGCGCGCTCTCGTGGCAAGCAACTTGCTGTTTGGCCGCCATCGAGAGGGCTGAACCATGCGAATCTTCGGACCCGTCATTCAGGGACTCGGGCAGGCGCTCGATCTCTATCAGGCACGGCACCGCGTCCTCGCGGAAAACGTCGCGAACGCCGAGACACCGGGCTATCGCGCGCGCGACCTCGACTTCGGGGCGGCGCTGGCGCGCGCGTTCGAGAGCAATGCGGAGCGCGGCGCGGCGGACGAGGCGGAGCCGACTGTCGATGCACATGCGACGCTGAAGGTCGACGGGAACTCGGTCGACGTCGACACCGAGATGTCGCGACTCTCGCAGAACGCGCTCAAGATCGTCGCGTTGTCGCAGATCATCGCCAAGAAGTACGCGGGGCTGCGCGCCGTGATCACCGAGGGTCGGTCATGATGGACACCACGACAGCGTTTGCAATCAGCGCCAGTGGGCTGCGCGCGCAGCGCCTGCGCATGGACGTCATCGCGGCGAACCTCGCCAATGCGCAGAGCACGCGGACACCAGCGGGAGGTCCGTACCGCCGCCGCGACGTCGTCCTCGAGGCGACGCCGCAGGGCGAGAGCTTCGACGACCTGCTCGCGCCCGCAGGCGCGGAAAGCGCCGCCGTGCGCGTCGCGCGCGTCGTCGAGGATCAGCGTCCGCCCCAGCTCATCTTCGATCCCGGCCACCCCGACGCCGACGCGAACGGCTACGTCGCGATGCCGAACGTCAACGTCGTCAGCGAGATGGTCGACATGATGGCGGCGACGCGCGCGTACGAGGCGAACGTTGCGGCGCTGAACGCCACCAAGCGCGTGCTCGAGGCGGCGCTCGAGATCGGAAAGGCGTAGCGCATGAACGTCAAGGACATCGCGCAGCTCCCCGAGCTCGCGTTCATCCGGCCCCGCGAGACGCCGGCACCCGCCGCTGGGGGCGAAGCGCATCCGTTCGCCGAGGTTCTGAAGAGCTCGCTCGACGAGGTGAACAAGCTGCAGCAGAAGGCGGACGCAGCGATCACCGCGCTCGCGACCGGCGACAAGATGAGCCTCCACGACACGATGATCGCCATGGAGCAGGCCGACGTGTCGTTCCGCCTGATGATGCAGGTGCGGAACAAGATCGTGGACGCGTATCAAGAGATCATGCGCATCCAAGTGTGACGGACTGAGGGCTGACCCATGAACCGACTCGGCGCGCTCGCCCTTCAGATCCGCGACTTCCTCCTCGCGCTGCCGCCGGCGCGGCGGATGACGTTCCTCGCCCTCACGGTCGGCGTGATCGTCGGCACCGGTCTCCTCGGCGTGTGGGTGGCACGGCCGCAGTACCGGGTGCTGTTCTCGAACCTGAGCGGTCAGGACGGCGCGGCGGTCGTGGAGTACCTGAAGGGGGAGAAGATTCCGTATCGGATGGGGGAGGGCGGGGCGAGCGTCGAGGTCGACGCCACGCGCGTCTACGAGACGCGGATGGCGCTCGCAGGCCGCGGTGTTCCGCAGGGCGGCGGCGTCGGGTTCGAGATCTTCGACAAACAGACGCTCGGCATGACGGATTTCGTGCAGCGCCTGAACTACCAGCGCGCGCTCCAGGGCGAGCTGGCGCGCACGATCGGCGAGCTCTCCGCCGTCGAGGCGGCGCGCGTGCATCTGGCGCTGCCGGAACGCTCGCTCTTCGTTGCCGAGGAGCGCCGCCCATCCGCGTCCGTGGTGGTGAAGCTGCGGCCCGGACGCGTGCTCGGCGAGGACCAGGTCGCCGGCATCGTCCATCTCGTCGCCGCGAGCGTCGAGGGTTTGAAGCCCGCCGACGTGACCGTCGTCGACATCAACGGGCAAGTACTGACGCGCGATGTCGAGGAAAGCGGGGCCGGACGGCCGGCAGGGCAGAGCCTCCTCGCCTTTCAGCGTGAGCTCGAGCAGGGCTACGTCGAGCGCATCGAGAGCATGCTCAGCCGCGTCCTCGGGCCGGGCCACGCGCTCGCGCGGGTCACGGCGACGCTGGATTTGGCGCAGGTCGAGAAGACCGAGGAGAGCTTCGATCCCGATCGTGTCGCGGTGCGGAACGAGAAGCGCACCCACGAGAAAAACGTGCAAAGTACGGCCGCGACCGGCTCCCCGGGCGTGAACGCGACCTTGACGAACGAGCCCGCGCCGCCGCCCGCCGAGGACGGACCGCGCTCCGAGCGCGAGGACGCCGCGCTCAGCTACGAGGTCAGCAAGGTGACGAGCCGGCGGGTCGAGCAGTCGGGCGGCATTCGCAAGCTCT
This sequence comes from Binatia bacterium, assembly GCA_041488235.1. Lineage (GTDB taxonomy): Bacteria > Desulfobacterota > Binatia > UTPRO1 > UTPRO1 > DP-19. The sequence goes on from JBGPOW010000074.1 coordinate 5,910, forward strand.
CCGTTGCCGTCATGATCGACGGCACATACCAAGGTGAGGGCGCGGCGCGCACGTTCGTGCCGCGGCCGTCGGAGGAGGTCGACCGGTACCGCGAGCTCATCAAGCGTGCCGTCGGCTTCAACGAGGAGCGCGGCGACCAGATCGAGGTCGCGAGCGCGCCGTTCCAGACGCCGCCCGCTCCCGAGGCACCGGAAGCACCGACGGTCGTCAGCCGGCTCGGCGCGTGGTCGGAGGTGCTGTGGCGCGCCGGCGGGTTGCTCGCGATCGTCGTGGTCGCACTCCTCGTCGTGCGGCCGTTCCTGTTGGCGATGGCGAGCCGGGCGCCGGTAGGCGTCGCGTCGCGGCGTCCGACCGAGGTACGCGCGCTCGCATCGGGCGCGACGCTCGAGGCGACGAGCTTGATCGAGCTCGCGCGCCGTAACCCCGAACAGACGGCACACGTGATCCGCCAATGGGTAGCGGGAACAGAGTAGCGCCGCCGGCGCTCGCCGGCGTCGACAAGGCCGCGGTGCTGCTCTTGTCGCTCGGCCCGGACGCCGCGACGTCGGTGCTGCGCCACCTCGGCGAGGCCGAGGTGCGGCAGGTGTCGCAAGCGCTGGCGCGCGTGCGCAGCCTCGAGCCCGAGCAGCTCGAGCGCGTGCACGAGGAGTTCGGACGTCGGCTGCACGCGAGCGGCGTTGCCGTCGACGGCCGGCAGTTCGCGCGCACCGTGGTGACCAAAGCGCTCGGCGACACGACTGCGGCGAGCGGCGCCATGCTCGCGGAGCTGGAGAGCGCCGGGGGCGGCACACTCGCGAAGTCGCTCAGCGACGTGCCGGCTGCGGGGCTCGCGCGCCTCCTCACCGCCGAGCATCCGCAGATCGCGACCATCGTGCTCGCGCATCTCGGCGCCGCGCAGGCGGGCGAGGTGCTGGCGTGCCTCCCGGAGGCGCTGCAGAGCGACGTCGTCGAGCGTTTGGCGCGGCTCGAGAGCGTCCCCGCGTCGCTCGTCGAGGAGGTCGGCGCCGCGCTGCGCGCGCAAGCGCAGGCGCTCCTGCGTCCGGCGGGGACGGCGTGCGGTGGCCCGAAAGTCGTTGCCGAGCTGATGAACTCCGCCGACAAGACGATCGAGGCGCGTGTGTTCGAGCAGATCGAGGCGCGCGACCCCGAGCTCGTCAGCACGATTCGCAACCTGATGTTCACCTTCGAGGATTGCACCAAGCTCGACAATCGCAGTCTGCAAACGGTGTTGAAGGAAGTGGCGCGCGAGGATCTGCTGCTCGCGCTCAAGACCGCGAGCCCGGAGCTCTCGACGAAGATCTTCGCCAACGTGTCGAGCCGCGCCGCGGAGATCCTGCGCGAGGACATGGCGTCTTCCGGCCCCGTGCGCCTGAAGGACGTCGAGGAGGCGCAGCTCAAGATCATCGCCGTGCTGCGCGAGCTCGAAGCCGAGGGCAAGATCGTCGTCGCCGGGCAGGGCAAGGGCGATGTCCTCGTCTGACCCGGCGCCGCGACGCGCGCCGGTCGCGAGCGGCGAGTTCGCACCGCTCGCGGGGCCGCGGATCAGCGGCACGGTGCGCGCCGCGAGCGTCTTTCCCGACTTCGACGCGAGGCGCCCGCCCGACGGCGCGAAATCTGCAGGCGACGTGTCGGACGCACGCGCGCAGGCGCGCGAGGAGGGCTACGCCGCCGGGTTCGCCGCCGGAAGAGCGGCGGCGGCGGCGGAGCTCGCGAGCGCCGCGACGGCGTTCGCCGCCGCCGTCGAGGAGGTGGCGCGCTTTCGCAGCCGGCTCGTCGCGCGCTACGAGCAGGAGCTGCTCGAGCTCGCCCTCGGCGTCGCGCGCAAGGTGGTGCAGCGCGAGCTCGCTGAGCACCCCGAGCACTGGCTGACGATGATTCGCGAGGCGGTCCTTGGCGCCGTCGACCGTGAGACGATCCGGATCCGCGTCGGCACCGTGCTGCATCGCTATCTCGTCGACCACCTGCCGCGGCTGCGCGCCCTCCTGGAGGACGTGAAGGAGCTCGAGCTCGTCGAGGACGTCGCGCTCGACGAGACCGGCTGCGTCATCGAGAGCCGCTACGGCGATCTCGACCTCGGCGTGGACGGGCAGATGGGCGCCATCCGTGCGGCATTGACCGGCGGCGACGGCACATGACCGTGGCGGCGGAACACACGAGCTCCGCAGAGGATGGCGTGCCGAGCCGTCGCACGTCCGACCTCGACTTCCGCGGCGCCGCGCGCCAGCTGCAGCGCGTGAATCCCGTCCGCATGATCGGCCGGGTGACGAACGTCGTCGGCCTCGTGATCGAGGGCAATGGTCCGGGGTTGCCGATCGGCGGCGTCTGCGCGATCGAGCGCCGGGACGGCATCGCGGTGCCCACGGAGGTGGTCGGCTTCCGCGAGCATCGGGTTCTCCTCATGCCGCTCGGCGACGTGAGCGGGCTCGAGCCCGGGAACCGCATCGTGGTCGTGCGCGAGCGGCCCGTCTTCGGCGCCGGGCCCGACCTTCTCGGGCGGGTGTTGGACGGCGTCGGGATGCCGCTCGACGGCGGGAGACCGATCACGACGGAGCGCGACATCCCGCTCTACGGCGCGCCGTTGAACCCGCTCACGCGGGCGCGTATCCGGACGCCGCTCGACGTCGGGATCCGCGCGATCAACGCGCTCCTCACGTGCGGCACCGGCCAGCGCCTCGGGATCTTCGCCGGCTCCGGGGTCGGCAAGAGCTCGCTCCTCGGGATGATCGCGCGCGCGACGCGCGCCGACGTCAACGTGATCGCGCTGATCGGCGAGCGCGGCCGCGAGGTGCGCGAGTTCATCGAGCGTGACCTCGGCCCCGAGGGCCGCGCGCGCTCCGTCGTCGTCGCCGCGACGTCCGACCAGCCGCCTCTCGTCCGCATCCGCGGCGCGTTTCTCGCGACCGCGATCGCCGAGTACTTCCGCGACACGGGTCGCGACGTGATGCTGATGATGGACTCGCTGACGCGTCTGGCGATGGCACAGCGCGAGGTTGGCCTCTCGGTCGGGGAGCCGCCGTCGGCGCGCGGCTACACGCCGTCGGTCTTCGCGATGTTGCCGCGGCTCGTCGAGCGCGCGGGCGCGACCGAGCGCGGCAGCGTGACCGGGCTCTACACGGTGCTGGTCGAGGGCGACGACATGAACGAGCCCGTCGCCGACACCGCACGCAGCCTGCTCGACGGCCACATCGTCCTCTCGCGCGCCTTGGCGCATCAAGGACACTACCCGGCAATCGACGTCTTGCGCAGCGTCTCGCGTCTGATGACGGACCTCGCCTCGCCGGCGCAGCGCGCGTTGGCGACGCGCGTCCGCGCCTGGCTCGCCACGCATCGCGATGCCGAGGACCTGATCAACATCGGCGCCTACCGCGCAGGCACGAGCGTCCGCATCGACGAGGCGGTCGCGAAAATCGACGCGGTGAACGCATTTTTGCGTCAAGGACTCGACGAGCGCGTGTCGTTCGGCGACAGCGTCGCCGCGCTCGGCACGCTCGCGGGAGGGGCGTGATGGCGACCTCGACTCGACTCGTCCGCATGCTGCGCCTGCGGACGCAGATTCGCACGTTGCGCCACCACGAGCTCGAGATGCTGGCCGCGCAGGCCGCGGCGATCGCCGACCGCCGGCGCGCCCTCGACGACGCACGCGAGCAGCGCGCGGCCGACGAGGCACGCGCGGCCGCCGCGGGTCTGCTCGCGCCGGAGACCTTTCACGTCGGCCGCCGCTACGATGCGGCGCTCGCCGACGAGGAGCGACGTTGCGCGGTCGAGGCGGAGCGCCTCGCCGGTGCGATCGTGCGCAAGCGTGCCGAGCTGCAAGAGGAACGGCGCGAGGAGCGGCGGTTCGAGCACCTGGTCGAGGCGCAGCGCCGGCGCACGGAGGAGGAAGAGTCGCGTGCCGCTGCCGTCGTACTCGACGAGCTGGCGATCCTGGGACACGGCCGCGCGCGGCCGAGGAGGGACGTATGACGCACGAAGAGCAGACGACCAAGACGCGGCGGCGCCGCGGCAGTCGCGCGTTACGCGTCGGGCTGGCGCTGATCCTGATCGTCAAGCTCGCGCTGGTGGCGGTGTGGTACACGGGCGGCGTCTCGGCCGCGTTGGCGCTCGCCGCCGAAACGCGCGCGCCGCGTGGCGGGGACGCGAGCGCGATCAAGGCCGCCGCAGCCGATGCGACTGCAGCCAAATCGGCCGACGCTGCACAGGCGAGCGACGGCGACGGCGGCCGGCCCGCGCCGCGGCAGCTCGCGAGCATCGATCGCATGGCCGTCGATCCCGCGGCAAAGCCTGCCGAGGCGCGGGCGTTGCTCGACGCGATCACGCGCCGCCAGGCGGAGCTCGACACCCGCGCGCGCGAGCTCGCGGCGCGCGAGGAACGTCTCCACCTCTTCGAGCAGGACGTCGTCGCCAAGGTCGCCAGTCTCGAGGAGATCGAAAAGCGCCTGCAGGGACGTGCCAAGGCGGCGAGCGCCGCCGTCGACGCGGCGGCCGAGTCGCTGGCGAAGGTGTATGGCGCCATGAAGGCGGCCGACGCGGCGCCGATCCTCGAGCGCCTCGACGAGGCAACCGTCCTCAGCATCTTCGGACGCATGAAGGAGAAGCAGATCGGCGAGATCCTGCCGCTCATGACCAAGGAGAAGGCGATCGCGCTGACGCGTGCGCTGGCGACGAGCCCGGCGCGCTGAGCCGATGCAGGCGCACGGGCGGCGGCACTCCGCACGCACGCTCTGCGTGCCGCGAGCCACGCGCTCGCTTTCCGGCGTCGGCGCCAGCCGATACAAGGTCGTGATGACGAGCGACCTCCGCGACGTCGACGAGCGGCCCGATCTTCGCGCCGTCATCTTCGACATGGACGGCGTCCTCCTCGACTCCGAGCCGCTCTGGCAGGAGGCCGAGATCGAGGTGTTCGCCTCCGTCGGCATCACGCTCGACCGCGGCCTCTGCCTGCGGACGATGGGGCTGCGGTCGGACGAGGTCGTCGCCTACTGGTATGCGCGCCGGCCGTGGACGATGCCGAGCCCAGCGGCGGTCGAGCGCGAGCTCCTGCGCGCCGTCGGGACCCGCATCCGTGAGTGCGCGACGCGTAAGGAAGGCTTGACCGAGGCGCTGCGCCTCCTCACGGCACGCGGTATCCGCCTCGCGCTTGCGTCGTCGTCGCCGTACGCGCTCATCGCCGCCGTCCTCGAGCGCCTCGACTTGGTCGAGGCGTTCGCGTGCGCCCATTCGGCCGAGGAGGAGCCGCTCGGGAAGCCGCACCCGGGCGTATACCTCACGACGGCGCGGAAGCTCGGTGTCGCGCCCACGGCGTGCTGCGCGGTCGAGGACTCGCTGAACGGCGTCCTTGCGGCAAAAGCGGCGCGGATGACGTGCGTGGCGGTACCGGATCCAGCGGTCGGCGGCGATCCGCGGTTCGCGATTGCCGACCGTATCGCCGGTTCGCTCGCGGAGCTCGACGCCGGCGCGTGGGACGTGCTCGGCGTCACGGGGCACTAGTAGGCAGAAGCTGCCGCGCGGCGGCGCTTCCTGCCGGGTTCGCGCCGCGCCCCGACTGCACGACGCATCGTGGGCGGGCGTGCCTTCGTGGCACCACGCTTGCTCTCTCGCGAGCACGACATGCCCAGCGTACGTGCAGCGACCGATGCATCCACGCTTCCGATCGCGCCCCGCGGCGACTCCGGCGCAACCGGCGAAGCGCGCGCCGACCGGGGCGCCGACTTCTCGACCGCGCTCGCGGCGGTGCACGCGCACGGCACGACGCATCACGCGCCGGAACGTCACGACGATGCGCATCCGAGCGCTGCCGCGTCACGCGACGACGCGCGCGGCGACGAGGACGGCGCGAGCGACACGCCGTCGGCGAACGCGGCGCAGACGAGCACGACCGCCGCACCCGCGGCCGCCCATGCCGCTCGCGGCGGCGCGCCGACGGACGCCGTCGCGCCGACGTCGGGAAGCGCGTCACGGCGACATGGGCATCGATCAGTCGACGTTGCGACGTTTCCCGCCGCGGCGACGGCAGCGACGCTGCCTGCGGGCGATGGCTCGCACGCGCAGCGAGCGGTCGCCGGCGCCCGTAGCACGACAGCGGATCAGGTCGCCGTCGCGACCGACGTCACCCTCGAGCAAGGGACGAGCGCCGAGCCGGCGTCGGGTCGTGGGGCGGCCGGCACGGCGGCGACCGTACCAACGTCAACGGCGCCGCGCCTTGCGGCGAGTGCGGCGTCTGAAGTGGCCACGAGCCCTTCCCGCGCAGCGTCGCTCGACAGCGTCGCGGCGAGTCCGACCGGGGACCCTCCGCAAAGCGACGGCGCCAGCGACGGCGGCGATGAACGCGTCGCCGATGAGACGCACACGGAACACCGTGACGGTAGCGCGAGCGTTCCCCGCGGAGCGACGATCGGCACCGAACCCGCGTCGACAACGGCTACAAACGCGGGGGAACGGGGCAGCGCCGCAGCCGCGTCGGTGGACGCCGAGTCGCCGGCGGCGCCGCGCGCCGAGCAGAACACCGTGGTGGAGAACGGCGCGATGACGACCGCCGCTGCGGATCGCGCGAGCGCGCCGACGAACGATGGCGGCGCATCCGCGGAGGCGGACGCCGCCGCCAGCGGTGGTGCGGGGCTTGCGACCGATGCCGCGATCGACGCCACGGGCGACCAAGGTGGCGACGTCGATCCGCCGGCGCCCGTGCGGGCCGCACCCGACACGCCGTCCCAGATCACGACGAAACCGCAACGGGCGACGGCGACCGAGAGCCGCGCCGTCGGGCAGTCCACCGTCGTCCTGCACACCGCCGGCGCGAACGGCGACGCGCGTCTCCGCCGCGAGGCAGTGAGCGTCCAGCGCCACGTCGGCGCCGGCACGGCGCGCGAGCACGCCGCGACGCCCGTCGGCTCCGCGTCCGACGGGAAAGGCTACGACGATGCGACGGCAGGGGCCGCGGGGCAGGCCGAACGCGGCCGCTCGGCGCGCGTGGCGGAGGCCGGTCGCGAGCAACGGATCGACGGCCCGGCGGCGACGGCTGCGCGCGACGGCGAAATTTCTCCCGGGCGCCCGGCTGTTTCGACCGTGCCGGAGCTCACCGCGACCGCGGATCGCGAGCGCGTCGCGACCGACGCCGACGTCGGCGCCCGCACGACGGGCGTGGCCACGAGCGCCCGTGACGCGACGGGCACGCTCGGTACGACGACCGATGGCACCGCGACGCCGCGGCGCGCTGCAGACGCGGGTATCAGCCCGTGGGCGGAGCGCGTCGTCGAGTCCGTGCGCGTGGCGACGCTTCGGGGCGGCGGCGAGATGCGCCTGCGCCTCGAGCCGGCCGGCCTCGGCCACATCGACGTCCGCATCACGCTCGCGCACGACGGCATCCGCGCCGCGATCGTCGCCGAGCACGACACGACACGCGCGCTCCTCCGCAGTGAGCAGCATCTGCTCCACGCGGCGCTCGAGCGCAGCGATTTGCGTCTGGCCGGCTTCTCCGTCGACCTCGGTTTCGGGGCGTCGACGGGGACGTTCGCGGAGATGCGCGAGGGCGCCATGGCGCGCCGCGACGTCGCGCCGCCGGCGGACGGCGACGGCGCCGTCGAGCAGGTCGCGCCGGTCGCGATCCACGCGCCGGCGACACCCGGACATCTCAGCGTGAGGGTCTGACACGATGATTCCCATCGCCGCATCTGCCGCGCTCAGCGCCGCGAGCTCGCTCACGAGTCTCCTCGGCGCCAATGCGTCCTCCGACTCGACGCCGCAGGCCACCGGCAAAGCTACCGGCAAAGACGGCAACACCGTCACGCAAGCGGACTTCATGCAGCTGCTGGTGACGCAGCTGCAAAATCAGGATCCGCTGAACCCGCTCGACAGCGCCAACTTCTCCGCCCAGCTGGCGCAGTTCTCGAGCTTGCAGCAGCTCACCGAGATCAACCAGACGCTGAAGAACGGTAGCACGAGCGGCGGGTCGGTCGGCAACCTCGACGCGGTCGGGTTCCTCGGCAAGGAAGTGCGTGGTGCCAGCAACACCGTCGACGTGAAGAGCGGCGCTGCGAGCACGCTCGACTACACGCTCGCGAGCAGCGGCACCGTCGAGGCGAAGATCCTGGACGCGAGCGGCGGCACCGTCGCCGACGTGATTCTCGGCGCGCAGAACGCCGGACCGCACACGCTCGACCTCGGCAAGATCGCCGACGTGCCGAAGCTCGCGGATGGGACGTATGCCGTGCAGCTCTGGCTCGGCGACGGGAACGGCAATGCGACCCCGGTCGAGTCGACGGGCGGCGGCGTCGTGACCGGCGTCGATCTTTCGGGGGCGGCGCCGGTCCTGTTGGTCGGCGACCGCCGCATCGCCGTGACCGACGTGCGCGAGGTGCGCGTTCAGCCGCCCGCCGGGACCTGAGACAAGATCACCACACAGCACAACGACGAAGGAGACGAACCATGGCCATTTTCGGAGCACTCTCGACCGCGCGCAGCGGTCTCATCGCGACCGGCGCCTCGCTGAGCGTGATCGGCAACAACATCGCCAACGTGAACACCGTCGGCTTCAAGGGCAGCCGCACCGAGTTCGCCGATCTCCTCTCGGCGCAGGGCGGCGGCGGCGACGCCGGCAAGATCGGGCTCGGCGTCCGCATCGGCAAGGTCAGCGCGTCGTTCACGCAGGGCAACATCGAGAGCACCGCCGGTCCGACCGATCTCGCGATCGAGGGCAACGGCTTCTTCGTCGTCGGCGCCGGCGCCGGCAACCTCTACACCCGTGCCGGCAACTTCCGCCTCGACTCGAACGGCAAGCTCGTCACCTTCCAGGGTCTGCCGGTGCAGGGCTTCGGCCTCAACAGCAGCAACGCGCCGGTCGGTGCCCCGCAGGACATCCAAGTGACCGGCGCCAGCAGCCAGCCGCGCGCGACGGCGGTACTCGCCATGAAGGCGAACCTTCAAGCCGACGCGCCGTTGGTGAACGCCGGCGTCTTCGATCCGACGAACTTCGACACCGCGTTCGCCACCTCGAACTTCACCACGTCGATGAACGTCTTCGACTCGCTCGGCGCGCGGCACACACTCAACTTCTTCTTCACGAAGACTGCGCCGAACGAATGGGATTACAACGTCGGCGTCGATTCCGGCGAGGTCGGCGGCACGAGCGGCGACTTACAGATCGTCGGCAACGGCCACTTGAGCTTCAACACGGACGGTTCTCTCAGCGCGCCGGTGACGCCAGGAGTGGCGACCCTCCCCTTCACCGGAGCGACCCCGCAGGACATCACGCTCAACTTCGGCACCGCGAACACCGACCCGGTGAACAATCCGGGGCAGGGGATCGACGGCATCACCCAGTTCGCCGGCCCGTCGGCCGTGAGCTTCCAGTCGCAGGACGGGTTCGGCGCCGGTCAGCTGCTGAACCTCCAGTTCAGCGAGTCGGGCGTCGTGACCGGCATCTTCGACAACGGCCAGAGCCGCCCGCTCTTCCAGCTCGCCCTCGCGAGCTTCACCGCCCCGGACGCGCTCACGCCCCTCGGCAACGGCATGTACCGCGAGTCCGTCGATTCCGGATCGCCGGCCATCGGCACGCCGGAGTCGGGCGGTCTCGGCAACATCGTCGCCGGCGCCCTCGAGCAGTCGAACGTCTCGATCGCGCAGGAGTTCATCGACCTGATCTCCACGCAGCGCAGCTTCCAGGCGAACGCCCGCGTGATCACGTCGAGCGATCAGTTGCTGAATGATTTGATCAACATCGTGCGATAGTCCTCCGCCCGCCGAGCGCGGGGGCAGAATCCTGACGCGTGCTCCGGGGCGATGACCTGGAGCACGCGTCGGGTGCGGTCCTCGCGCGCACCTCCTCACGTCTTTCCGCAACGTTGCCGCTCGCGCGCGATCGATGTGCCCGCGCTCGCGCGGGCACATCGCTTGCTGCTTCCCCCGAACGGACCGCGGGAGTCACGGAGATGACCCGCGTCCCGGGAGGACGGATGGCCGAGGGGGAGGAGACAACGCCGCAACCGGCCGGAGACGAGTCGGCTCCGGCGAAGAAGAAATCGAAGCTGCCGCTGATCGCGAGCGTGGTCGTGTTGCTCGCCGGCGGTGGCGCCGCGGCGTGGTACCTCGGCGTGCTGCCGTTCGGTGGCGCGAAGAATCGTCACGCGGAGGCGACGGCGGCGGTCGAGGAGAGCGCGCATGGCGGCAAGGCCGAGAAGGGACCCGCCCCGATCCTGCCGCTCGAAACCTTCATCGCCAACCTCGCCGACGAAGGCGGCTCGCGCTACCTGAAGGCGACCTTCCAGATCGAGTTCCTGGGCGCCGCCGTCCCGCCCGACGTCAACGCGCACCTGCCGCAGATCCGCGATCTGCTGCTCACGCTCCTCAGCAGCAAGACCTTCGACGAGGTGCGCACCGCCGAGGGCAAGCAACAGCTGCGCGAGGAGATCATCGCCCGGATCAATCAGGTGCTCGATCGCGACGCCGTGAAGGCCGTCTACTTCACCGAGTTCATCGTGCAATGAACGAGACACTCTCGAAAGACGAGGTCGACGCGCTGCTGCACGGCATGGAGCACGGTGACGTGGCGGTCGAGGGCGAGCAGCCGCCGCGTGGCGGCGTGCGTCCGTATGATGTCCTCGCCGCGGATCGCCTCGCGGGCCGGCGGTTTCCCGCGCTCGATCTCGTGCACGAGACGTTCGTCCGACTGCTGCGCGCCTCGTTCGCGAGCGAGGCGGGCGTGACGCCGACGCTCACGCTCGGCGCGCTCGAGATCGTCCGCTTCGCCACGCTCCGCGACCGCCTGCCCACGGCGGCATGTCTGCAGCTGTTCAGCCTGACGCCGCTCCGCGGTCAAGGCCTGTTGGCGATTCCCGCGCCGTTGGCGTTCGCGCTCGTCGATCGCGTGTTCGGCGGACTCGGACGGCTGCCGGAAGGCACCGACGGTCGCGAGTACTCGACGCTCGAGCAGCAGACGCTGCGCCGTGTCGGCGCGCGCGTCCTCGCCGATTTGGCGGAAGCCTGGACGTCGGTGCAACGGATCGAGTGCGCCCTCGTCGGCGTCGAGTCGAATCCGACGCGCGTCGCGATCGCCGGGCCGTCGGAGCCGGTCGTCGTGCTCGAGCTCGGATGCGACATCGGGAACGGTGCGGTGTCGCTGCTGCTCGGCATGCCGTATGCGAGCCTCGAGCCCATCCGTGAGCGGCTCGAGGGCGCGCCCGCAGCCCGCGCGAGCGGTGGCGACCGCGAATGGATCGCGGCGCTCGGCCGTGTCGTCCGCCAAGCGGAGGTCACCGTCAGCGCCGAGCTCGGCCACCACGAGATCTCGACGCGCCAGCTCTTGAGCCTGCGCGTCGGCGACGTGCTGGCCCTCGGCGCGCGCGGCGAGGATCCCGTCGCGCTGCGCGTCGAGAACGTTCACGTGATGACCGGCTTGGCCGGCGTGAGTCGCGGCCACAACGCGATCCGCGTACTCGGCGCCGCACGAGGAGAGTGAAAATGGCCGACGAAGCCGCAGCGATGACGAGCACCCGCCAGGACGGCGACAGCGCAACGCTGGATCTGATTCTCGACGTACCGCTCGCTGTGAGCGTCGAGCTCGGCCGGGTGCGTATGCCCGTACGCGAGCTCCTGGCGCTCGGCGCCGGATCGGTGATCGAGCTCGCGAAGCTCGCCGGCGAGCCCCTCGACGTCTTGATCAACGGCAGAGCGGTCGCGCGCGGTGAGGCGGTCATGGTCAACGAGAAGTTCGGCGTGCGTCTCACGGAGATCGTGAGCCCGACGGAACGGGTCGAGCGCCTGCGCTGATGCCCTCCGCTCCGCCCGACCTCTCCCTGACGCCGTTTCTGGTCGTCGGGGCCATCGCCCTCGTCGCCGGCGCTGCCGTCTGGTGGCAACGCCGGCGCACCGGCGCCCGTCCGGACGACGTCATCCGCCTCGTCGCGACGCGCGCGCTCGGCAGCAAGCGCCTCCTCGCGCTCGTCGAGGTCGAGCGCGAGCGCTTCCTCCTCGGCCTCACCGACGACTCCATCACGTGCGTCGGGCGTCTTGCGTCTTCCTCCTCTGACGACGTGGGCGGTCGCGACACCGGCGGCCGGACGTCGCGCGAGGGCGGCGAGTCGACGTGGCGCCTCGACGGTCCCCATGACGATCGCGCGCCGACGCTGCCGCCTGCTACCGGCGACCGCGCGGCGGCGTGCGTGAGCGGCGAGCCGTGCCGCAGGCGCGGCGACGCGATGGTCGGCGATGACGAAGGTGCCGATCGGCAGGTCGTCGTGGAGGCGGGGTGGGGGGGGGGGGCGTGGGGGGGCGCCCCCCGGGGGGGGCCGGCCGGGGTTTGGGGGGGGGGGGGGGGGGGGGCCGCCCCCCCCCCCCCCAC
>JBGPOW010000075.1:0-18084 GCA_041488235.1 Binatia bacterium
CTCCCACAGGATGCGCAGCGCCCAGCGCCGCCCGAGAAGATCGAGGAGCGCCATGATCGGGCGCCCGCTCCGCGAGCCGCGCGCGCGTCTGCCGGGTGCCGGGATCTGCGCCGCGCGCGGCATCGACGACGCGCGTCAGAGACCGAGGAGCGCGTTCACCGCCAGCCCGACGACGAAGAGCGCGCCGGCGAGGCGGTTGTGATGGAAGGCCAGGGCGACGAACCAGAGCGGCCAAATGCGGTAGCCCGGGGGCGGGGCCGCCGGCTTCGGTTGCGAGTACGCCCGCAGCACCTCGACGAGCCGCGGGAGCGCGGCGACGACGAGGAGCACACCCCACCCGAGCACGCCACGCGCGACCAGGGCGAACACCGTCAGGTAGAAGCCGATCATCAGCGCTTGATTGAGACGCAAGGACGCCGTGCGGCCGAGCAGCACCGGGAGCGTGTGGATCCCCCGCGCGCGATCCTGTTCGTACTTGTCGACGTGCTTGCCGATCAGCACCGTCGTCACCACGATCGCGTACGGAATCGACGCCACCCACGTCCACCACGGCAACGTTCCCGCGGTCACGTAGTACGTCCCGCAGATCATCAGCGGACCCCAGACGAGGAAGACGCCCGGCTCGCCGAGGCCGTGATGCTTCAGCTTGAGCGGCGGCGCCACGTAGAAGACGCTCACGAAGAGACCGGCGAGGGCGAACGCGGCGACCGGCCAGCCGCGCGCCCGCACGAGCGCGACGAGGATTCCGAGGTCGACGAGATTGCAGGCGACGATCGCCGCACGCAGGCCGTTCTTGCTGATGAGCCCGGAGAACAGTGGGTGCGGCGCATACAGCGTGCGCGTGTAGCCCTCGGTATCGACCCCGCCGGTGGTGTCGAAATAATCGTTGATCATGTTGTTGCCGGCGTGGGCGATCACGAGACCGAGAAGGGCGAGTGCGAAGAGTCCCCAGCGCGAGTGCGGCGCCGTCGCCGCGGCGAGGAGACCGCCGATCAGTCCCGAGGTTATTGTCATCGAGAAGACGCACGCGCGTGTGATGAGGAGCCAACGCGACACGGCATCGATGCGGCGCCCGGCGGGAATGTTGCCGCTTGCGATGATCTTCCGCCAGGTGTCGAAGAGGCTCGAAGGATCGACGGCGTCGCCGAGCACCGGCGCGTCGGCGACCACGTGTGCAGGGTCGGACATGCGACCCGTTTATGGAGTCGTCGAGACTCGGTCAACCCGCGAGATCGTCACCGGGATGCCGTTCAAGACGGCGTTGCCGGAGAGCGGATCGAGCGCGAGCTCATCGGCGAGAACGTTGCTGTTGACGCCGGCGTGCGCGCGCGCGACGCGCAGCACGACACCCGGCTGATCGTGGCCCCAGCCGTGGGGGAGGCTCACGACGCCGGGCATGATCGCGTCGGTGAGCTCCACCGGCGCGTCGACGGCGCCGACGCGCGATGTGACGCGCGCCGTCTCGCCGTCGCCGAGGCCGAGGCGCGCGGCGTCCACCGGATGCAGCTGCAACGTGCACGTCGGCTTGCCCTTCACCAGGACGTCGAGGTTGTGCATCCACGAGTTGTTCGAGCGCAAGTGACGGCGGCCGACGAGCACCATCTCCGTCCGTGCGCGCGCGAGCGCGTCGCGCAGCCGCGGAATGTCGGCGACGATCGCCGGCGGCGCGAGCTCGATCTTGCCCGACGGCGTCCGCAGCACCTCGGGAATCCGCGGCGTGAGCGGCCCGAGGTCGATGCCGTGCGGGTGCTCCTCGAGGAGGGCAAGCGTCAGGCCGCCGCGGTTGGCGCCGAAGTGGTCGCCGTACGGGCCGCTTCGCAGCATCAGGTCGAGGATCCGCTCGGGGCCGCGGCGCGGCGCCAGGGCCGCCATGATCTCGGACGGCTCGCGTCCGGCGATCGGCGAGCCGCTCGCGCCGACCTCTCGCTGCACGACCTGCGTCGCGACGAAGTCGTCGACGGCGTCGGTGTCCGCCTGCGCGCCCTGGCCGGTGGCGATCGCGGCGAGACGCAATAGGATGCGCCATTCCTCCATCTCGCCGTCGGCGAGCGGGAAGAGCGGCGGCGAGTAGTGGGCGACGTTGCGCACCGCGAGGTTGTAGAGCGCGAGGTCGTAGTGGCCGCGCGTCAACGTCGAGGGCGCCGGGAGGACGACGTGCGCGTGCCGCGTCGTCTCGTTCAGGTAGATGTCGACGCTCACCATGAACTCGAGCGACGTGAGGGCACGATCGAGGCGCGCAGCGTTCGGCGTGCTGAGCACGGGGTTGCCCGCGACCGTCACCAGGGCACGGATCTGGCCGTCGCCCGCGGTCTCGATCTCCTCGGCGAGGCAGACGGCGGGCAGCTCGCCGTAGAACTCGGGAAGCTCGCGGACGCGGCTCTTCCAACGCCCGAACTGGACGCCGCGGCCGCGGCCGCCCGGCCCGTGCGCGGTGCGTGAGCCGGCCGCGGCCTTGGTGAACATCGCGCCGCCCTCGCGGTCGAGGTTGCCGGTCAGCGCGTTCAACACGTCGACGAGCCAGCTCGCGAGCGTGCCGAACTCCTGCGTGCAGGTGCCGATACGGCCGTAGACGGCGGCACGTGGCGCGGCCGCGAGCTCGCGCGCCAAGCGGCGAATGGTATCGGCGGACACACCGCAGACCTCGGCGACACGCTCCGGCGCGAAGTCGCGTGCCAGCGCCCGTACCTCCTCGAGCCCGGCGAGATGCTCGGCCAGCCGTTCGGGCGCGACGCGCCGCTCCTCGAAGAGTGTGTGCACCATCGCGAACAAAAGATGCGCGTCGGTGCCGGGGCGGATGAAGACGTGCTCGTCGGCTTCGTGCGCCGTCCGGCTGCGCCGCGGATCGACGACGACGAGCCGCCCGCCGCGCGCGCGTAGGCGGCGGAGACGTCCTTTCATGTCGGGCGCGGTGAGCAGGCTGCCGTTCGACGCCAGCGGGTTGGCGCCGAGCATGAGCAGGTAGTCGGTGCGGTCGACGTCGGGGATCGGGATGCTGAGGACCGTACCGAACATGAGGCCCGCCGACACCTGCTTCGGCATCTGGTCGACGGTGCTCGCCGAGAAGACGTTGTGGGTGCCGAGCGCGCGCAGGAATACCGGCATGTACACCATGCCTGAGAGGTTGTGCGCGTTCGGGTTGCCGACGTAGGCACCGATCGCTTGTCGCCCGTGCGCGTCGATGACGGCCTTCAGGCCGCGCTCGACCTCGGCGAACGCCTCGTCCCACGACGCGGGCTCGAGGCGGCCGCCGCGGCGGACGAGCGGCGTCCGCAGGCGGTCGGGATCGGCGTCGAGGTCCTTCAACGCGTACGCCTTCGGACACAGAAAGCCGTGGCTGAACACGTCGTCGGCGTCACCGCGGATGGCGGTGATCTCGGCGTCGCGCGTGCTGATCGCGAGCCCGCAGGTCGCCTCACACAAGGGACAGGTCCGGAAATGCGTCATCGTCGATACTCCGCGCGCCAGGGCACCCCGCCGCCGGGTACTGGTAGTGACGGCGCCGGTCGATGCCGATATCAAAGAGGGATATGCTCGAGAGACGGCGGTGAGGGTGGCGCGGTTGCGGCGTAAAGGCAAGGGTCGAAACTGGATCGTGGTGGCGACGGCGCTCGGCATCCTCGTCGTCGCCGCGCTGGCGCTGAGGCCGCGCGTCGCGCCGCCCGTGGTCGCGCCGTCGCCGGCGGTCGGGCCGCTGAACGCTTCACCGTCCGGCGTTCCGCTGGTCAGCACCGCGCCCGGACGGGGCGCCACCGGCGTGCATGACTTCACGGCGCTCGAGGTGCCTTCGAAGCTCCGCCTCCTCGTCATCGCGCCGCATCCCGACGACGAATCGCTCGGCGCCGGCGGCCTCATGCAGCACGTCCTGGAGAAAGGCGGCCGCGTCCACGTCCTCTTCATGACGAGCGGCGACGGCTACCCAGAGGCGGTGGCGCTCGCGACCGGGCATCGCCAGCCGACCGCCGTCGATTATCGCGGCTTCGGCGAGCTCCGCCGCGCCGAAGCGCTGGTCGCGCTCGAGCATTACCACGTCCTGCCGCTCTCGGTGACGTTCCTCGGCTTTCCCGATGGTGGGCTGCAAGAGATCTGGCGGCGCGGGCCGCACGTCCCCGCGTTCCAGTCGCCGTTCACCCGCGACGATCGGCCGCCTTATCCCGAGGCGTTCAATCCACACGCGCCGTACACGAGCCGCGAGCTCATCAACCAGATCGCGCACCTCGTCGCGCTCGCCGATCCCGACTGGATCGCGGTGCCGATGCCGGTCGATACCCACCCCGACCACTGCGCGACGTTCACGTTCCTGCTGGCGGCGCTGAAATCGCTCGCCGCCGAGCCCGGAGGCGACTCGAAGATTCCCGATCGGCTGCTCACGTACCTCGTGCACGACGGCTGGTGGCCGCCGCCGCCGTCCGTCCCGGGCACGCTGCCGGTCCCGCCCGTGAGTTTCCCGGCTGCTCGCTGGTACTCGCTCTCGCTCGATGCCGCTCAGGTCGAGGCCAAGCTGGCGGCGCTCGAGAGCCACCGTACGCAGGCGGCGATGATGGACCGGCTCTTCCGTGCGCTCGCGCGGCCGAACGAGATCTTCGGCGTCATCGAGCGGCCCGACTTCGCGCGCCTCAAGCCGGGCGAGCCCGCGTGCGGGCCCGAGCTCGCGCGGGCTGCGCCCGGCGCGCAGCCCGCGGCGGTCGAGAGTCCTTTGCAACGTCCGCCGACGGCGACGCCGGCGGACGACGGAAAGCACGCGCTCGTGCGGTGAGTCGCGCGGCTGCCAGCTCCCCGTCGGCGGCGCGGCGCCTGCGCTTCCTCGACGTCGCGCGCGCCCTCGCCGTCGTCGCGATGCTGGTCGCCAATCTCGTGAACGTTTTTGCCGCCGAGCGGCCGCACTGGCTCTCCCATAACCTCGGCGACGAGCTCCTGCCGCTCGATCTGCCGGCGCCGATGTTCCAGTTCCTGGTCGGCGTCTCCCTCGTGCTCTTCCTCGAGCGCCGCGGGCGGCAGGCGGAGGCGCGGCGCGCCCGCTGGCTTGCCGCGCGCCGCTTTCTGCTGCTCGTCGCGCTCGGTGCCGTCCTCGACGCGATTGCCGCGCAGAGCCTGGAGCTTCGCTGGGGCGTCTTGCAGACGCTCGGCGCCGGCGGTCTCGTCGCCGTCGCGCTCTCCGAGCTGCCGGACGCGCTGATCGTCGCCGTCGCGGCGCTCATCATTGCGACGCACTACGGCCCCGGGAACAACGAGGTCCACCGCTCGCTCGTGGATTCCCTGCCGTTCATACCGATCACCCTGATGGGGTACGTCGTCGGGCGTCCGCTCGCGAAGGGGGAGATCGTCGCGTACGAGCGGCGCGCCGTTACCGTCGCGCTCGGCGCGCTGGCGCTCGCGGTCGCGCTGCGGCTCGCGGGCGTGCCGTTCAACAAGCTGACCGGCTCGAGCAGCTTCGTGCTGCTCGCGACCGCGGCCTCGGCGTCGTTGATCGGCACGCTGTCGCGGCTCGAGGCGCGCGGCTGGCGCTTTCCCGATTCGCTCGTTCGCCTCGGCGCGAGCGCGCTCACGGCGTGGGTGCTGCAATACGTGCTGGTCTACTACCCGGTCGCGTATTTCCTCGGACGTCAGCCGGCGCTGCCCGAGATCGGCGGCTTGGTGGCTGTCGTCGTGTGCGTCGTAGCGATCGTCGCGATGACGTTGGTGCTCGCGCGGCGCGGTATTCGCGTGCCTATTTGACTACGCCCCCGTGCGCGCGGCGCGCTGCGCGCGCTCGAGGGAAAGCAGTTGCGATTCTCTGGATCGGGCGCAAGGTCGCCCTTCTGGAAAAGTTATTTCGTCGAATGGACGAACGTCCGTTACGAGCAAGACGTAGTTTCGGCAGACTGGTCCGACGAGCAGGTCGCGCAGCAGCTCGCGTTGATCGACGATCTGATCGAGGCCGTCTCGAGTCCCGCCGCCGTGCAAGCGTTGCAGCAAGCGCGCACGTCGCTACAGCGCGACCACAGTACGTAGCAAACGCGAAGCACGAGCGCCGCTACTTGCCGGTCGGCACGTCGACGAACGCGAGCACGGTGCGATTGTAGTCCTCCGGTGACTGCCAATGCGCAAAGTGGCTGACCCGAGGCATCAGGAGAAGGCGCGCCC
This sequence comes from Binatia bacterium, assembly GCA_041488235.1. Taxonomy (GTDB): domain Bacteria; phylum Desulfobacterota; class Binatia; order UTPRO1; family UTPRO1; genus DP-19. Next base: position 6,121 of record JBGPOW010000075.1, read on the forward strand.
CGGGAACCGCGCGGGCCAGCGCCTCGGTGTGATCGCGCCGGATCATCTCGTCGTATTCGCCGTCGGCGATCATCGTCGGTGCCGTGATCCGTGCGAGCTCCTCGGCAGTGAAGTTCGGCTGTGTGCTCCACATCGTGGAGATCGCGGCGACGAACGCGTCGTAGTCGCGCGGGGTGGGTGACACGCGCGCGTAGTCCTTGCCTGCGCGCTCGATGTAGGCGGCGACCACGGGATCGCGCTCGGCATCCGGCTTCAGGCCGCTCGGGGCGAAGTTGGCGCCAAATGCGAAGAGACGATCCAGTCGCTCGGGATGGTGGATCGCGATGTCGAGCCCGATGATGGCGCCGTCGCTCCAGCCGACGATCGACGTCCTCGCGACGTGGAGATGATCGAGCAGCGCGACGACGTCGGCGGCCATGAGATCGTACGAGAACGGCCGCGTGTCGCGTGTGCTGCGCCCGTGGCCGCGGCTGTCCATGACGATGACCTCGTGAGCCGCCGCGAACGCCGGAATCTGTCCGCTCCAACAATCGGCGCTCGCGAGTCCGCCATGCAGCAGGAGCAGCGGCGGCCCCTCGCCGTAGATGGCGTAGTACACGGCGACGCCGTTCACCTGGGCCATGCCGCTCGTACGTGCGGACGGCATTGGCGGCGGCATCGGCAGGGTCTCCCAGCGCCGCGCGTGTGGGTGCGCGCATCCTGCGAGGGCAAGTCCTACGAGGGCGAGCTCTGCGAGGGCAAGCCCTACGTGCGCGCGGCCGACGCGCACCGGCATCGACGCTCTCATCGACGTGCGTTACGAGCGACAGATCGGCGCCGCATAGCTGCTCGGCGGCGGCTCACTGTGCGAGTCGTGCGACGACCTTGATCTCGACCAACGCGCCGGGCACCGCCAGCTCGGTGATCCCGATCGCCGTCCAGGCGGGGTAGGGCGCGTTCAGATAGCGATCCTTCACCTTCGCGAACGTGCGGAGGTGTGCCTGCAGCCCAACGTGAAAGGTCGTCACGTCGACGACGTCCGCGAACGAGACGCCGGCCGTCGTCAGCACGGCGCTCAGGAGCTCGAATGCCTGCGTGAACTGCGCTTCCGGCTCCGCGGGCGGTGCGCCGTCCGCGCCGACGCCGATCACGCCCGCGCAGTAGAGCCGGTCACCGTCCTTGACGGCGGGTGCGAAATGCAGCCGCTCGTAGAAGACCTCCATGCCTTGGGGAATCACGACGTCGCGCGCATCCATGGCGCTGTCCTCCTCTCGTACGGCGTGACACGACCGCGCCGTCATGTCCATGTGCGAGTCGCTTAGCAGGCACCGACCTCGCGCAGCCACTCGAGGGCGAACGGCCACGCGCCGTAGCCGGACGCGACATTGATGTGACCGGCGCGGGGCACGATGCGATGCTCAGCGCCGAGCGCGTGCGCGACCTCGGCGATCTCGTCGGCGCTCGTGTAGTCGTCGTCGTCGCTGCCGACGACGAGTGTGCGGGCGGCGAACGGCGCCCATGAGGCGCGCCGGCGCGGCGGCGGCAGGAAGCTCTCGACGGGCTCGAACGGCAGAAGCGGGGAGGGTGGTGCGACCAGCAGCGCCGCGTGGACTCGCGTCGTGTCGACGGTCGTCAGCCAGTGATCGACCGCCCAACACCCCAGCGAGTGGCAGACGAACGTCAGCGGTGTCCGCGCGCCGGCGACCGCGGTCGCGAGCGCGGCGACCCACTCGTCTTTTTGCGGCGCCGCCGGTGCCGGCAGGTCCGGGAACACGACGTCCGCGCCGGCTGCCCGCAGCTCGTCGTACAGCCAGCGCTGCCAATGGCCCGGACCCGAGCCGTCGTAGCCGTGGACGATGACGATCATGCGGCGACGCGCGTCACGGACGTGCGAGACGGAACCAGTAGAAGCCGTGCGGCGCGAACGTCAGCAAGTACGGCAGCTCGCCGATGCGCGGGAATGCCGTTTCGCCGTGCAGTTCGACGGGGACGTGGCCGGCGAAGCGGCGCAAGTTCAGCTCCGCGGCTTGCGCGAAGCGCGAGAGATTGTTGCAGCAGAGGATCGTGTGATCGCCGTCCTCGCGCACGTAGGCGAGGATCTTCTCGTTCTCCGGCAGCAGGAACTCGATCGTGCCGCGCCCGAAGACAGGATACTTCTGGCGCACGCGGATCAGGCGCTTCACCCAATTGAGCAGCGACGTCTGCGTCCGCAGCTGCGTCTCCACGTTCACCGACTGGTAGTGATAGACGGGGTTGGCGTTCACCGGCAGGTAGAGGCGCTCGGGGTCGCAGCGCGAGAAGCCGGAGTTGCGGTCGCCCGTCCACTGCATCGGCGTGCGGACGCCGTTGCGGTCGCCGAGGTAGATGTTGTCGCCCATACCGATCTCGTCGCCGTAGTAGAGGACGGGGCTCCCCGGCAGCGAGAGCAGCAGGCTGTGGAGTATCTCCATTTGGCGGCGGCCGTTCTCCATGAGCGGCGCCAGGCGGCGGCGGATGCCGAGGTTCAAGCGCATGCGCGCGTCCTTCGCGTACTCGAGGTACATGTAGTCGCGCTCTTCGTCGCTCACCATCTCGAGCGTCAGCTCGTCGTGGTTGCGAAGGAAGTTCCCCCATTGGCAGCTCGGCGGCAGCTCGGGAGTCTGACGGACGATGTCGATGATCGGCCGGCGCTCCTCGCGTCTGAGCGCCATGAAGATGCGCGGCATGAGCGGGAAGTTGAAAGCCATGTGGCACTCGTCGCCGTTGCCGAAGTAGTGCCGGACGTCGCTCGGCCACTGATTCGCCTCGGCGAAGAGAATGCGGCCGCGGTAACGGGCGTCGATCTCGCCGCGCAGCTCCTTCAGATACGCGTGCGTCTCCGGCAGGTTCTCGCAGTTCGTGCCCTCGCGCTCGAAGAGATACGGCACGGCGTCGACGCGAAAGCCGTCGAGGCCGCGATCCAGCCAGTAGCGCATGATGTCGAGCATGGAGGCGCGGACCGCCGGGTTGTCGAAATTGAGGTCGGGCTGGTGATGATAGAAGCGGTGCCAGTAGTACTGGCGCGCGATCGGGTCCCACGTCCAGTTCGAGACCTCGCTATCGAGGAAGATGATCCGCGCTTGTTTGTAGCGTTGATCGGTGTCGCTCCACACGTAGTAGTCGCGGTACGGCGACTCCGGCGAGCGCCGCGCCTCCTGGAACCACGGGTGCTGATCCGACGTGTGGTTCATCACGAGGTCGGCGATGACGCGGAGATTGCGCGCGTGCGCGGCGTCGAGGAAACGCTGGAAGTCGTCGAGGGTGCCGTAGTCGGGATGGATGTTGCGATAGTCGGCGATGTCGTAGCCGTCGTCGCGCAGCGGTGACGGATACATCGGCAGAAGCCAGATGCAGTTCACCCCGAGGTCGCGGACGTAGTCGAGGCGCTCGGTCAGGCCGGGGAAGTCCCCGATCCCGTCACCGTTGCTGTCCATGAACGCGCGGACGTGCAGCTCATAGAAGATGGCATCTTTGTACCAGTCGTCGGCGCTCATTCACCTCTCCGTGCCTTCAAGGCGTAAAGAACGGGACGCGTGTCGTCAACACGCGATCGACACGCGCGGTGCGAGGACGGCGAGGCTGTGCGGCGCGAGCTCGTACGCGCCGTCCGCGACCGCACGCGGCAGCGCGGCGGGGCGCGCAGTGTCGACCAGCGGCGTCCACGTACCGGGCGGGGCGTCGACGGGGAGCGCGAAGAGAACTGGACCGGGTGAGGCGTTCAGCGCGACGAGCAGGCTGATCTCGCCGACGCGGAGCCACATGCCGAGGGCGCGCCGCTCGTGATCGTGCCAATCCCCGTCGCGCATCAGCCGGCCGCTCGGCGCATACCAGACGAGGTCGCCGCCGGGCTCCGCGGCGACGAGCGCGCCGGCGAGATACTCGGCGCGGCGCAGGCCGGGGTGGCGGCGCACGAGACCGATCACGCGGCGGGTGAACGCGAGCAATGCGGCGCGCTCGGCGTCGAGATTCCAGTCGAGCCAGGTGAGCGCGTCGTCCTGGCAATACGCGTTGTTGTTGCCCTGCTGCGTGGCGCCGATCTCGTCGCCGGCGCGCAGCATCGGTACGCCCGACGAGAGGAGCAGCGTCGCGAGGAAGTTCCGTTGTTGCCGAGCGCGGAGCGCGTTCACGGCCACGTCGTCGGTCGGGCCCTCGACGCCGCAGTTCCAGCTGACGTTGTCGTCGGCGCCGTCGCGGTTGTCCTCGCGATTCGCCTCGTTGTGCTTGCGGTCGTAGCTCACGAGGTCGCGGAGGCTGAAGCCGTCGTGCGCCGTCACGAAATTGATGCTCGCCGTCGGGCCGCGACCGCTATGGGCGAAGAGCTCGGGAGAGCCGACGAGGCGGCTCGCGACGGCGCCGACGCGCCCCGGCTCGCCACGCCACCAGCGGCGCACGTCGTCACGGTAGCGATCGTTCCATTCGCGCCACGGCGCCGGGTAGCGTCCGAGCGCATAGCCCTCGGCGGTCGCGTCCCATGGCTCCGCGATGAGCTTCACCTCGGCGAGGACCGCGTCGGCGCGCAGCGCCGCGAAAAGCGGCGCGCTCGGATCGAAGGCGCCGCCGTCGCGTGCCAACGCCGAGGTGAGGTCGAAACGGAAGCCGTCGACGCGCATCGTCTCGACCCAATAGCGCAAGCTGTCGACGACGAGCGCCAGAACGCGCGGGTGTCGGAGGTCGAGGGTGTTGCCGCAGCCGGTGACGTTGACGTACGTGCGCGGGTCGGCGGGATCGAGGCGGTAGTACACGCGGTTGTCGATGCCGCGGAACGCGAGCGTCGGACCGAAGCGATCGCCCTCGGCGGTGTGGTTGTAGACGACGTCGAGGATCACCTCGATGCCGACCCGATGAAGCGCCCGCACCATCGTCTGGAACTCGCGCACCTGCTCGCCGCGTCCGCCGCGGGTCGCGAACCGCCCGTCCGGGGCGAAGAAGCCGATCGTGTTGTACCCCCAGTAGTTGGTGAGACCGTGCGCGGCGAGGTGGCGCTCGGCGACGGCGTGGTGCACCGGCAGCAGCGCGACGGCGGTGACGCCGAGCGCGACCAAGTGCTCGAGGACGGCGGCCGCGTGGAGCCCCGCATATGTGCCGCGGAGATCGGCGGGCACCGCGGGATGCAGGACGGTGAGCCCCTTCACGTGGGCCTCGTAGACGAGCGTGCGCTCCCATGGGACGCGCGGCGGCCGGTCGTCGCCCCAGTCGAACGACGGGTCGACGACGATCGAGCGCGGCGCGACGTCGGCGTCGTCGCGGTCGTCGCGCGCGAGGTCCTCCTCGGACGCATGCGGCACGTAGCCGAGGAGGCGATCGCTCCATGCCGCGAGCGGCATGATCGCGCGCGCGTAGGGATCGATCAGCAGCTTCGCCGGATTGAAGCGCTGGCCCTCCGCCGGCGCGTACGGGCCGTGGACGCGGTACCCGTAGAGCGTGCCGACGCCGAGGCCGGCGACGCGCGTCCGCCACACCGCGTCCCTGTCCCGGGCGAGCGCGACGCGCGCGACCTCACGCGACGGCGCGGCGGCATCGAAGAGGCAGAGCTCGACGGCGTCGGCGTGCTGTGAGAACAGCGCGAAGCTGACGCCGCCGCGGTCGAGCGTCGCGCCGAGCGGCGTTGCCGATTCCGAACCGCCGTCCACGGCGCCCGCTATACCGACGCGAGCGCGGCGACTCCAGCAGCGCGTTGGCTGCCGTTCACGTGCGACCACATGTCGCCGGCGGGATTGCCTGGACGCAGGGGGTTGACCATGGCGGCGGCACGCGGCAATTAGCCGAATGGCCGGCTCGCAGCGCGGCTGCTCGAGCGCAGGAAAGCGTCGCATGACAAGCGTCGCGCGTGGGCGGGACATGAGACGGGGGAGTTCCTGCCGTACGGACGCTGCGACGCTGGTGGTGGCGCGTGATCTCGCCCACGATAGGCGCACACTTCGCGACGCGATCGCGAGCAACGGAGGGAGGACACCATGAAGAGGGTGACAACGTTGATGGCGGGTTTGCTCATAGTCGGCTTTGGCACCTCGGTCGCGTGGAGCGCGGACGGGAAGGCGCTCTACGACAAGAGCTGCGCGTCCTGTCACGGCGCCGCGGGTAAAGGCGACGGTGCGGCGGCGAAGGCGATGAAGAACAAGCCGGCGGATCTGTCCGGTGCGGCCGTGAAGGGGATGTCGGATGCCGACATCGCGAAGTTCATCAAGGAAGGTAAAGCGGGCACGACGCATCCCAAGGCGAAGCTCTCCGACGAGGAAGCGGCGGCGGTCGCGAAGTACGTCAAGAGTCTGTGACGCTGCGACGCGGGCGCGCGTAGCATCGACTACACGTGGTCGCGACGATCGATCCGCGGCGCGCGGCGCATGAGCGCCGCGTGCTGTCGGGGCGTCCATCGTTCCGCGCGGGCGGCGTCGGGGTGCCGCGCGCTGGCTTAGTAGACCGCGCGGGTCGGTGGTTGCGCTGTGGAACTTCCGTTTCCGCAACGTCGTGGTGGTGAGGCGGTCTAATGCGCCTGCGCGCGGCACCCCGACGCCGCCCGAGGTGGCGTTGGACGTTCCCCAGCGGCGGCGTGCTGCGCACGCGCCGCAGCGGGCGCGACGTCGCACGCTCGACGACGCGCGGTGCTCGTCGCGCGCTCGAAGACTCGCGCGGTGTGCTCGCCGCGCGGTCAACGAGGCTCGGCGTGCACGCGACGAGGCGCGGTACGCTCATCGCGTGTATGCGCGCTCGATGCGCGCGTGTGGGCGGGCTGGTGCTGCGTTTCGCTGCGTGATCCGGCGGACGGCGCACGGCGCGGCGGGGAGCGCCTCCCGGGCGGCCGTTGGGACGCCCAACCACCACGAACGTTGCGGGAACGGAAGATCCACAGCGCGACCACTACCCCGCGCGTTCCGCTGGACGCCGGGAGGCGCTCCCTGCCGCGCCGCACGACGGACGCTGCGTCAGGCAGGAGCCGCGACGGCCTCCCCGCGGAGGTACGCGTCCATGGAGCGCGCGGCGATGCGGCCTTGGCCCATCGCGAGGATGACGGTCGCTGCGCCCGAGACGATGTCGCCGCCCGCGAAGACGCCGGGGATCGAGGTCTGCATCGTCTGCGGGTCGGTGACCACCGTCCCCCACTTCGTGACCTTCAGCTCGGGCGTCGTGCGCGGGACGAGCGGATTCGGCTTGTTGCCGATCGCGACGATCACCGTGTCGACCTCCATCACGAACTCCGAGCCCTTGACCGGTACCGGGCGCCGCCGGCCGGAATCGTCGGGCTCGCCGAGCTCCATCTGGATGCACTCCATGCCGGTGACGCGATGGCGGGCGTCGCCGATCACGCGCACCGGGTTGTTGAGCAGCCGGAACTTCACGCCCTCCTGCTCGGCGTGGTGCACTTCCTCGGCGCGCGCCGGCATCTGCTCGCGGGCACGGCGATAGACGACGGTCACGTCGCCGCCGAGGCGGAGCGCCGTGCGCGCGGAGTCCATTGCGACGTTGCCGCCGCCGATGACCGCGACGCGCCGGCGTGTGATCGGCGGCGTGTCGTACTCGGGGAAGAGGTACGCCTTCATGAGGTTGGCGCGCGTCAGGTACTCGTTCGCCGAGTACACGCCGATCAGATTTTCGCCCGGCATCTCCATGAACGACGGCAACCCGGCGCCCGTCCCCACGAACACGGCGTGATAGCCTTCCTCGTCGAGGAGCTCGCGGATCGTGCTGTTGCGGCCGACGACGTAGTCCATCACGAACTCGACGCCGAGCTCCCGCAGATACGCGACCTCGGCGCGCACGATCTCCTTCGGCAGCCGAAACTCGGGAATACCGTACATCAGCACTCCGCCGGGCTCCTGCAGCGCCTCGAAGACGGTCACCTCGTGGCCGCGCAGCACCATGTCGCCGGCGACCGTCAGCCCCGCGGGCCCGGCGCCGACGATCGCGATGCGTTTGCCTGTCTTTGCGGGAAGCTCAGGGATCGTGACGGCGCCTTGGCGGCGCTCGTAATCGGCGGCGAAGCGCTCGAGCCGGCCGATCGCGACCGGCGCGTGCTTCAGGCCGATGACGCACGCGCCCTCGCACTGGTCTTCCTGCGGGCACACCCGGCCGCAGACCGCCGGCAACGCGTTGTCCTGCTTGATCTGGCGCGCGGCCTCGAGGAACTTGCCCTGCTTGATGAACGCGACGAACGCGGGAATGTCGATGTTCACCGGGCAGGCGCCGACGCACTTCGGGTTCTTGCAGAGGATGCACCGGCTCGCCTCCTGCATGGCGAGCTCTTCGGTGTAGCCGTAGGGCACCTCGTCGAAGTTGTTGACGCGGTCCTCCGGCGGCTGCTCCGGCATCTCTTGCCGCGGGAGGTTCTTTTTTTTGACCGGCTCGGCCATCGCGTCGATCACCCCACGCCGGCCTGCCGCGGCCCGACGGCCGCGGTGTGCGCGACGGCGTGAATCTCCTCTTCGCTGTAGGCGGCGCGGCGGTCCAAGAGCTCGTCCCAATCGACCTCGTGCGCGTCGAAGAACGGGCCGTCGACGCACGCGAACTTCGTCTCTCCGCCGACCGTCACGCGACACGCGCCGCACATCCCGGTGCCGTCGAGCATGATCGGGTTCAGCGCGACCATGGTCTTCACCCCGAACGGCTTCGTCACCCTGGCGGCGAGCATCATCAGGAAGACGCAGCCGACGGAGAACACGCGATCGAGGCGCTCGCCACTTTCCAGCTTGCGCTGGATGACGTCGACGGAGTGGCCCTTGACGCCGTGCGAGCCGTCGATCGTCGTCTGGATCAGCTCGTCCGACGCCGCCTGCAACTCGTCGCGGAAATAGTAGAGGTAGTGGCTGTCGGCCTCGATGACGCTGATCACGCGGTTGCCCGCGGCCTTCATCGCGCGCGCGATGCCGAGCACGGCGCCGATGCCATAGCAGCCCGCGGCGAGCGCGACGGTGCCGTAATTCTCGACCTCGAGCGGCACGCCGAGCGGCCCGACGACGTGTGCGATGTGATCGCCGGTCTGCAGCAGCACGAGCTTGCGCGTCGAGTGGCCGACCTCTTGGACGACGAGCGTGATCGTCCCGGCGTCGCGGTCCCACTCGCAGAGCGTGAACGGCACGCGCTCCGACTTCTCGTCGACCATCAAGATCACGAACTGGCCGGCGCGCGCCTTCTTCGCGATCGCCGGGGCATGGATCACGATGCGGTGCACGTTCGGGGCGACCTCGCGCTTGTCGAGAATCTCGAACACGCTCAACCTCCAACCGCGACGGCGGCAGCGGCCGGATCGCGCGCGACGAGCTCGCGCAAGCCGCAGACCTTCTCTTCGAGCAGGTGGCCGCGGAAATGGGTGCGCCGCGCGCTCGGATCGCTCGCCGCGAGTGGCGCCTCGCGCCGCGTCGTTTGCAGCCGGGCGCCGGTGGCGCGGATCTCCTTCGCGATCGCCGCCGCCGACTCGTAGTCGAAGCCGGTTGCGCCCATCGCCCGCGCCAGCTCGCTCACGATCTGCCAGTCGGGCCGCGCCTCGCCGGGGCCGTCGCACGCCTTGCGCAGCGGCCGCATCAGGTGTTGGCCGTCGACCCACGTGCCCGCGACTTCCGCCATGACCGTCACCGGCAGCGAAACGTCCACTCGCGCATCCGCCATCGGATAGCAGTCTTGGACGATCAGCAGATCGAGCGCGTCCAACCTGCTGCGATCGACGAAATCGCCGGTCACGAGCGCCGCCTTCACACCTGCCGGCAACGACGCGCGCGCGACGCCGCGCGCGTCGGGCGTGATCTCGATGTAGTGGCCGGAGCGCATCACGTCGCGCATGAACTTGCGAAAGACGTAGCGGTCCTCGAGCGTGCTCGTCGTGTCGCAGACGAGCGCGAACCCGTCGCCCGCGGAACCGCCGCCCGCGGAGCCGCCGCCAATGAAGGGCTTCAACCGCTCCGCGGCGTGCGCGAGCGCGTGCGACCACGGCACCGGACGCATCGCGTTCCCGATCCGCATCTGCGGTGCCTTCAAGCGCGCGGCACCGTTCTGGAACTCGGGGATCGCGAAGCGGCCGAGAACACAGATCGGCCGGCGCGTGTCGACGGCGCGTGCCGTCACGGCGCGGTTCTGCGCCGACGCCTGCACGGTGAGGGCGCAGCCGGCGTCGCAGAGCGTACACGTCGTCGCCGTGAAGCGCTTGGCGGCGCCGTACCACTTCGCGTAGCGATCCGAGAGGCTGCCCGTCGGACAGACGTCGATGCACGACCCACAGAAGCGGCACCCCGCTTCGCTGAGCGAGCGGCCAAACGCCTCGCCGATGTGCGTCTGGCTGCCGCGGCCGATGAAATCGATCGAGGTCTGGCCGTGATGCTCCTTGCAGATGCGGACGCAGCGCCCGCAGAGGATGCACAGGTTCAAATCGCGATCGATGAAGGGGTCCGAGCGCTCGAGCGGGAAGTTGCGATAGACCGGCGGCACCGGCAGCGTGGTGATGCCGAGCTCCTCGGACAGGTCGCGGACGTCGCACCCTTCCTTGTTGTTGCACGTGTGGCAGCCGACGGTGCGCCCGGCCTTGCTCGCCTTCGGGCGGTACTTCTCGCAGAGGTCGTGCTTGTCGCAGACGAGGCACGCGCTCGGATGCTCGAGCAGGATCAGCTCGAGGATGCCGCGGCGGAGGTCCTTCAGCGCCGGCGTGTTCGTGCGCACGACCATACCGTCGACGGCGGGTAGGGCGCACGACGCCGGGTAGCCGCGCATGCCGTCGATCTCGACGATGCACATACGGCAGGCGCCGAAGGCGGGGAGGCTCGGGTGCGTGCAGAGATGCGGGATGTGGATCAGGTGGCGCGACGCGCACTGGAGGACGGACTCGCTGGCACGGGCCGTGACCGTCTGGCCGTCGATCGTGAGCCTCACGCCTCGGCCTCCTCGGCGACGGCAACTCCGGCGCTCGCCGGCCTCGCCTTGTCCTTCTTCGTCTGGACCTCCTCGTAGCGCGTGAGATCGCCGCTCACCCGATAGACGGCGGCGTAGCTCGGCGGACAGACGCTGAGGCACGAGCCGCATTGCGAGCAGCGCGCCTCGTCGATCACGTGCGCGTCGCCGCGGACGCCGGTGATCGCTTCGGCGGGGCAGACCTTCACGCACGCCGTGCATCCGGGGCAGCGCTCGACGTCGATGCGGTGGCGGATCAGATCGCGGCAGACGAACGCGGTGCACTGCTTCTTCTCGACGTGGTCGCGGTACTCGTCGTGGAAGTAGCGGAGCGTCGTCAGCACCGGGTTCGGCGCGGTCTGCCCGAGGCCGCATAGCGAGCCGCGGGACACGGTCAGCGCGAGGTCTTGCAAGCGGCGGAGGTCGTCGGTCTCGCCCTCGCCGCCGGCGATGCGCTCGAGGAGATACAGCATCGCACGCGTCCCGACGCGGCACGGCGGGCATTTGCCGCACGACTCATTCTGCGTGAAGCCGACGAAGTACTTCGCGAGGTCGACGGCGCAGGTGTCCTCGTCGAGGACGATCATGCCGCCCGAGCCCATGATCGAGCCGGCCTGCATCAGCGACTCGTAGTCGACGGGGAGATCCAGGAGCGCGGCCGAGATGCAGCCGCCGGACGGGCCGCCGGTCTGCACGGCTTTGATCGGTTTGCCGTCGGAGCTGCCGCCGCCGATCTCCTCGACGATCTGCCGCAAGGTCGTGCCGAGCGGCACCTCGATCAATCCCGTGCGTTTCACTTTACCGGCGAGGGCGAAGCTGCGCGTGCCCTTGCTGCCGTCGGTGCCGAGCTCGGCGTACCAGACGGGACCGTTCAGGAGGATGAGCGGCAGGTTCGCGAGCGTCTCGACGTTCTGGATGATCGTCGGCTTGCCCCAGAGGCCGCTCACGGCGGGGAAGGGCGGGCGCGGCTGCGGCATCCCGCGCCGGCCCTCGATCGACGCGATGAGCGCCGTCTCCTCACCGCAGACGAACGCGCCCGCGCCCATCTTGATCTCGACGTCGAATGAAAACGACGAGCCCTGAATGCCCTCGCCCAAGAGA
>JBGPOW010000076.1:0-17817 GCA_041488235.1 Binatia bacterium
AGATGACGATCAGCGACAGCGTCGTCGCCATGACGGCGAGCGAGATCTCGCGCGTCGCGGTGCCGGCGGCGGACATCGGCGTCTCGCCGCGTTCCTCGACGTGACGGAAGATGTTCTCGAGGATCACGACGGCGTCGTCGATCACGATCCCGACGGCGAGGACGAGGCCGAGCATCGTGATGTTGTTGAGCGTGAAGCCCATGTAGCGCATCAGCGTGAACGTCGAGATGATCGACGTCGGGATCGCGACCGACGCGATCAAGGTGCTGCGCCAGTCGCGCATGAAGAGCAGCACCGTCAGCGCGACGAGGATCGCGCCGAGGATGAGGTGGCGCTGCACCTCTTCGATCGTACGCTTGATGAAGCGGGACTGGTCGGTCACGACTTGGGTCGTGATGTCGGGGGCGAGGCCGGGCTTGATCTCGGCGAGCTTCGCCTTCACCGCGTCGACGATGCTCACGACGTTCGTGCCGCTCTGCTTGCGGACGACGAGGCTCACCGCGTTGGCGCCGTTCAAGCGCGCGAAGCCGCGCGGCTCGGCGGTGCCGTTCTCCGCCGCCCCGATGTCGCGGATGCGGATCGGCCGCCCCTGATAGGTGCCGACGATCAGGTCGTCGAAGGCCTCGACGTCGGGCATGCGGCCCATCGTCCGCAGCACCAGCTCGCGGCTGCCCTCGTCGACGCGGCCGCCCGGCAGCTCGACGTTCTGGTGGCGGAGCGCGTCGCGCACCTGCAGGATCGAGATCTGGTACGCCGACATCTTGTCGGGGTCGACGGTGACGTTCACCGCGCGCTCGCGCCCGCCGACCATGATGACCGCGCCGACGCCGGAGACGGTCTCGATCACTTCTTTGATTTGCTTCTTCGCGATCTCGGTGACCTCGCGAAGATTGCGATTGCCGGCGACCATGATGCTCATGATCGGGCTCGCGTCGACGTCGAACTTCTCCATGATCGGCGGCTCGGTGCCGCTCGGCAGCCGCGAGACGACGGTCGCGACCTTGTCGCGCACCTCCTGGGCGGCGACGGCGCTGTTCTTCTCGAGGAGGAACTGGATGATGATCGTCGAGACGCCCTCTTTCGTCGTCGAGCGCAGCTCGTCGATACCCTCGATCGTGTTGACGATCTCCTCGATGGGCTTGGTGACGCCGCTCTCCATCTCCTCGACGCTCGCGCCTTTGAGCGTCGTCGTGATGGTGACGGTCGGGAAGTCGACGTTGGGGAAGAGGTCGAGGCCGAGCCGCTCGTACGAGAAGAAGCCGAGCACGACGAGCGCCATGCTGAGCATGGTCGCGAAGACCGGCCGGCGGATGCAGAGATCGGCGAGGCTCATTGCCCCGCCGTCGCGACGGGCTCGCCGCGTGTGACGGTGACCGCGGCGCCGTTCTCCAGGCGGTCGACGTTCGTCACCGCGACCTCCTCGCCCGCGGCGACGCCGTCGGTGATCTCGCGCTGGTGCTCGCCGACGGTCATGCCGGCGCGGACGACGCGCTCCTCGGCCTTGCCGTCCTTCACGACGAAGAGCTTGGTGAGCCCGGCGAAGGTGGTGAGCGCCGCGTCGGGCACCACCAGCGCCGGCGCGCGCGAGTCGTAGACGATCTCGCCGGAGCCGAAGAAGCCGGGCTTGATGAGGCCGTCGGGGTTCGGCACCTCCGCCTCGATCACGATCGAGCGGTTCGCCTCCTCGGCGGCGGGGTTGATGCGCGTGATCTTGCCGGCGAAGCGGCGATCGGCGTACGCCGCGATTCCGAGACGTACCTCCTGGCCGACGTGCAAGAAGGACGCGAAGCGCTCGGGGATCGGCGTGCGGAACTTGAGCGGATCGTCCTGCATGATCTTGAAGAGCGGCCGGCCGATCTGCGCGATCTCGCCGACCGAGACGAAACGCACCGCGATCCCGCCGCCGAGCGGGGCGTGAATGACGGTGCGGTCGAGCTTCACTTTCAAGAGGTCGCGCTGCGCCTCGAGCACGGCGGCGTCGCTCCACATCCGCTCCGCTTCCTGACGCGACATCACCCCCGACGCGCGCAACGACCGTGCGCGCTCGTCGTCGTCGTGCGCGCGCACGAGCCGCGCCTCGACCTCACGGAGCTGCGCCTGGAGATCGGCGTCGTCGAACCGCACGATGACGTCGCCCTGCGCGACGTGGTCGCCCATGTCGGCGCCGAGCCAGACGACGCGCGACTCGATCTGGCTCGCGACCGTGACCTCTTCGTTGGCGAAGAAGGAGCCGACGAGATCGGCGGTGCGCTCGACGGTCGCCGACGTCACCGGCACGACGGCGACGGCAATCGGCGGCTGCGCCGGCGCCGTCTCGGTCGCCGTCGTCGCGTGATCGGCGCAGCTCGCGGCGAGGAGCGCGAACCCTACGAGGGCAAGCCCTACGAGGGCAGGCGCTACGAGCGGGAGCGCGAAGCCGAACCCGAGCGTCGTCCGCGCGGTCATGGTCGTGCTCCGACGGCGCGCGCGCGGCGCGCCCTTGCCGCGCCGCGCCGCCTTGCCGTCGCCGCGTACCGCCCCAACGCCGTGGAGAAACATGTGGACCACGGTCTCGGCGGTGTGCCCGGAATGCCTGCCCTCGTAGGGCTTGCCCTCGTAGGGTTCGCCGTCCGGCTGATTCAAGACCGCGGCGCGCACCGAGGCGAGCAACATCTCCGTCGCGAGCGTCGCCGCTCCCGGCCTCAACGCGACGCACGACGCGACGAGCGCGCGGGCGAGCTCGACCATCTGCGCGCGCCGGGCGCGCCACTCCATACCTTCGGGCTCGCGCAAGCGGTGCTCGTAGCGATGCATGAGCATCGCCAGCGGGCGCCGGCGGCGAAAGAAGTCGAGCATGCACGCGACGAATGCCGTCAGCGCGTCCTCACCGTCGCGATCGACGACGGCGGCGCGCAGCTCCGCGATGAGGACGTCGAGCGCGTCCAGGATCGTGGCGTAGAAGAGCTGCTCTTTGGTCGGAAAGTAGAGGTAGAGGGTACCCTTGCCGACGCCCGCGGCGACTGCCACGTCCTCGACGGGAACGGCGTGGAACTCGCGCGTCGAGAACACGTTGGTCGCGGCGCGCAGGATCTGCTCGCGCTTGGTGATCTGTACGCTGCGGCTGCGGCGGGGCATCGGCTGGTCGAGAACTGACTGGTCAGTCATAAAGGGGGCGAGGAGGCGAGTCAACGGTCGCGCCGCGCTGCGGCATCCCCGCGACGCGAAAATTCACCTTGACCATGCGGCGAGCTCGGTCGTACTGTCCGCGTCGCTCACGTCGGTACGTCGCGGTGCCGTGTCGCTTCACACCTGTCGGGACGCGCCGATGAGCAGGAGGATGTCATGCTTGAGCCCTCTCCCCACGGCTTCTCACGGTCGCGTCGCCGGCTGCCGTACCTCGCGTTCATTCTCGCCGCCCTGAGCGCCTCGGCGGTCGTGCCGGCGCCGGCCGCGAGCCAGGAGCGAGTGATTGTCGCCCCCGCCGGCGTCGTTACCTGGGACCAGATGCTCGCCGCCGACGCCACCGCCGCGCGCGCGGCAGGGTCGTCGGAGCCGACCGCGCAGATCGTGCCGTTCCTCCGCGTTCCGTCGCGCGAGATCGGCGGCGCCGGCGGCGGAGGCGCATCGGGCACGGCATCGCAGCCGCGGCAGACGGCACCGGTCGGGACGGATTCGCCGGCGCCGCTCGGGCCGATGGCGTCACTCGGCTTCGCCGCCCTCGGCGACAACAATACGACCATCCCGCCCGATACCGACGGCGCCGCCGGTCCGGCGCATCTCGTGACGATGCTGAACTCGGAGGTGCGGATCCAGGACAAGGTCGGTGCCACCGTGAGCACGGTTTCCCTTTCGACGTTCTGGACCTCGGGGACGGGTCTCTCCGGCTCTCCTTTCGATCCGCACATCGTCTACGACTCGCTCAGCGGACGCTGGATCGCCGACTGCGATGCCAATGGAGAGAGCGGCACATCGCAAGTGTTCTTCGCGATCAGCGACAACTCCAATCCGACCGGCGCCTGGACGTTCTACGGTTTTAACGCCGACCCCGCGTTCCCCTCGGGCACGACCTGGGCGGATTACCCGCCGATGGGCGTCAATGGCACGTGGATCGCGATCAACCAGAACATGTTCACGGTGAGCGGAAACAATTTCGTCGGTGCCAAGATGTGGGTCATCGACAAGTCGACGGCGCTCGCCGGCGGCGCGCTCACCGTGACGATTTTCGCGCCCGGCTTCGACTCCGTTACGTGCGGCGGCGGCACGCCGTGCGGCGGGACGCTCGTGCCCGCCGTGACTTTCGATGCCAATCCGACGCTCTACTTGGTCGACTCGGGCTTCTTCTCCGGCGGCATGCAGGAGATCCGCTTGTCGCGAATCACCGGCACGGGCGCGGCGCCGGTCTGGTCGGTCGTGCCGGGCTCGTCGATTTCCGGGAGCGGCTTGTTCGCGGCGCCCACCAATTTCGACGGGAACATGATCGACGCGCCGCAGCTCGGCTCGACGACGGGCGTCTCGACGAACGACCCCCGCGTGATCAACGTCGTCTTGCGGAACGGCAAGCTCTGGTTCGCGCACAGCGGCGGTCTTCCCGTCGGCGCCGTCGATCGCACCGCGGTCTTTTGGTACCAAGTCGATCCGACGGCGATGCCGGCGCCGGTCGTGCAGTCGGGTGTGTTCGACGGCGGGCCGGGCGTCCACCACTTTTTCGCCAGCATCGCCGCCAATTCCGCGGACGACGCCTGCATCGGCTTCTCGCGTTCGGATGCGACCAAGTTCATCGAGGCGGTGTACAGCTCTCGCAACGGCAGCGATTCAGCGGGCGCGATGGATCCGATCTCGGTCCTCAAAGTCGGCGAGGATACGTACGTGAAGACCTTCGGCGGCATCGAGAACCGCTGGGGCGACTACAGCGCGACGGTCATCGATCCCGCCGACGACACGACCTGCTGGACGTTGCAGGAATACGCGGAGACGCACGTCGGCACGGGAACGAAGAAGGCGCGCTGGGGCACGTGGTGGGGCCGCATCGACAATCTGCCGCCGGTGCCGACGGTGACCCCGACGCCGCTGCCGACGCCGAGCTGCGGCTCGGCGCCGATCGCCGGGTGTCGTACGCCCTTCGTGCCGACCAAGGCGCAGCTCGCGTACACCGACAACGCGGACGACACGAAGGACAAGCTCGGGTGGAAGTGGACCAAGGGGTCGGCCACCGCGAAAGACCCCGATTTCGGCGATCCGACCTACAACAACGACTACGTCCTCTGCGTCTACGACGCCACGCCGAGCTTGATCACGAGCGCGCTCATGCCGGCCGGTGGCATGTGCAATGTCGCCAGCCCGAGGCCGTGCTGGACCGACAAGAGCACCGGGTTCGTCTACAAGGACAAGGACGCGACCCCCGACGGCATCACGGGCCTGAAGCTGAAAGAAGGCATCGACGGCAAGGCGAAGATCGGTCTCAAAGGGAAGGGGTTGAACCTCCAGATGCCGCCGCTGTTCCCGCTGGTGCAGCCGGTCACGGTGCAGTTGCTGAACAGCATCGGCGTCTGCTGGGAAGCGACGTACAGCGCACCCGCCACGAAAAACGAGGCGGGGCCGCCGGGGAAGTTCAAGGACAAATCGGACTGAAGTGATCGTCGGTTCCGCGATCGTGCAGGAGTGACATCGCGTCGCGCACGAGCGGCGAGTTCTGATACAACTCGCCGCCCATGGCGTCGTTCCCTTTGCAATCGACGTGGGCCCGCCTGCCGGCGGGTCTCCGCCGGTTGGTTGCGACGGCCGTCAAGGTGGTCCTCACGGTCGGCGCTTTCTACCTCCTGCTGACGCACCAGGTCCGCACCGACGACGGCCGCCACGTCACCGCGCTGCGCGCGATCTACGACTACTTGCCGAAGATCGACGCCAGTGTCTTCTGGCGCTTCGTCATGCTCGCCGCGGCGACGAAGTTCGTCGGCATTCTCTGCTCGATGTACCGCTGGCAGCTCTTGCTCGAAGGGCAGGGCATCCGTTTCCCCTTCGGTCACATCTTCGGCACGTTCTTGATCGGGCGCTTCCTGGGCACGTTCCTGCCGTCGACCGTCGGCCTCGACGGCTACAAGCTCTACGATGCGGCACGCTTCAGCGGGCGCGGCGCGGCGGCGACGGCGGCGACTGCGGTCGAGAAGGTGCTCGGCGTCGTCGGCATGCTGCTGACGTTCCTCGTCGCGTTCCCGCTCGGCTACGAGATCCTCGGCGGCCACGCGACGCTCGTTGCGGCCGCGACGGTGCCGGTCGCGCTGACGGCGATCGGCGCGTTTTTTCTGCTCGCGTTCCACCCTGCGCTAGTGCAGGCGCTGATCACGAACGTGCCGTTTCCCGGGCGCGCGCGCCTGCGCGGCTTTCTGACGCGCGCGAGCGACGCCGCCGCGGCGTATCGCGATCAGAAGCTCGTGCTGACGAACGCCGCCGTGCAGAGCTTCTTCGTGCACTTCTGCACCGCCGCGATGTACTTCTTCACCGCGCTCGCGATCGGCGCCGCCGGCGCGCGCTTCTGGGAGGTGACGTTCGCGTCGACGATCCAGATCTTCGCGACCGTGATGAGCCCCTTCACGATCGCCGGCGAGGGCGTCCGTGAAATCGTGCAGACGCTGCTGCTCGCGAAAAAGATCGGCACCACCGAGTCGATCATCTCGGCCGCGCTCGGCTTCTGGGCCGCCGAGGCGCTGACGCTCGGCGGCGCGTGGTTCTGGTGGCGACGCGGGTCCGCGTATCGGCCGGCGTATGTCGTACTCGACGGCGAGCGGCGCGCGGCGCTCGATCGCGCGCCACGTCTGCGCGCGGCGCGGCCCTGACGCGCGCGCGCCGACGTTGCGTTCACACCGCCGAAGCGCATGTCGAAGAACGTCGTTGCGCGACGGGGTGGCGGGTCGGCTCCGCGCGAGGATCGCTCGCGCAGGGCACCGGGCATGCATTAGACGTTCCGTATTCCGTAGCGGGGCAAAGACCGTAATGGCTCGCTCTTTATGCGCGCTCCGCCGACCCGCCACCCCGTCGCAGCAGCGCCAGCGTTCGACGTGCGCAGCGTCAGCGTGTCACGAGTCGCCTCGTCGCTACGACGCGTGCCGGGGGTCGCCGACGTGGCGACGTACCCGTCCGTGCCGCCCGCGGTTCGTCGCATGACCGTACGTCGCCCGCTTACGCGCCGCGACCGCCCTACGTCATCGCGCCGACGAGCGCCCGCGTCCTACGCGCAGCGGTGGTGCGACGGAGCGGGGGATCGGCGCAGCGCGCATAAAGAGCGAGCCATTACGGTCTTTACCCCGCTACGGAATACGGAACGTCTAATTCATGCCCCGTGCCCTGCGCGAGCGATCCTCGCGCGGAGCCGATTCCCCGCTCCGTCGCGCAACGACCTCTTCGCGTAACGACGGCGCGCGCTAACGCGGGATGCGAACGGTGTCCTGCGGCGCGTTCGCGGGGAGCTCCGTGCGCACGGCGTCGGGCGCGACCGGCGCGCGGTCGAGGCTGAGCACGTAGTTCGGCTCTGCGCGGGCGACGAAAGGCTCGTGGCCGTACTCCTCGGCGGCACGGAACACGTTCGCGTCGGGCGCGATCCGAAGACGGTATGCGCCGCGCTCGCCGGGAACGGGCGTGAGTGCGGTCGCGTGGTATTTGATGTTCAGATGATCGAGCGAGGGGACGCCGAAGCGCAGATAGCCCTGGGTGATGCTCATTGCGGGAGCGACGGCGCGCTCGCCCTCCGGCGTGAAGTGGAGGACGAGCTCGCCGTCGACGAATCCGTGATGCGTGAAGCCGCCGCCCGGCGCACCCGCCACAACCGGCGTCCGCGTCGTGACCGTGTGCGTGGTGCACGCGGCGACGAGCGGCAGCAGGGCGGCGGCGAGAGCGACGAGCGGCCGCGTGGGACTTTACCCCTTCGCCTTCTTCAGCTCCTCGTCGATCTGCGCCTTCATGCCGTCGACGGAGCGGTTCTGCAGCACTTTGCCGTTCACGAAGATGCTCGGCGTGCCGCGCACGTCGACCTTCGCACCGAGCGCAAGATCGGCGTCGATCTGCTTCTTCACGTCGTCGGAGCTGCGGTCGGCCTCGAACTTCTTCATGTCGAGCCCGATCTTCTCGGCGATGCCCTTGATCGTGTCGGGCGAGAGGTTGCGGCCCTGCTTGTAGAGCTCGTCGTGCATCTCCCAGAACTTCCCTTGCTTGCCGGCGGCGAGGGCGGCCTCGGCGGCGGGCTCGGCGTTCGGGTGGATCTGGCGCAGCGGGAACTGCTTCATGACGAACTTCACTTCCGTCGGCTTGTACTGCTTCAACGCCTCGTCGACGATGGTGATCGCCTGAGCGCAGAACGGGCATTGAAAGTCGGAGAACATCGTCACGGTCACCGGGGCGGCCTTCTCGCCGCGCACCGCCGAGTCGGCGAGCGGAATCTCGTAGACCTTGTTCGGGTCGGCGGCCGGACGAGCCGCGGGCGCCGCGGGACCGGCGTTCACCTTGGCGAGGATCTGCGCCTGGTCCTTCTCCATCTTCTCGAGCTTCGCCAAAATCTCTTTTTGCGTCGTTTGGACGGCTTCGACGTCGCTCTTCTGGGCACATCCCGGAGCCACGAGCGCGAGCGCCAACGCCGCGGTACCGATCGTACGAATTCGCATGAGCAAAATCCTCCTGTGTGTTCTGTGGTGAAACGACGGAGCCGAGCGCTGCGCGCTCAGCCCGACTTGTTCTTGAGTTCTTCCTCGATCATGGCCTTGAAGCCCGCCAGGGAGCGGGTCTGCGCGATCCGGCCGTTGATGAAGAAGGTCGGCGTGCCGCGCACACCGGCGACCTTCCCTTGCCTGACCTCGACGTCGAGCTGCTGCTTGACGGCGGGTGAATCCATGTCGGCCTCGAACTTGGAAACGTTCAAGCGCAGCCTCTCGGCGATCGCGCGGATCGCCGACGGCGAGAGATTGCCCGACTGCGCGAAGAGCTCGTCGTGCATTTCCCAGAACTTCCCCTGCTTGCCGGCGGCGAGCGCCGCGCGCGCGGCCGGGTCGGCATTGGGATGCATCGGCAGCGGGAAGTTCTTGTAGGCGAACCTGACGTCTTTTGGATACGCCGCGAGCACTTGATCGACGAGCCCCTTCGCCTGGGCGCAATAGGGGCATTGAAAGTCGGAAAACTCGACGATCGTGACGGGAGCACTTTGCGGCCCGCGAATGCTCGTCTCCGTGAGTGGGATCTCCCGGACGGGCTCGGCGGCGGCGGCGCGCGTCTGGACGCAGGCCGGTGCCGCAAGAATCAGCGCCGCGGTACAGAGCGAAAGCCATCGCGACCGCGCGCCCCGGCGATGCGCAGGTGGGGCCATCGGGTTGCGGCGCCGTCTGCTGAGGGGCCGGAGGGTCACAGCGCTACAGTAGCGATCGTTCGCCCGGTATTTCAAGCCGGGGACGCCGGCTCCGCCAAGCGCGCCGCGACGATCGCACGTACCTCGTCGCGCAACCGTGTCCGGTCGTCGTACGTGAGGTCGGCCGTGGGAATCGGGGGCTCGACGAAGATGTCGCATTCGCCGGGAACGATGGAGAGGTAACCGCCCTTGGGCATGATCGCCGCCGTACCGCGACAAACGATCGGGACGACCGGAATCTTCATGAAAATGGCGGCGGCGAAGGGTCCTTTCTTGAAGGGCAGCAGGGCGCCGTCGCGCGAGCGTGTCCCTTCCGGGAAGATGATGAGCGAGCAGCGCTCCTCGACCGCGACGCGGTTCAGCAGCTGGATCGCCTCGAGCGGGTTGTCGCGGTCGACAGGCACCATCCCCATCGTGCGCAGCACCGTGCCGAGGACCGGCTCGGAGAAGAGCTCGCGCTTGGCGACGAAGCGGTTGTGGCCGGGGAGATAGCCGAGCAATGCCGCGATGTCGAAGTGGCTCTGGTGGTTCGGCGCGAAGATGTACGGACCCGGCCCCGTCAGATGCTCGAGTCCGTGGACGCGGACGCGGACGCCGCACGCGCGCGCCAGGTTGCGCGCCGAGATCTTCGCGAACTCCCAGGCGACCGCCTTCGACGGCAGCACGCGGTGCAACACCACCGCGATCGAGCCCATCGAGAAGAGCATGCCGCGGAAGATGAACCGGTTCAGGACGGCGCGGATGCGTTGCCGTTCCGCATCCGCGGCGTCGGCGACGAGCGTCGAGTCGTGCGACGAGGGGGCCATGCGCCGCCGGAACATACGTGCGCGGCCGGCAGCAGACAAGCCATTCCCAGTTCACCTGCGATTCCGGTGTGCATCCGCCTCGTCCAAGTTGCGAGCCAGACGAGGCGCGAGGGAAGTGAGCAGCGCAGGCGTAGCAGCGCTACGCCGAGCAGCGGAGCGACCGAGCAACGAAGTATGGCGACGCAAATTGGCCGAGGCGCGCCTTGCGTCCGGGGCGACCCGCATCTAAGTCATGAAGGGATGCGGATCCATCTGATCTCGCCGACGCATTACAACTCGGACGGTTCGCTCCACAAGACGACGCGCTATTGGACGAGCGCGCTCACGCTGCCCTACCTGAAAGCGATCACGCCCCCCGAGCACGAGGTATCGTTCGTCGACGAGCTCTTCCATGACGTGAATCTCGACGAACCATGCGACGTCGTCGGCATCACGGCGATGGGACCGCAGATCGCACGCGCCTACGATCTCGCGGCGGAGTTCCGCCGCCGCGGCCGCAAGGTCGTCCTCGGCGGCACGTGGGTGACGCTCACCGCCGAGGAGTCGCTGCGGCACTGCGACGCGGTGGTCGCGGGCGAGGCGGAGAGCGTGTGGGCCGACGTCCTCGCCGATCTGGCAGCCGGGCGGAGCCGCGGCATCTACCGCGCCGACGGCTGGAGCTCGCTCGCCGGGATGGCGAGCTTCGATTACCTCACCTTGCCGCTCCTCAAGCGCGACGCCTTCAAGTCGAGCGCGCTCTACCGCATGTACTTCCACTGGCCGGTGATCTTCTCCCGCGGCTGTCCGCATCCCTGCGAGTACTGCGCGGTGCAGACCTACTACCAGCGCTCGTTTCGTACGCGTCCCGTCGACGACGTCATGGGGGATCTGCGGACGATCCAGCGCCACGGCGGCAACCGCATCCTCTTTCTCGACGACAACCCGATCGCGCACCCCGAGAAGGCGAAGGAGCTCTTCCGGGCGATGATCCCGCTCAAGGTGAAGTGGGCGTCGCAGTCGACGATCAACATCGCGCGCGATCCCGAGCTTCTCGACCTCGCGGCGCGGAGCGGTTGCGTCAGCCTCTCGATCGGCCTCGAGAGCATCAACGAGGAAAGTCTCGCCGGCGTGCGCAAGGACTTCAACCAAGCGCCGCGCTTTCGCGAGGACATCGCCAAGCTGCGCGCGCGCGGCATCCAGGTGATCGCGCTCATCATGGTCGGCCTCGACGGCGACACCCCCGACACCTTCAGCCGCACCCTTCAGTTTCTCGTCGAGAGCAAGATCTCCTTCCTGAAGCTCTTCACGCCGTGCCCCTATCCAGGGACGAAGTACCACGCGGAGATGCAGAAGGCGGGACGCATCCTCGACGGCAATTGGGCGCGCTACGACTACGGCTCGCCGCTCATCCGGCCGTCGGGCATGACGGCGGACGAGATGCTCGACGGCTTCAAGTACGTGTACGAGGGCTTCTACTCCGTCCGCAACATCCTGCGCCGGTTTACGCCGCCGCCGCCCGGCCAGCTCCTCGAGAGCCTCGCGTACATCGTCGCCAACTTGAAGGTGAACCGGTATCTGCGCTCGCACGAGCGCGCGTGGGCGACGATTTCGTAGACGCGCGCCCAGCACGCGACGACGCGTTGCAAGTGTCGCGCGTGACATTAGTCGGGCTGTCGCGCTGATCAATGTCTTTTCAGCGCGTGACCGCTTGCCCCCGGCGTAACGCGCTGTACCATGTGGCGCCGTGCCTCAGGTGTTCCACCGCAGCACGAACACGTTCGCCAAAGTCAGCATTTTCGGGGCACTGTTCTTCATCGCCGGCGCGACGTACGGGCTCGCGCTGATCAATCGCTCGGCGTACGTCACCGAGGCGGGCGTCGCGCGCGAGCAGCCGATCCAGTTCAGCCACCGCCATCATGCCGGTGAGCTCGGCATCGACTGTCGCTACTGTCACACGACCGTCGAGCGCACCGCCTCCGCCGGCATGCCGCCGACGCAGACCTGCATGAATTGCCACGCGCAGATCTGGGTCGACAGCCCGATGCTGGAGCCGGTACGCGCCAGCTATCGCACCGACACCTCGATTCGCTGGTGGCGGGTGCACGATCTTCCCGACTACGTCTACTTCAACCATTCCATTCACGTGCAGAAGGGCATCGGCTGCGCCACCTGTCACGGCCGCGTCGATCGCATGAACCTCACGTGGCAGGAGGCGTCGCTGCAGATGGAATGGTGCCTCGACTGCCACCGCGCACCCGAGCGCTTCGTCCGCCCACGCGCGGAAGTCTTCAACATGGCGTGGGAGCCGCCGCCGAACCAGCTCGACGTCGGCCGCGAGCTCGTCCGCGCCTACAAGATCCAACGCCTCACGGATTGCTACACCTGCCACCGATGAGCGACGCAAGGAGCGGCGTCATGCGAGGCGACGTCGACCAAGCGATGGTCGAGCAAGCGATGCGAGGCGAAGCCGAGCGAGGGAGCCGCCCGGATTCCCGGGCGGCGACGCCCATCGCGAGCGCAGCGAGCGGGGGCGAAATGGATAGACGGGAGTTCTTGCGCCTCATGAGCGCGTCGCTCGCGCTCGCGGGCGTGAACGCCTGTACGCGGCAGCCGCCCGAAGCGATCGTGCCGTACGCGCGCGCGCCCGAAGAGGGGATCGTCCCGGGCGAGCCGCTGTTCTTCGCGACCGCGATGCCGCTCGCGGGCGGCGCGCTCGGCGTGCTCGTCGAAAGCCACATGGGACGGCCGACGAAGGTCGAGGGCAACCCGCAGCATCCGCAGAGCCTCGGCGCGACCGACGTCTACGCGCAGGCGTCGATCCTCGGGCTCTACGACCCCGACCGCTCGCAGGTGATCACGAGCGCAGGCGAGATCCGCCCGTGGAGCGCGTTTCTCGAGGCGCTGCGCGCGGCGATGGAAGCGCAGCGCGCGAAAGGCGGCGCGGGGCTGCGGATTCTCACCGAGCCCGTCACGTCGCCGACGGCGATCCAGCAAATTCGCGATCTCCTCGCCGAGTATCCCGGCGCGCGCTGGCATCAGTACGAGCCGCTCGCGCGCGACGGCGCCGCGGCGGGCTTGCGGGCGGCCGTCGGTGGCGAGGTCGAGCCGCACTACCGGATCGGCGCGGCGCAGGTGATTCTCGCGCTCGACGCCGACTTTCTCGCGTGCAGCCCGACGGCGGTGCGCGACGTGCGCGAGTTCAGCGCGCTCCGTCACGGCGAGACGGGAGCGGCGATGAATCGGCTCTACGTCGTCGAGCCGATGCCGACGGTGACGGGCGGCGTCGCCGATCACCGGCTGCCGCTTCGCGCCGGCGACGTCGAGCGTCTGGCGCGCGGGATCGCCGCGGCGCTCGACGTGCCAGGCGTCACCGCGCCGGGCGGTCTCGAGCGGGACGCGGCCTGGATCGCGGCCGTCGCGCGCGATCTTCGAGCGCACCCGGGCACGACCCTCGTCATCGCCGGCGACGCGCAGCCGCCGGCGGTGCACGCGCTCGCGGCGGCGATGAACCAGACGCTCGGCAACGTCGGGCGCACCGTCGTCTATGCGGAGCCGATCACGACCGCCGGCGTGCAGGTGGCGTCGCTGCGCCACCTCGTCGACGACATGGACGCGGGCCGCGTCGACGTGCTTCTGATCGTCGACGCCAATCCGGTCGTGACCGCGCCCGCCGATCTGCGCTTCGCCGAGCGGCTCGAGAAGGTCGGCCTACGGATGCGGCTCGGCCTCTACGACGACGAGACGTCGCGCCTCTGCCACTGGCACGTACCCGCCGCGCATTACCTCGAGTCGTGGAGCGACGCGCGCGCGTACGACGGCACGACGACGATCATCCAGCCGCTCATCGCCCCGCTCTATGACGGCAAGACCACGCACGAGCTGCTCGCCGCGTGCTCGGGCCGCAGCGACGGCACGAGCTCGGCGTACGATCTCGTCCGCGATCATTGGCGGCGGCAATCGACGAGCGGCGACTTCGAGGCGTTCTGGCAGCGCGCGCTGCACGACGGCCTCGTGGCGGACACCGCCGGCAAGCTGCGGGTGCCGAGCGCGCGCCACCAGACCGTCGTGCCGGCGTGGCGGGAGCCCGCGGCGGCCGATGCGCTCGAGATCACCTTCCGCCCGGACCCGACGGTCTTCGACGGCCGCTTCGCCAACAACGCGTGGCTGCAAGAGCTGCCGAAGCCGATGAGTCATCTCACCTGGGACAACGCTGCCCATCTCGCACCGGCGACGGCGGCGCGCCTCGGGCTCGCGAACGAGGACGTCGTCGAGCTGCGCCTCGCCGGGCGCGCGGTGCAAGCTCCGGTGTGGATCGTGCCCGGGCACGCGCCCGACGCCGTGACCGTCCACCTCGGCTACGGCCGCACGCGCGCGGGGAGGGTGGCGAACGGCGTCGGCTTCGACGCCTATGCGCTCAGAACGACGGACGCGATGTGGATCGCGCGCGGCCTCGAGATCGTGAAAACGGGCGCGCGCTATGCGCTCGCGTGCACGCAAGAGCATCAGCGCATGGAGGGACGCGATCTCGTCCGGGTCGCGACGCTGGAGGAGTTTCGCGCCGATCCCGCGGTGATCCGCGAGCGCGGTGCCGAGGTTCCGGACGCGTCGCTCTACCCGCCGCATCGCTACGACGGCTACGCCTGGGCGATGGCGATCGACTTGAGCTCCTGCACCGGCTGCAACGCCTGTGTCGTCGCCTGTCAGGCGGAGAACAACATCCCGGTCGTCGGCAAGGATCAGGTGGCGCGCGGGCGCGAGATGCACTGGATTCGCGTCGACCGCTACTACGAGGGACCGCCCGACGATCCGCAGATCCACAACCAGCCGGTGCCGTGCATGCATTGCGAGCTCGCGCCCTGCGAGGTCGTCTGCCCGGTGAACGCGACTACGCACAGCGCCGACGGCTTGAACCAGATGATCTACAACCGCTGCGTCGGCACGAAGTACTGCTCGAACAACTGCCCGTACAAGGTGCGGCGGTTCAACTTCTATCTCTACTCCGACTGGTCGACCGAGAGCCTGAAGCTGCAGCGCAATCCCGACGTCACCGTGCGAAGCCGCGGCGTGATGGAGAAGTGCACCTACTGCATCCAGCGCATCCAGTACGCCAAGATCAAAGCGGAGAAGGAGGACCGCCGCGTCCGCGACGGCGAGATCGTGCCGGCGTGTGCGCAGGCGTGCCCTGCGAGCGCGATCGTTTTCGGCGACCAGAATGATCCAGACGCGCGCGTCACGCTGCTCAAGCGCGATGCGCGCAACTACGCGCTCCTCGCCGAGCTCAACACCCGGCCGCGCACGACGTACCTCGCGAAGCTGCAGAACCCGAACCCGGAGCTGAAGCGCGGATGAGCATGCCCGTCATCGAGGCGCGGCGCGACCGCCGGCCGCCGGTCATCGCGCCCGGTCACACCTTCGAGACGGTGACCGACCGGATCAGCCGCGTCGTGCTGCGGCGCGGGACGCCGCGCGGCTGGCTCGTCGGCTTCGCGCTCTCGTTCTCGCTGATGATGCTGCTCTTCTACGCGACCGCCGTGCTGCTCTTCCGCGGCATCGGCGTCTGGGGCATCGACATCCCGGTCGCGTGGGGCTTCGACATCGTCAACTTCGTGTGGTGGATCGGCATCGGGCACGCCGGCACGCTCATCTCCGCGATCCTGCTCTTGCTGAAGCAGGAGTGGCGCACGTCGATCAACCGCTTCGCGGAGGCGATGACGCTCTTCGCGGTCGCGTGCGCCGGCCTCTACCCCATCCTCCACCTCGGCCGCCCGTACCTGGCGTACTGGCTCTTTCCGTATCCGAACACGATGAGCATGTGGCCGCAGTTTCGCAGCCCTCTCATCTGGGACGTCTTCGCGGTCTCGACGTACTTGAGCGTGTCGCTGATGTTCTGGTTCGTCGGCCTGATCCCCGACCTCGCGACCTTGCGCGACCGCTCCACGAGCAGAATGGGGCGCGCCGTCTACGGCATGCTGGCGATGGGGTGGCGCGGCTCGGCGCAACACTGGCACCGCTACGAGATGGCGTATCTCCTGCTCGCCGGACTCTCGACGCCGCTCGTCGTTTCCGTGCACACGATCGTCAGCTTCGACTTCGCGGTGTCGGTGCTGCCGGGGTGGCACGCGACGATCTTTCCGCCGTACTTCGTCGCCGGCGCCATCTACTCCGGGTTCGCGATGGTCATGACGCTCGCGATCCCGATCCGGAAGTTCTACGGCCTCGAGGATTTCCTCACGATGCGCCACCTCGACAACATGGCGCGCGTGATGCTCGCGACCGGCCTGATCGTCGCCTACGGCTACATGATGGAGACGTTCATGGCCTGGTACAGCGGCAACCCGGCCGAAGAGTTCATGATCTGGAACCGCTTCACCGGCCCGTACGCGCCGCAGTACTGGCTGCTCCTCACCTGCAACGTCGTCCTGCCGCAGGTGCTGTGGTTCCGGCGCGCGCGCGAGTCGATTCCGGCGCTCTTCATCGTGTCGCTGATCGTGAACCTCGGGATGTGGCTCGAGCGCTACATCATCATCGTCGTGAGCCTGCATCGCGACTTCCTGCCGTCGTCGTGGGGGATGTACGCCGGCACGATCTACGACTGGTCGATGCTCTTCGGCTCCATGGGTCTCTTCTTGACCCTGCTTTTTCTCTTCATTCGCTACCTGCCGATGATCTCGATCTTCGAGATGCGGACGCTCGTGCCCGAGGCCGAGGTGAAGGAGGAGGCGCTGTGAGGCGGCAGCCGATCTACGGCATCATGGCCGAGTTCGACACCCCGACCGAGCTCGTGACCGCGGCGCGGAAGGCGCGCGCGGAGGGCTACCGCGTCATGGACGCGTACTCGCCGTTCCCGATCGAGGAGCTCGCCGAGGCGTTGCACTTCCACGATCGTCGCCTCCCGCTGATCGTGCTCTTGGGCGGCGTCGCCGGCGGTTTCGCCGGTTACGCGCTGGAGTACTGGACGTCGGTCATCGACTACCCGTTGAACGTCGGCGGCCGGCCGTTCCACAGCTGGCCGTCGTTCATCCCGGTGACGTTCGAGACAACCGTCTTGTGCGCCGCGCTCTCGGCCGTCCTCGGCATGCTGGCGCTGAACGGTCTGCCGATGCCGTATCACCCCGTCTTCAACGTCCCGCGCTTCGCCCTTGCGTCGCGCGATCAGTTCTTCCTCTGCATCGAGGCGATCGACCCGCACTTCGACCGCGAGATCACCCGCCGCTTCCTCGAGCGTCTCGACCCGCTGAGCGTCTCCGAGGTGGAGCACTGATGCGCGCCGGCCGCGATCGCATCATCGGAGAGCCCGTCGCGACGAGCACCGTCGCCGACGCGGGGGCTCGGCTGCGCGCGAGGATCGCTCGCGCGGGGCACCGGACACGCATTAGATCTTCCGTACTCCGAACCGTTCCTGCCGTAATGGCTCGCTCTTTATGCGCGCTCCGCCGAGCCCCCGCGCCGGCGACGGTGCTCGTCGCGACGCTGTCGATCGCCGTGCTCGCGAGCGGCGGGTGTCGGCGCGATATGCAGGACGCGCCGCGGTACGATCCTTACGAGGCGAGCACGTTCTTCAAGGATGGGCGTGCGTCGCGGCACCTCGTCCCGGGCACGGTCGCGCGCGGGCAGCTGCATGAGGACGTGGCGTTTTACACCGGCAAGTCGACTGACGGGTTCGTCGACGCG
>JBGPOW010000077.1:0-17805 GCA_041488235.1 Binatia bacterium
CCGGCGCCCGGTCACGTCCACGTCGCGGTCGCGGACGCCGGCGGAGCTGCGCGACGTCGAGCGCTGCGCGCTCGACTCGCTTCGACGCGCCTGCACGCGCTCCATCGGCACGCCCGTCGCGACGGCTGCAGGCAGCGCGAGGAACCCAGCGTGTGGACGCGCACACGCCGATACCGGCGCGCGCGCCAACGTTCCGGTGCGAGTCTTCGAAGCACGACGAACGATCGTCGCCGGAGCGGGGGCTCGGCGGAGCGCGCAGAAAGAGCGAGCCATTACGGGCTTTACCCCGCTCCGCAGTACGGAACGCCTAAAGCATGCCCGGTGCCCCGCGCGAGCGATCCTCGCGCGGAGCCGAGCCCCCGCTCCGGCACCGGCGACCGGCGTTCTTCGAATGCGACGACCCCGGAACGACCTCAGCGCACGTCGGAATCCGTGACGTCCGCGTCCTCGACCTCGTCCGGGTCTTCCGTCCGTTGCGGCGCCGCACTCGGCTCGGCGGGCGTGTAGGTGAAGGTGAGCGCGCCGTCGGCGGCGTCGATTTCGACCTTGCCGCCGTCGCGCAGACGGCCGAAGAGGATCTCGTCGGCGAGCACGCGCTTGATCTCGACCTGGATGAGACGCGCCATCGGCCGGGCACCGAACGTCGGGTCGTAACCCTTCTCCGCGAGGTAGACGCGCGCCGCTTGGGTGAGCTGGATGAAGACGCGCTTCTCGTTCAGCTGCGCGTCGAGCTCGAGGATGAACTTGTCGACGATGCGCTCGATGATCGGCGGTGGCAGCGACGAGAATGCGATGATCGCGTCGAGGCGGTTGCGGAACTCGGGGCTGAAGAGCCGCTCGATCGCCTTCCCGCCCTTGTCGGCGTTCGTGCGGCCGCCGAAGCCGATCGCCGCCGCCGCCATCTCCTGCGCGCCGGCGTTCGTCGTCATGATGAGGATGACGTTGCGGAAGTCCGCTTGCCGGCCGTTGTTGTCGGTGAGCGTGGCGTGGTCCATCACCTGCAGGAGGATGTTGAAGAGGTTCGGATGCGCCTTCTCGATCTCGTCGAGGAGAAGGACCGCGTGCGGCGTCTTGCGGATCGCGTCGGTCAAGAGCCCGCCCTGATCGAAGCCGACGTAGCCCGGCGGCGCGCCGATCAGCCGCGAGACGGTGTGCGCCTCCATGTACTCGCTCATGTCGTAGCGCAGGAAACCGATGCCGAGGACGGACGCGAGCTGCTTCGCGACCTCGGTCTTGCCGACGCCGGTCGGCCCGGCGAAGAGAAACGACCCGACGGGCTTCTCCGGATGGCCGAGCCCGGCGCGCGCGAGTTTGATCGCGCTCGCGAGCGTGGTGATCGCCTCGTCCTGGCCGAACACCGAGAGCTTCAAGTCGCGCTCGAGCGTCTCGAGACGCTCGCGATCGGAAACGGACACGCTGCGCGGCGGGATCTTCGCGATCGTCGCGACCACGTGCTCGATGTCCTTCACGCGCACGACTTTCTTGCGCGCCTCGGACGATGGTTGCATTTGCAAAATTGCGCCCGCCTCGTCGATGACGTCGATCGCCTTGTCGGGCAGGTGACGGTCGTTGATGTGCTTCGCCGAGAGCTCGGCGGCGGCGCGTACCGCGGCGCGGGTGTAGGTAACGCCGTGGTGGGCCTCGTAGTGCGCCTTCAGGCCCTTCAGGATCTCGTGCGCCTCCTCGGTGCTCGGCTCGCTGATCTCGATCTTTTGAA
Organism: Binatia bacterium; assembly: GCA_041488235.1. GTDB lineage: Bacteria > Desulfobacterota > Binatia > UTPRO1 > UTPRO1 > DP-19. Next base: position 1,718 of record JBGPOW010000077.1, read on the forward strand.
AGCGGCGCGCCAGCGCCCGATCGCGCTCGAAGTGGCTCTTGTAGTCGTGGTAGGTCGTCGCACCGATGCACCGCAGCTCGCCCGAGGCGAGCACCGGCTTCAGAATGTTCGACGCGTCCATGGAGCCGCCGCTCGTCGCGCCAGCGCCAACGACGGTGTGGATCTCGTCGATGAAGAGGATCGCGCCCGGGATCTTGCACAGCGCCGCGATCACCGCCTTCAGGCGCTGCTCGAAGTCACCGCGAAAACGCGTCCCGGCGAGGAGCGCCCCCATGTCGAGCGCGTAGACGCGCGCGCTGCGCAACGACTCCGGGACCTTGCCTTCGTGAATCTGTAGCGCGAGGCCCTCCGCGAGCGCCGTCTTCCCCACGCCGGCCTCGCCGACGAACACCGGATTGTTCTTGCGGCGCCGGCAGAGCACGCGCGCCGTGCGCGCGAGCTCGGCGTCGCGACCGATCAGCGGATCGATTTTCCCGGCGGCGGCGCGCGCGATGAGATCGACGGCGAAGCGTGTCAGCGGGTCCTTGCGCGGACGCGGCTCGTCGTCGTCCTCGTCGGCCTCGCTCTCGTCGCTCTCGGTGACGGTCGCCGAGTCGTCGGCGATCTTCGAGACGCCGTGCGAGATGTAGCTCACCACGTCGAGCCGCGTGATGCCCTGCTGCTCGAGGAGGTACGCGGCGTGGCTGTCCAGCTCGCGGAAGATCGCCACCAGCACGTTGCGGCCGAGAATCTCGTCCTTTCCGGCCGATTGCACGTGCGCGGCGGCGCGCTGGATGACGCGCTGGAAGCCGAGCGTCTGCTGCGGGGTGGCGACGGAGTCGTCGGGAAGCGTCTCGAGCTTCTCGGCGAAGAACTTTTCGAGGCTCGCCTTCAGGTCCGTGACGTCGCCGCCGCATTGGCGGATGATCTCGGCGACGTCGGCGTCGTGCAGCAGCGCATAAAGCACGTGCTCGATGCAGAGGAACTCGTGGCGCCGCCGCCGCGCCTCGGAGACGGCGAAGTTCAGGGTCATCTCGAGCTCACGGCTGATTCGCATGCGACTCCTCTCGTACCTGCACCGTATCGGCAGCGGTCACGCTTCCTCCATGCTGCAGCGCAACGGAAACTCGTGGGTGCGCGCCAGCGCTTCGACTTGTTTGATGCGGGTCTCGGCGACGTCGCGAGTGTACACGCCCGCGACGCCGATGCCGTGCTTGTGAACGTGCAGCATGATCTGCATCGCATCGGTCTCGTTGCGGTGGAACACCCCCTGCAGGATGTACACGACGAATTCCATCGTCGTGTAGTCGTCATTGTGCAGCAGAACCTTGAACATGCGCGGCTTTTGCAGCCGCCGCTCGGTTCGCGTTTGGGTGCCGACGCCGGCCGCGTCGTCGCGTGTCGCCCGGTCACTCATCTCACGCCTAGAATACCATCGCCGTGCGCTGCGAAAAAACTCCGACTGGCATGGCCGTCCCCCTTCTGGTGTAAGCTAGGCGGTCCATGCGCATCCGTGATCTCTTCACCGGCGATGGACCGGTCTTCTCGTTCGAGTTCTTCCCGCCGAAGACCGACGAGGGCGAGCGCAAGCTCCTCGAGACCGTCCGCCGCCTGAAGGAGCTCCGGCCGGGGTTCGTCTCGGTCACCAAGACGGGCGCGAAACCGCCGGAGAAGACGATCGAGATCACCGCCCGCATCAAGCACGAGCTCGGGATCGAGGCGATGGCGCACATGACGTGCGCAACCGCCGGACGCGCCGAAATGCGGCGCATCTTCGACCTGATCCGCGACGCCGGCATCGAGAACGTGCTCGCGCTCCGCGGCGACCCGCCGCGCGACCAGGCGACGTTCGTGCGGCCGACCGACGGCTTCGATTACGCCTGCGAGCTCGTCCGCTTCATTCGCGCCAACGGATACGGCTTTTGCCTCGGCGGCGCCGGCTACCCCGAGACGCACCCGGAATGCGCCAGCGCCGAGCTCGACCTGACCAATCTCAAGGGCAAGATCGACGCCGGCGTCGAGTTCGTCATCACGCAGCTCTTCTACGAGAACGCGCGCTTCTTCGCCTTCGTCGAGCGTGTGCGCGCCGCCGGCATCACCGTCCCGATCGTCCCCGGAATCATGCCGATCACGAACGTTGCGCAGATCGAGCGCATCGCCTCGCTCTCCGGCGCGCACATCCCACCCGCGCTGCAGCGCGATCTCGATGCGGCGCGCGGCGACGACGCAGCGGCGCTGCAGATCGGCATCGCCTACGCGACAACGCAGTGCCGTGAGCTCCTCGCGGCGGGTGTTGCCGGCGTCCACTTCTACACGCTCAATCAGTCGCCGGCGACGTCGGCCATCTTGCGCGAGCTTCGGACCGACCAAGCCCGGTCCTGATCGAGGAGCGGCCGCGCTGAAGCGGGGAGCTATGCCGGGAGCGCGACGGGCTCGCGCGTCTCGAGCGCGCGGCGCGCCGCCACCACTTCGTCCTCGAGCGCCGGCACGAGACCGGCGGCGGAGTCGAGTTGGCCGCCGCGTCCGAGCGTCTCGATGGCTGCTGCGAGGTCGCGCAAGCCGGCCATGGCAAGCTGCGCCGCACCGCCCTTCAAGTAGTGTCCGATGTGCTCCACCGTCTTCGCTTCGCCGCTCGCGAGCGCCGCACGCAACGCCTCGCAACGGGTGACGGCTTCGTCGAGGAAACGCCCGGCGATGTCGAGCATCACGTCGTCGTCGAGCAGCATCTCGTCCGCCGCTGCCGCCACCGGCGGTGCGGCGTCGCGGCGTGGGACCGCGGCAAGGGCGCGCGCCACCGTTTCGAGCAGCTCCTCGCGGCGGAGCGGCTTCACGATGTAGCCGTCCATTTGCGCGTCGCGGCAGCGCACGCGGTCCTCCGGCGACGTCGCGGCGGTGAGCGCCAGGATCGGCCGGCGCTGCGCCGGATCCTCGCCGGCACGAATGGCGGCGGTCGCCGCCAAGCCGTCCATCTCCGGCATCTGCACGTCCATGAGGACGAGATCGGGCGCGACGCGGCGAAACGCGGCGATCGCGTCACGGCCGTTCGTCGCGAGATGGACCTCGTACCCGCCGCGGCGGAGCACCGTCTCGGCGACGATGCGATTCGCCTCGTTGTCGTCCACGATGAGAACGCGCCCCGGCCGTTGCAACTCGCCGGGCGCGCCGGCGGGCGCGCGCGCCGTCATGGCCGCCGCCATCGCCTCCGCCAGCGGACCGTGCTTGATCGGCTTCGGGATCACCGCGTTCAGCCCGAGGTCCTCGTGCTTGCCGCCGCCGCGGCTCACCGACGTGAGGGCGACGATCGGCACGTCACGGGTCGTCGGCTCGGCGCGGATGCGTCGCGCGGTCGCGATGCCGTCGAGATCGGGCATGTGCATGTCGAGGAGCACGAGATCGAACGGCTCGCCGCCGCGCGCCGCATGCGTCAAGAGGTCGCACGCCTCGACGCCGCCCGAGGCGAGCGCGGCGCGACAGCCCCAGCTCTGCAGCAGCTTCAGGAGCACCATACGGTTCGTCGCGTTGTCGTCGACGACGAGCACGCGCACATCCGCGAGCACGCGCCGCGAGTCGATGTCGCTCGCGGCGCCGCCGCGCTCGAGCGGCACCGTGAACCAGAAGGTGCTGCCGCGGCCCGGCTCGCTGTCGACGCCGATCGTGCCCCCCATCATCGCGACCAACCGCTGCGAGATCGCGAGCCCGAGGCCGGTGCCGCCGTAGCGACGCGTCGTCGAGCTGTCCGCCTGCGTGAACGACTCGAAAATCGTCGCCTGCTTCTCGGCCGGGATGCCGATGCCGGTGTCTTGGACGGTACAGCGCAGCACGACACGCTCGTCGGCGGGGTCGTCCGACGGCCGCTCCGGACTCTGCTCGAGGCGAATCACGATCTCGCCGTGGTCGGTGAACTTCAACGCGTTGCCGGCGAGGTTCATCAGAATCTGCCGCAGGCGTCCCGGATCGCCGCGCAAGCGCGCCGGCAGCCCCTCGTCGACGGAGCCGACGAGCTCGAGCTGCTTGCGGTTCGCCTCGATCGCGAGCGTGTCCAGCACGCCGTCGACGACGGCACGGACGTCGAACTCGATGCACTCGAAGTCGAGCTTGCCGGCCTCGATCTTCGAGAAGTCGAGCACGTCGTTGATGATCGTCATCAAGCTCTCGGCGCAGGCGCGCGCCCGCACCAGGAAGTCGCGGCGCTCGGCGTCGTCGTCGGTGTCGAGCGCGAGCTCGGTCATCCCGAAGATGCCGTTCATCGGTGTGCGGATCTCGTGGCTCATGGTCGCGAGGAACTCGCTCTTGGCGCGGTTCCCGGCCTCGGCGGTCTCCTTCGCCGACCGCAGCTCCTCATCGGCGCGCTTGCGATCGGCGATGTCGCGGATGAACGCCGTGAAGACGAAGCTGCTGTGGAACGGGATGGCGGAGATCGACAGCTCGACCGGAAACTCGTGACCGTCACAGTGCCACGCCGACATCTCGACCCGCCTGTTCACGACCCGCCCTTCGCCGGTCGCGAGGAATCGCGCCAAGCCGCGGATGTGCGCCTCACGCTGCGGAGGAGGCACGATGACGTCGGCCAGCAAGCGGCCCATGACCTCGCGCGCGGCCCAGCCGAAGGTCGCCTCCGCCTGTACGTTCCATCCGGTGATCCGCCCTTCGGCGTCCATCATCACGACCGCGTCGAGCGCCTTGTCGACGGTGAGCCGCATGCGCTGCTCCGCGAGGACGACTTTCTCCGTCAGGCGTCCCCACCACAGCAGCAGCCCGACGAAGAGCGCAGCGAGGAGCGGCGCGGTCGGCAGACCGATGCGGGCGATCGCCCACCACTCGGCGATCCGCTGGGCGCGCAGGTATTCCGGCCGCGGCCAGGCGCGGATCGTCCAGCGCTGCCAGGCGACGGGAAAGCTCCGCGTGACGACGTACGCGCCGTCCGCCGGCTCCTCCGCGTCGCCCCAAATGCGATCGCCGCCATCGGAGACATGCACGACGTAGCTCGCGCGCAGCTCCGCCGGGAGCAGGTGTTGATACAGCGGACGGAGACGGATCGCCTCGAAGACCGCCGCGTCGGGCCCCTGGTCGGGTACGGGTATGCGCAGCAGCAACGTCCGGCCCCACGGCTCGAGGTCGACGGCGAGCGCACGCGCATGCGTCGGATCGTCGTGCGAGGACTCGTCGAGCCGGCGCTCGACGGCGTCGAGGCCGGAGACCCGCTCGTCCTCACCGACGCGCCATCCGCCACCGCGACGGCCACGATAGACGAGCATGGGGACGTCCGGCAGCTCGCGAACGCCCGCGGCCGCGACCGCCCGTACGACCGCCGGCGGCGGCGGACTGGCGGCGGCGAGCAACGTCACGATCTGCTGCGCGAGGCCGATGCGCGGCTCCAGAAAGTCGCGATGGGGGTGCTCCACGCTCGCGGCGAGGCGCTCGAGGTCCTGATAGATGACCTGTTCGCGCTGGTCGGCTGCCAGCTCGCACATGACGAGCCGCACGATCAGCAGCACGACGGTGACGATGGCACCGATCGCGATCGCACGCCGGCGGAAGGTCCGGGTGTCGATCGCGGCCGCCGAGAGGTCGCGCGCGTCGCTGCCCCCGCCGTCGGAGCTCCCCCACGGCAGGTACATGGACGCCCAGCTGCGAGTGTGCATCGGCGTGCACGCACGCAAGCAACATGCCAGGCGTCGCACCGATGGGGACGGGGTTTTGGCTGCGGCAGCGACACCTGGGCGTCGCTGTCGCGGCCTCTGGCGTCAATTCTGGCGCAGCGAGGTCAAACTTGTGCAGGCCGCTACCAGCGGCCGCCGCGCCCGCCGCCGCCGGCGCCGCCACGGCCGCCGCCGGGGCCTCCCCGACGGTCGCGACCGCCGCCACCGCTGTCGGCGCGCGGGCGCGCCTCGTTGACGTTGAGCGTCCGTCCCTTCAACGCCGCTCCGTGCAGCGCCTGGATCGCCGCTTTGGCTTCGTCTTGCACCGGCATCTCGACGAACCCGAAACCTTTCGACTGCCCGCTCGCCCGATCCTTCACGATCTCGGCGGACGTCACCTCGCCGTGCGCCGCGAAGGCTTCGCGGAGCTCGTCATCGGTGAGATTGTAGGACAGGTTGCCCACGTACAGCTTCATCGTGATCTCCTCGTCAAAGGTCCCCCCAGCGAACGGCCGCACGGTATCGCGCGGACGCCGCTCGGGGCAAGGAGCGGCGGGGGCGCCTTGGAACGTCGATTGCGACCACGCGGACGTGGCCGTCAGCGGACCAGAAAGGCGTCGAGCCTGCGATTGAACGCGTCCGGATCTTCGAAATACACCGAATGCCCCGCCCCGGACACCATCGTCAGCTCGGCTCCGGGGAATCGCGCGTGCGCCGATTGCACCAGCGGCGCCGGGAAGAGGCGGTCGCAATCGCCGGCGACGAACGCGGTCGCGAATGGCGGCGGCGCCGTCGGAGCGGCCACCCGGAGTCGCACGAGCGCATGCAGAAACCCGGCGCTCAGCGGCGGATTCATCGCGGCGATGCGTTCGAAGAGAAACGTCCGCGCCGATTCGCGCTGCGGGAAATCGGCGGCGAGGGCCGCGTGCGCATCGAAGGGACGGTCGGCGGACGCGTCGATCACGCGCGCGAGCTGTGCCGCGGTTGCGTCGTCGAGAAGTCCCGCGAGCGTGCTCGCGAGCAGCACGTGGGTCACCCGCGTGGGGGCGCCGAGCGCGCATCCGAGCACCGCCCAGCCTCCCATCGATTGGCCGACGAGCGCGACCCGCGTGATCGCGAGGTGATCCAGCAACGCGGTGAGGTCGCGCGCGAAGCGGCTCGGGTCCGGACCGCCGTCGCAGGTCGATGCTCCCCAGCCCGGTTGGTCGTAGATCACGCAGCGAAAGCGCGTCGCGAAGTGCGGGATCTGCTGCCACCACGACAGGCGATTGCCGCCGGCCCCGTGCGCGAACACCAGCCACGGCCCCTCGCCGTGTACCTCGTAGTGCACGCGCGCTCCGGGAAGCTCTGCGATCGCCATGGGCGCCGATGTATCACCGCGCGCGCCGTCCGCACCACTGCAGCTATTTGACGCACGTCGCGGACGCATCTACACATACGCGGATCTCATGAGCGCACCGCGAGTCGTCATCACCGGCCTTGGCGGCGTGACTCCGATCGGCATCGGCGCCGCCGCGATCTGGGAGAGCGCGTGTGCGGGGCGGTCGGGCATCGGTCCGATCACCGTCTTCGACGCGACGAATCAGCTCTGTCGCATCGCCGGCGAGGTGCGCGGCTTCGAGCCCGGGCGTTACATGCCGCCGAAGCATCTGAAGCGCATGGACGACTTCGCGCGCTATGCGGTCGCGGCGTCGGTCATGGCGGTGGAGGATGCGGCGCTGCCGATCACGCTCGACAACTCGCGTCGGATCGGCGTGCTGCTCGGCAACAACAACGGCGGCGCGCGGACGATCTTCCGCACGGTGACGGCCTTCAACCAAGGCGGGCCGAGCAGCGTCTCGCCCTTCTACATCACCGCGATCACGACCAACATGGGGTCCGCGCAAGTCGCGATCCGGCTGCAAGTGCGAGGTCCGAACTTCACGATCGGCAATGCCTGCGCGTCCGGTCTGAACGCCGTCGGCGAGGCCTGGCGCTACATCCGCGAAGGGATCTGCGACGCAATGATCGCCGGCGGCGCCGACGCGCTCATCGACCCGACGGAGGTGGCGGGGTTCGCGAACTCGCGCGCGGTCACGCTGCGTAACGACGAGCCCGAGCGCGCGAGCCGGCCGTTCGACCGCGACCGCGACGGCTTCGTGCTCTCGGAGGGCGGCGCGATGCTGATCGTCGAGTCGCTCGCGCACGCGCAGGCGCGCAGCACGCCGCGCATTTACGCCGAGATCGTCGGCTACGCGACCGGCAGCGAGGCGTTCCACATCGCCGCGCCGCTCCCCGACGGCATCGGCGTCGCCGCCTGCATGCAAGCCGCTCTGGAGAGCGCCGGCATCCGCCCCGACGACGTGCAGTACGTGAACGCGCACGCCACCTCCACGCCGCTCGGCGACTTGAACGAGACGCAAGGCCTGAAGCTCGCGTTCGGCGCGCACGCCGAGCGCTTGGCGGTGAGCGCGACGAAGTCGATGACCGGTCATCTGATCGGCGCATCGGGCGCGCTCGAGACCCTGGTCACTGCGAAGACGCTCGAGACCGGCATCATCACGCCGACGATCAATCTCGATCATCCGGACGATGGCTGCGACCTCGATTACGTGCCGCACACGGCGCGCCGCGCCGACGTGCGGTATGCGATCACGAACTCCTTCGGATTCGGCGGCGCGAACGCCTCGCTGATACTGCGGCGATGGGAGGGATGAGGAACGGCGGCGACGCGCGCGTCCGCCTCGTCGGGGCGCGCGCCTGCATCGGCGCGACGCTCCTTCTGACCGTCGCCGGTGTTTGCCGACCCGTACCGGCCGTCGCGGTGACGGTACGGAACGCCGGCTTCGCCACCGGCAGCGAGGGGATGCCCGCCGAGTGGCGCACCGAGGCGTGGTCGCGCGACGGCGTCGACTTCACGTGGACACCGCCCGAGAGCGGCGCGAGCGGCAGCGCCGGCATCCGCAACATCGTGCCGAACGACGCCCGCTGGTGTCAGCCCGTCGCCGTCGAGCCCGGTGCCACGTATCGCGTCGCGGTGCGAGCGCGGACGAGCGGCATCGGTACCGCCGCCTCGGGAGCGCACATCGCGATCGAGCCGCGCGTCGCCGACTCGGCGGATCTGCGCGGCACGCAGGATTGGCAGCCGCTCGAGATCGTCGCCCGTGCCGGCGACGAGAGCCAGTGGGACGTGTGCTTGCGCCTCGGCAGCTACGCGAACTTGAACACCGGCGGCGCGTGGTTCACCGACGTCACGGTGACGCAGATCGGCGCCGCCCCAGCGGCGGCTTCGACGTCAGCAGGGCGACAACTCGCACGCGCGTGGGAGTGGGCGCGCGCCTCCGGCCGCGGCGCGCTACTGCCCCTCGTCGGCGGCGCATTGCTCACGTTCGGCCTCGGCATCGGTCGCCGCGGCGTTCCTTGATCGTCGCCGCGCGGGTGCGGCGACGCGGCGGTTGGCTCCGCGCGAAGATCGCCGCGGGTGCGGCGGCGCGGCAGTTGGCTCCGCGCGAGGATCGCTCGCGCAGGCTGCCGGACACGGTTTAGAAGCTCCGTACTCCGAACCGCCGACCTCGAAGTGGCTCGCTCTTTATGCGCGCTTCGCCAACCGCCGCGCCGCCGCACGCGCGACGCCACGGAAGACGGATCGCTTCGTACTTCACGCGCCTGCGCGATCGCCGCACGGCGTGCTGGGGCACGCAGTCGGCGGAGCGCGCATAAAGAGCGAGCCATTCCGGTCTTTACCCCGCTGCGGAGTACGGATCGTCCAATCCATGCCCGGTACCCCGCGCGAGCGATCCTCGCGCGGAGCCGACTGCGTGCCCCGGCACGCCATACGACCGCCGCGCAATGCGTGCCGCCCAGGGCGAGGCCGTCCTTCCGTGCGCGCGCGCGCTGATGGTATGCTGCGCGCCCCATGAACCCGCGAATCACGACGATCGTCGCCGGCCTGATCATCTTCACCCTCGGAGTCCTGGGCCTGGTGTATCCCGAGCGCGTGCTCGGACTTCTCGGCCTCGCCTACGCCAATCCCTCGCACATGGCCGCGGCATTGGGCGAGATCCGCGCCACGTACGGCGGCATCTTCATCGTCATGGGCGTCTACACGCTGCTCGCGGCGACGGACCCGGCGCTGCACCGGGCGCGGTTGCTGTTCGTCGGACTGCTCTGGCTCGGCGCCTGCGCGGGACGGCTTTTCGGGGTCTATGTCGACGGCAATCCCGGTCTGCCCGGGTGGGGCGCGGTCGCGTTCGAGCTCGTCGTCGGTGGCGCGCTCGTGGCGGTCGCGCAGAGCGCGCCACCGGTGGCAGTGGCGCCGGCGCTCGAGCGCGCCGTTCGCGATGCGGAGACGCGCTATGAGCCGCCACCGCCGGTCGCACCACCTGCCTGACGCGACGTTGGGCTGAACGCCACCTCGGCGGTCACGCCGTCACACGCCCGATCGCGGCTTGCCTCGGCGCGCAGCGCGGGCGAGAATCGCCGCCGTTCTCGGAGAGACGTTCATGTCCAAGGCCGATACTGCCCGCGCCCCGTGGATCATCCGCACCTACGCCGGCTTCGGCGACGCGGAGCAGTCGAACCGTCGCTACCGCGAGAACCTGGCGCACGGCCAGCGCGGCCTCTCGGTCGCGTTCGATCTGCCGACGCAGAACGGCTACGACGCCGACGATCCGATGGCCGCCGGCGAGATCGGCGGCACCGGCGTGTCGATCTCGCACCTCGGCGACATGGCGACGCTCTTTCGCGACATCGACCAGGGCGCGATCAACACGTCGATGACGATCAACGCCACGGCGCCGTGGCTCTACGCCCTGTACGTCGCCCTCGCCGACGAGCGCGGCGTCGCGCGCGCCAAGCTGCGCGGCACGACGCAGAACGATCTGCTGAAGGAGTTCGTCGCCCGTGGCACGTCGATCTTCGATCCGACGGTATCGCTCCGGCTCTCGACCGACCTGATCGTCTTCGCCGCGACCGAGACCCCGCAGTGGAACCCGATGAACAGCTGCGGCTACCACTTCATGGAGTCGGGGGCATCGCCGGCGGAGGAGGTTGGGTACGCGATCGGCAACGCGCTCTTGATCCTGGAGGCCATCCGCCCGGCGTTCACCGCCGATGTCTTCGCCGGCGTCGTCGAGCGCATCAGCTTCTTCATCAACTCCGGGATCGAGCTCGTACCGGAGATCGCCAAGGTGCGCGCGTACAGCCAGCTGTGGATCGAGCTCTGCCGCGAGCGCTACGGCATCACGACCAAGTGGCGATCCGGCTGCCAAGTGCGCTCGCTGACGCTCACCGAGCAGCAGCCGGAGGTGAACATCGTCCGCATCGCGTACGAGGCGCTGCCGGTCGTGCTCTCCGCGTCGGCGCGCGTCGGCGCGCTGCAGCTGCCCGGATTCCGCGAGGCGCTCGGCCTCCCCGATCCGAGCGAGCAGATCCTCTCGCTGCGCACGCAGCAAGTCCTCATGCACGAGACCGGCATCGCCGACTATCCGGACATCTTCGAGGGCTCGAAGGTGATCGAGGCGGTGACCGCGGAGATCAAGAACGAGGCGCGGTCGATCGTCGCCGACATGGAACGCCTCGGCTACGCGCAGTCGATCGGCTGGATCGCGACGCGCCTCACGGCGGCGTTGGTGCGCTGGCGGCAGCAGATCGAGAGCAAGGAGCGGCTCGTCGTCGGCGTGAACGCCTTCGCCGGCGAGATCGGCGCCTTCAGCGGCGGCGCCCGGGTTCGCGACGAAGACCGCGTCACCGACGAGCAGATCGCACGCCGCATCGCCGCGCTCCGGCAATGGAAAGCCGAACGCGACGCGACGGCGGCCGCGCGCGCGACCGCGGAGCTGAAGCGTACCGCCGTCGCCGGCGAGAACGTGCTGCCGGCGTCGATCGCGCTCGCGAAGGCCGGCGGCACGACGGGCGAGTGGACGAAGGCGATCGAAGAGGCGCTCGGCGCGCGCTACCAGGCGCCGCTCGGCTCCGAGATCAAGGACGCCCCGGCGCTGCGCATCCCGCGCGCGCCGCGGCGTATGCGCGTGCTGCTCGCGAAGTCCGGCCTCGACGGTCACGTGAACGCGGTGAAGCTCCTCGCGTTCGCCTGTCGCGAAGCGGGCATGGAGGTCGTCTACACCGGCCTCAAGCAAACGCCGGCAATGATCGTCGCGACCGCGGTGCAGGAGGACGTCGATCTGATCGGCATTTCCAGCCTCTCCGGCTCGCATCTCTGGATCGCGACCGAGATCGAGCGCGGTCTCCGCGAGGCGGGCGCCGCCGGCATTCCCGTGGTCATGGGCGGCATCATCCCCGAGTCGGACCGGCCGAAGCTCGCGCGGCTGGGCGTGCGGCAGGTCTTCACGCCGAAGGACGGCGAGGTCGGTGCGATCGTCCAAGCGATGATCGACACCGTCGTCGAGCGCGCCGCGTAGAACGGCGCGTGCGCCACGCTGCGCCTCACTGCAGGCGTGGCATCGGCGTCGTCAATCTTCGCCGCTGCTGAACCCGGGCGTGTCGCCCCACCCCCAGTGCCGCTCGAGCTCCGCGCGACGCGTGGTCACGGCAGCCACCTCACGGCTGCTCATCTGCGCGTCGTGCGGGCGACCGGCGCGCCCATACAAACCCGCGAGGACCATGGCGAGCCATCGTTGCGCGTCGAGAACGTCGGCGGCGCCGGCGCTCTCGAGGGCCGCCGCACCGACGCGCGTCCGCTCGCCCTCAAGGAATGCGACCGCGTCGCGAAGCGGCATCCCGCCGCTCATCGCCACGTCGCCGAGCGCGGCGTACGCGAGCCCAACCGGCCGCACCGACACGGCGTCTTGGAGCGCGTTGCGCGCGTCCTCGGCGCGAGCATGCGCCGCCGGCGACGCGAGATAGAGGCCCCGACTCAGCATGCCGATCGCCGCATCGGGATACGACAGCGTGCCGTCGCGCAGCGCCGCGAGACGAGTCGCGTTCTCCGGCCACGTCGCATCGGCGAGCACCATGTGCCGACCGTCGTTGTAGAGGTACGTCCAATGCGCGTCGTCGCGATAGACGAGCGCGCCGAGGAGGGCGTTGAACTCCGGCGCGAGGGGAATCATCGCGAGGTGCACCCCCAGCGACTCGAGCTCCGCGGGTACCGCCTCGCCGCCCTCGAGGAGACGTAGCGATCGCGCGTAGGTCGCGACGTCGTAGACCTGCTGCGCACGGCTGCCGGCGAAGAAGCGGAGCTTCGTGCCGTGCCAGCGCACAAATCCTTCCCATGCCCACGCGTTGAATACCGGTCCGCCGAGGCCGTTCGCGTTCACGAACTCGACGGCATTTTCCGGGAAGAACGGGTGGGTGACGACCATGCGCGCGAGGAGCGTCTCCGGCGGGTACAGTGGATTGTCGGAGCGGTAGCGCATCACCAGCGGACGGGCGAGCAGCGCGGGCGGGACGAGCAGCAGCAGCGCGATCGCGATCAGCGACGTTCGGCGGCGTCGGCCTGCGAGCACCTGATCGAGCGCGCTCGCGATCGGCGGGGCGAGGACGAGGATCGCGAGCGGGACGAACCGTCGCGCCTGGATCGCCATCGCGGCGGCGAGCAGACCCGCGGCGACGTCGAAGACGAAGGGCCCCGTCGGATCGCCGTCGGCGGGCGATCCACGATCGGCTCGCGACCAGCGGCGCAGCAACGCGGCACACCACAACACCGCGACGACGACGAACTCCCACACCGTCCCGAACGGCGTCCTCGCCGACGTGAAGAGCGGCCGCCACTCGTCGACGTTACGCCAGATCGGCTCCCGCGCGACGACGAGCGGGTGGGTGAGATTCGCGACGCCGAACGGATTGGCGAATGCGGCGCACAGGACCGCCGCACCCGTCGCCGCAACGAGCGGCGCACACGCGACCGACGCTCGCGACCAGCGGTTGTCCGCGGCGCCGACCGCCGCCGCGACGGCGCAGCTTCCCGCCCAGAGCGCCATGAGCGCGATCCCGAGCACGAACCCGCCGTGCGCGTTGCTCCAGATCCAGACGACGAGCGCCGCAACCCACACGAAGCGCGGACGAGCGCGGCTCCGATACAGCATCCAGAGCAGGAGCGGCGTCAGCATGATGCTCGTCAAATTCGGGCGCAGATCGACGTAGCTGCGAGACGCGGCGATCGCGCCACCCGCGACGAGCAGCGCCGTCGGCACAGCGACGCCACGCTCGCGGCACGCGAGGACGAGAAATGCGATGGTCGCCGCCAACAGCACCGCTTTTTGCGCCAGGAGCCCGCCTTCGCCGAAGGCGCGCCAGATGAGGAACGTCACCCAGTGTGTGCCCCAGTTTTGATCGAGCCACACGCGGCCGTGCGTCGTGAACGCCCAGTCGTCGGGGGTGCCGAGCTTCCCTGCCACGACGTCGCGCCCGCCGGCGAGCGCGACGAAGAGATCGTCGATGGGACGGGGGAGCGCCCACACCATCGCCGCAAGCGCGACCGTCGTCGCGAGGCAGAGGCTCAGCTCGAGACGCGTTCCAGGCGTCGAGGTCGTCGTGGAGATCGAGCGCACGAGGAGCGGTGTCCTATCACATCGTCGCGGCGGCGCAGGGGATGGCTCCGCGCGCGAAGATCCCTCGCGTAGCGGCGGCGCGGGTGCGACGGCGCAGGGATTGGCTCCGCGCGAGGATCGCTCGCGCAGGCTGCCGGACACGTTGTGGATCTTCCGTATTGCGAAGCGTCCTTACCGAAGTGGCTCGCTCTTTATGCGCGCTCCGCCAACCCCCGCACCGTCGCACTCACGACGTCGCGACGAAGAGGGACCGCTTCGCGCTGCCGCATGCTGCTGCGGTGCCGCGTGGCGCGCCGGGGCGGGCAGTCGGCGGAGCGCGCATAAAGAGCGAGCCACTTCGGCAACGAAGCAGCGGAGTACGGAATTTCTAAACCGTGTCCGGCAACCCGCGCGAGCGATCCTCGCGCGGAGCCGACTGCCCGATCCGGCCCGCCACGCGACGACGGCGGCGATTCGACTCGCGTCCTTGCACGGGGTCCCGCGCTCGGCCAGAGTACCGCGCCATGGCGACGCACGAGGCGCGCGATCTCGGCCCGAATTTCCGCCTGTCCAAGCAGGTGCTGCCGCGGCGATACGGCCTGCGCATGGAGCTCGACCTCGAGCGTTGGCGGTTCACGGGCACCGTCGACATCGACGTCGCGATCACGGCGCCCACCGACACGATCACGTTGCACGCCCTCGACCTCGAGATCGCGGAGGCGCGGCTCACGACGGGTCCGGCGGCACGCGTCGTCGCCCATCTGGAAGCCGAGGCGGTGTCGCTGCGGTTCCCGCAGCCGCTCGCCGCCGGCGCCGCAACCCTGCACCTCGCGTTCGCCGGCACGATTCTCGAGAAGCTGCGCGGCCTCTATCGCTCGGTGAAAGACGGCGCGCGTTACGCCGCAACGCAGTTCGAGGCGGCCGACGCGCGTCGCGCTTTTCCGTGCTTCGACGAGCCCGAGTTCAAGGCGCGCTTCGCCGTCACCCTCGTCGTCCCGCGCGAGGCGCGCGCGATCGCGAACGGCGCGATCGAGACGCAGCGTCCGCTCAACGACGCTCGCGTCGAGATCCGCTTTCGCGAGACGCCGCCGATCTCGTCGTATCTGGTGGCATTCGCCGTCGGCCCGTTCGACGCGACGGAGGCGGTGACGACCGCGGACGGCGTACCCGTGCGCGTCTGGCTGCCCGCCGGTCTCGCCGACAAGGGCATCTACGCGCGTGACGCGCACCGCCGCGCCGTCGAGTACCTGACGCGCTACACCACGATCCCGTACCCGTACGGCAAGATCGACGCGATCGGCCTCGCCGACTTCGAGGCGGGCGCGATGGAGAATCCCGGGGCGATCACGTACCGCTTGACGGCGATCGCTGCCGACCCGGAGCACGCGTCGGCCGACACGCTCAAGGACATCTTCTACACCGCCGCGCACGAGCTCACCCACATGTGGTGGGGCGATCTCGTCACCATGGCATGGTGGAACGATCTCTGGCTGAACGAATCGTTTGCGACGTTCGTCGGCTGGAAGGCGACGGCCGACCTCGTACCGGAATGGGGCATGTGGCGCGACTTCGTCGCCACGCTCGCGCGCCCGTTCGCGCTCGACGCGCTCGTCTCGACGCATCCGATCTCGTTCCGCGTCGAGAATGCGCGCCAGGCGGCGGAGCGCTTCGACGTGATCACGTACTGGAAGGGCGCGGGCGTCGTCCGCATGATCGAGGCGTTTCTCGGCGCCGACGTGTTTCGCGACGGCGTCCGCGCCTATCTGCGACGCTACGCCGAGCGTAACGCCACCGCCGACGACTTCTGGCGCGAGCTCGCCACCGTCTCCGGACGCGACGTGACGACGATCGCCAACGCGTGGATTCGCGAGCCCGGTCATCCGGTCGTCGAGATCGCGACCCGTTTCGATACGACGGGCGCGACGCTCGCGCTGCGCCAGCGGCGGTTCTTCGCCGACCCCGAGGCGGCGCGCGGCGCCGCTCCGCAGCGTTGGCCGGTGCC
>JBGPOW010000078.1:0-17621 GCA_041488235.1 Binatia bacterium
GCCGAACGCCTAGGCCTGAACCCGAGCACACTCTACTCGCGCATGAAGAAGCTCGGCATCGAGCGTCTCTGACGGAGACCACCGCTCTCAAGAGCTGAAGCATACGGCTCTCGCGCAGTTTCGTCTCGGACTGCCCCACAATGGAGCAATCTGACGCAGCGTGCTGCTGACCGCGTTCGTCCCGATTCGGACAGCGCGACTGAAACCGTGCGAATTCCGTTGACCGGAGTAGCATCGATGGTGGAGCATCCACCCGACACGACGATGATGCGTTCTGCATCGAAGTTGCTCCTGGCCTGTCTCGCGATTTTCGCGCTCGCCCTGTTATGCCGCGTGCCCCCAGGCAGAGCCGGCACGCACGCGACCCACCGTGTGCGACACGCCGCCGCTGGGACGGTGCATAGACTGACGGGCCGACGCTCGCCCGCTGGCACCGAGGTGGATGAGGCCAGCGTCGACGATGACGACGACGAGACGGCGGACGACGACGCCGGAACATCACTCGATGCCGGCGTGCCGACTGTTCAGGCATGTCGAGTCGTCTTGGCCGACAGCCGCCTTGTTTTGGAACCTCCGCGATTCCCGTCTTTGTTGGCGCGTGGTCACGTTCGCGTCCCACGCGCGCCGCCTCGCCGCCCGCTTACCGCTACCCTGACCGCGTCGGCGAACGACTAGCGCGCGCTGCCCTGATCGCAGGGCACGCTCCGTCGAATCGACCGAAGCGGCGTTTACGTTCCCGTGCAACCAACTGGGCGATCCACTCGACGACCGTTCTCGGCAATCTTCCCATCTGCACCCGGCCGGCGAGCGCCCCAATCACGAAAGGAGGTTTCACGATGGACGGTGAGAGGAGCACCATGCGACACACCCTGTTCGTCGTCCCACCGGTACGCTCGCGGCGAGCATCACACCGCGCGTAGTCACGCCACAAACAGAAGTGCTGACAGAAGGAGGGAGATCGTTATGACGATATGCAAAGTCTCAGATCGCAAATGGCTGTCGTGGCCCGGTATCCCGTTCCGTCCTCGCGTAGCGCTACTCGGCGCTGCGCTGGTGTTGTTCGCCACTGCGCACAACGCGGCGGCACAGGGTTGCAGGAACGATTATCTCGCGGGAGACGACGACAACTACGCACCACCGTCGGAGTCGACGACGCCGGACACGGCGCTGGCCGGTGTTCCATGTGGCACCGGTGATGTTGCTACCGACGTTCCCGCTGTCAATCAGTGCGTGCGTCACACGTTCGCAAACCTCGGTGTCATTTGCGGGGCGACCCTGACCATCGGATTAAAGCCTACCAACGTCGGATCGGATAATGACGATCTCGCTCTGTACGTCGACGATGGCACTGCCAACCCTCCAACGGGCGTGTATACATCTCGTATTTCGAGCCTTCCGAACGCGACTCCACCCACCGGCGGCTCCTGGAACACGACCAGCAATCCGGGCGGCTCCACGTTCGTCTTGGACTTGGCCAATCTGCCGCCGAGTGGGGCGAACCTCATCAATCAGATCAATAGCGCCGGCCTCGGGGCGACCGGCCTCCTCGATGTGCTCGTCGAAGATGACACCGAGGTTGATTTCATTATAATAAGCTGACCACCACCTGCTGCGGCTGCGACAAGACGTATCCCGCCGGCCTCAACGACAACTACGCACCACCGCCGGAACCAACGACGCCGGACGCGGCGCTGGTCGCTCTTCCATGTGGCACCGGCGATGTCGCTTTCGACGTTCCCGCTGTAAACCAGTGCGTGCGTCAGACGTTCGAAGACCTCGGTGTCATTTGCGGGGCGACCCTGACCATCGCATTAAAGCCTACCAACGGCGGGTCAACTAATGACGATTTGGCTCTGTTCGTCGACGATGGCACTGCCAACCCTGCCACGGGCGTGTATACATCCCGTATTTACGACCTTCCGAACGCAAGTCCGCCCGTAACCTCGGGGATATGGGACACAACCAACAATCCGACCGGCTCCACGTTCGTCTTGGACTTGGCCAATCTGCCGCCGAGTGGGACGAACATCATCAACCAGATCAGTCAGGCCGGCGTCCTCGACGTGCTCGTCGAAGATGACACCGCAGTGGATTACATGACTCTCACCACCACGTGCTGCCCTCATCAGAAGTGCTACAAGGTCAAAGCTTTGACAAAGCCGTCGAGCAGCGGCACCACCCGCACGCTCGAGGATCAGTTCGGAACGAAGGACGCAGCCATCAAGCTCAAGCCGATCCTCCTGTGTACGCCCGTCAACAAGGGGGGTGAAGACGACGAGTTTGCTGAGAAGAACCATACGGTCTGCTACAAGATCAAAGAGCCACCGCCGTTCCCTGGCGCAACTGTTTCGGTCACGAACCAGTTCGGGTCGGGTCAGCTGCTGGTGGCCAAACCCGCGATGCTGTGCGTTCCGTCGACGAAGAAGGTCAGGAGTTGCGTGGGCGGGACGAACGCGGGCAACCCATGTGTGACCGACGCTGACTGTCCGGGAGGCACGTGTACGTTCTAGCGCGCTCCATCGGGCGTCGGCGTTGACACGCGCGACTGCTCAACACGAACGATGACGACGACGACGGCGGCCGGTTTCGATACCGGCCGCCGTCGTACGTCGCCGCCGCAGACGAGCTGGCAGCTCGCGATCATCACGAAGCTTAAGCAGGCAATCAACGAAGAACAACGTTGCGCCGGAGGTGCGACGTTGCGGGTCACCCTTGCGGAAGCAGAGCGCGTCGTGTGGCTCATGGCCACCTGCGCGAGCACTCGTAGCTGAGCGACCTTCGCCTCGCGCTCCTTCTCGGTCATCGAATTAACTCGTCGCCGTCCCGTCCGCCCGCGCGCGTCGCAATCACGGCTGCCGCACGAGCCACCGCGCGAGATTGCGCGCGAGGACGACGTTGTCGTCGACGAGGAACTCGTTCTGAAAGACGGCGTCGTCGCCGAACACGACGAAGGCGCCTTTGCCGCGTGTTCCCGCCACGATCACACCGAACGACTGGACCGCGTCTTTGTCGTCGAGCGTCTTGTTGTTGTTCAGGTCGACCCAGGCGCTATCGCTCGTCCGCGCGATGATCGCGCTGCTGTCGTCCCTGTTCATCAGCGCCCACGATCCGTACGTGTTGAAACCGGGGAGATCGCGGGTGAGCTCGTGCGGTGCGAAACGGGTGACGTGGAAGGTCAGGGGCTCGTTGCCGATCGTGTTCTCGCGCTCGCGGATGACGCCGTTCGAGCTCGCGACGTGCAGCGCGTCGAGCAGCAGCGCGGCGGGGAGGCCGACGTGCAGCATCACCGCCACCCGACCGCCGCCCTCCACGAAGCGCACGATGGCGTCGACCTCCCATGGCGTGACCAACATGAACGGTCCCGAGACGACGAGCGCGTCGACCTTCGCGAGGGTCGTGTCCGTGATCTTGTCGCGATTCGTCCGTACCGCCGGACCCTCGCCGCGCACGATCGCACCGAGCTTCGAGAGGTCGAGACGGCCTTCCTCGCCGACGAGGAAGCGCTCACCGTGCGCTTCGTCGAAGACGACGGTCGACTTGCGCGCGCCGTGCGGCAGGGACGCGCAGCCCGCGAGCAGTGCAGCGACGACAGCGGCCGCGATCAACCGAATCCTACGCTCTTCCACGCTCGTCCTCCCCGATTCGCGACATCGTGCCATCTTTCACGGATCGCGGCCGGCCACCAGCCGCCTGCGGCTGGTATGACGTTCAGCAGTGCGAGCGGAAGCCGACCTCATGCGAAGTCGGCGACCGCTGTGGAATGGGTTAAACCGATGGAGGATCGACCATGAAGCGCATCGCCGACATCGGTCTCAGCGACGTGAATGCCGTCTACGACGGCTTCGAAGGCGATCTGTGGGAGCTCATCATGGGCCAGCAGATCCACATCGGCGGGTTCAAGTCGTCGATGGAGCTCGCCGAGCGTGCGGGGATCGGGCCTGGGATGGAGGGCGTCGACCTGTGCTGCTGCAACGGCGCCGGCATGCGCTTCCTCGTGCATTTTCGGAACGTCACCGCGATGACCGGCGTCGACGCCACGGCGACGGTCGTCGCGCGCGGGCGGCAACGTTGCGAGGAGGAAGGGCTCGCCGATCGCATTCGCCTGATCCAGGCGGACGCCTGCGCGAGCGGTCTGCCCACCGCGAGCGCCGATTTCGTCTGGGGCGAGGACGCGTGGTGCTACGTCGCCGACAAAGACGCGCTCGTCCGCGAAGCGGCGCGCGTCGTGAAGCCCGGCGGCACGATCGCGTTCACCGATTGGGTCGAAGGGCCGGCGGGGCTGAGCGACGGCGAGGCCGAACGCTTCATGCGCGGCATGAAGTTTCCGACGTTGCAGACCATCCCTGGATACGTCCAGGCGCTCGCCGCGAGCGGCTGCAGCGTACGCGCCGCGGAAGACACAGGCCGCTTCGCGCCCTACATGGATCTCTACCTCACCATGCTCGACATGCAGCTCACGTACGACGCGCTCCGCATCCTCGGCTTCAACACCGACGTCATGACCCTCCTCGCCGGCGAGATGGCGTTCACCCGCGACCTCGGCCGCGCCGGCAAGGTCGCGCAAGCGCGCTTCATCGTGCATCGCGACTGAGGGTGTGCCGAGACGCGCATGAGCTGGGTGTATCTGTTGGTGGCGATCGTGCTCGAGGTGTGCGGCACGACCTCCATGAAACTGTCGGAGGGGTTCGCGAAGACGATACCGTCGATCCTGATCTTCGTCTTTTACGGCTTCAGCATGATCTTCCTCACGCTCGCGGTGAAGCGGCTCGACATCAGCGTCTCGTACGCCGTCTGGTCCGGTGTCGGGACGGGGCTCATGGCGCTCGTCGGCCTCGCGATCTTCGACGAGCCGCTCGGGGTCGTGAAGACGCTGGCACTCGTGCTCATCATCGTCGGCGTCGTCGCTCTGCACCTCGGCTGAGCGACGGCTGCCGACGAACCCGCCGACCGGCAGCCGCGACGAAACGCCGCGTCAGCGCGCTCGTAGCAGCGCGGCGCTGCGCGTGTCGCGTGCCGACGCGGCGGCGCCGAATCCGAGCTTCGCGGCGAGGTTGAAGACGACCCAGGCGCCGCAGCGCGTGCAGTCGACGTCGTTGCCGTAGCAGCAGAACGGGGTGACGAAGTGGTCGCCTTCGAGCCAAAGCGGCAGCACGTTGTCGCGCGACGGGCAGGCGGCGACGACCTCGTCGCAGGCCGGCGGCAGCATCAGCTCGAGGCTGCGCGCCGAGTTGCGGATGAAGCCGGGATGCTGTGCCTTGAGACGCATCACGGTGCGGACCGCCGTGGCGCGCTCCTCGTTCGTCGACCATACGTCGGTGCCCGCGTCGGACGCGTGCGGCACGTAGAAGGAGAACGTCATCCAGCCGACGTGCGCCGCGCGCATCGCCGTGACGAGCTCGTGCAATCGGTCCTGGTTGCGCTTCGTGACGACGCATTGCACCTGGATCGGCGAGGCGAAGCCGTCGACGACGCGCGCCAACGTACGCAGTACCCGTGCGTAGGTGCCGCGGCCGCGCAGTGCATCGTTCAGATCCTCGGGACCGTCGAGGCTCACGACGTAGAGGACGTCGGGTCCGAAGTCGACGAGCGGCACCGTGCCGTTCGTAGTGATCGTGTTGCGGGGGAAGAGACGAACGCCTTTCTCGAGAAGGCTGCGACGCAGCAGCGGCTCGCCGCCCATCCACAGCATCGACACGATGCCGTGCCGGTCGCGGAGGCCGACCAGCGTCTCGAGGATCTCCGCGTCGCCGAGCTCGTCGCGTACCGACGCCGGCTCCGCATTGGGGTTGCCGTCGCGAAAGATGAAGCAGTGGGTGCACGCGAGGTTGCAGCGGTTGGTGACGTTCACCATCGCCGCCGGGTAACGTTCGTCCTCGCGGTAATGACCGCTCAGCTGGGCGCGGATCATTGCGCCGGACGCCTATCGTCGACGATCGAGCCGGGCAACGGCATTCGACAGGAGTTCCGACGTCAAACGACGTCGCCGCGCAGCTCGGCGCGGCGCAGGGCGGCGACGGGATCCATGTCGCGGTGGGCGCGGGTGCCGTAGATCGCGGTCGCGAGGAAGAGGGCGCCGCTCGCGGCGTTCAGCAGCGCGATCCTCGTGTCGAGCGGATCGCTCGGGCCGAGGTTGGCGAGGGCGATGCCGGCGTGGATCGCGAAGAAGAGCAGGCTCACGAGCTGCACGGCGCGGATGCCGGTCCGGCCGCCCCACACCGACGCCGGAAAGAGCGTCAGCGTGAGCAGCAGGTGCCAGCCCGCCATGTGCGTCCCCATCTTGAACGCCCACGGGTCGGTGATGACGGCCGCTTTGCGAAGATAGAGATAGCTGGCGACGAACCCCGCGGCCGAGCCGGCGAGGGCGAGCGACGCGTGGATCCACGCCGAGCGGCTCGGTGGCGCGCGCAGCTCGTCGATGCGCCGCGCCGGCCGATCGTTCACCCGCACGTCGAGCGCGGCGGCGCGGCCGGCGTCGACGAGGCGGATGCTCAGACGCGCGCCGCTCGCCACGAGCGTGGCGTCGACGCCGCGCTCCAGCTCGGCGCGCGTGCGCACCCGGAGGACGGTGGCGCCGTCGATCACGAGCGCGCCGCCGTCGTACGCCAGCGTCGTGTGGAAGACCGCACGCGGCAGACCGCGCAGCGGCAGGAGGAACGCGATCTCGTGCTCGGCGGCCGCCGCCTCGCTCACGCGGCGAATCGCGGCGAGAGGCGCCGCCGCGTGCGGGCGCGGCGCCGCATGAAGGCGCGCGTCGTCAGAGCGCCACTCCTTGGGCGTCGAAAAGACCTTCGAAGAGCGCCGAGCTGAGATACCGCTCGCCGGAGTCGGGCAGCACGGTGACGATCGTCTTGCCCGCATTCTCGGGACGCCGCGCGACGCGCACCGCCGCCGCGACCGCCGCGCCCGACGAGATGCCGGAGAGGATGCCTTCCTCGCGGGTGAGCCGCCGCGCGTACGCGATCGCGTCCTCGTTCGTCACCTGCTCGATCGAGTCGATGAGGCTCATGTCGACGATCTGCGGCACGAAGCCGGCACCGATGCCCTGGATCTTGTGCGGTCCCGGCTTGATCGGCTCGCCGTTCCGCGTCTGTGTCAGCACCGGGCTTCCCGTCGGCTCGACGGCGACCGTCTTGATCGCCTTGCCGCGCGTGCCCTTGATGTACCGCGAGACGCCGGTGATCGTGCCGCCGGTGCCGACGCCGGAGACGAAGATGTCGATCTCGCCGCCGGTGTCGTCCCAGATCTCCGGACCGGTCGTGCTCTCGTGGATCGCGGGATTCGCCGGGTTCTTGAACTGCTGCAGGATGATGTAGCGCTTGGGATCCGCGGCGGCGATCTCCTCCGCCTTGGCGATCGCGCCGTTCATCCCGCTCGCGCCTTCGGTGAGGACGAGCGTCGCCCCGTACGAGACGAGCAGCTTGCGGCGCTCGATGCTCATCGTGTCGGGCATCGTGAGCGTCAGCGGATAGCCGCGCGCCGCGGCGACGAAGGCGAGCGCGATGCCGGTGTTGCCGCTCGTCGGCTCGACGATCGCTTTTCCCGGACCGAGGACGCCGCGGCGCTCCGCGTCCCACACCATCGCGGCGCCGATGCGACACTTGACCGAGTACGCGGGATTGCGGCCCTCGATCTTCGCCAGGATGCGCGCCGGCGCGCCGTCGGGGACGCGGTTCAAGCGGACCAGCGGGGTGCGCCCGATCGAGTGCGCGTTGTCTTCGTACCACCCTCCCATGACGACCGCCTTTCTGCGGCACCGTCGACGCGGGGGGCGTGCCGGCGGTGCGTTGCTCCGTGTGCTGGCGTGATCGTACGGCGCGACGGCTGACGATGCCAGCGCTGCCAGCGAGATCGTCCGACGCCGTGCGGGATCACGCCGGCGCGGCGCTGCGGCGGCAGACGAGCACCACCTCGTCGACGCGTGCATCGCGGACGAGACCCGGCGCGAAGTCGAGGCGTTTCTGGAACGCCAGCGCGAGCGGCATGACGACGCGGTTGTAGGCGTTCATCGCGTGGATCGGGAACTGCTCGAGCCACCACATGCCGAACCTGAGCAACGCCGTGCTGCGCGGCTGCATGCCGTACGCGGCGCTCTCGGCGAGGACGAAGCCGTGCGACGCGAGGAGCCGCTCGAGGTCGGCGGGCTCGTAGCGGCGGCAATGCCCGACGAGCTCGTCGAAAAACGTCCACGCGTGCATGTAGAGCGGCACCGAGAGGACGAGCGCGCCGCCGGGGCGCAAGACACGCGCGATCTCCGCGAGCGCGTGCCGGTCCTCGGCCACGTGCTCGATGATGTCGAAGGCGCACACGAGATCGAACGTCGTGTCGCGATAGGGCAGCGCCGCGATATCGGCGCGCGTCGCGATGCCGGCGCGCGCGGCGAGCGCGTCTGCGGCGGGTCGGCTGAGCTCGGCGAAGTGCGTGCCGGCGATCGGTACCCGTGGGCGCATGCCGGCGCCGATCTCGAGGCGTACCGGCGCGTCGGCGGCGAGTCGCGAGAGCAGCGGCCACGTGTTGAAGTTCGGCGGCGGCCGGAGCTTCACCGTCGCCCACAGGCGATCGTAGAAGTGTTGATTGACGCGAATCGATTCGTCGCTCGGCTGCATGGGCCGGGCGGTCGGCTACGCGGCGTGCGACGCGGCGCGGACGGACGGAGCCGCGGCGGCGGCGTCGAGGTCGCCGAGGCGCGGCGCGATCGCGATCCGGCGCTGCACCGCAACGGCGGCGAAGAAGAGCGCGATGCGGATCCGCGTCGCGAGCCGCGGGCGCCAGTTGCCGGCGAGCACGGAGGTCAGCGCCTCACGCATCCGGAAGGGGGCACGGGGGCGGAAGAAGAGATCGCGGAACGCCGGATCGTAGAAGCCGACGGCAAAGCGGCGGAAGTGTGCCCAGCGCGCCCGCGTTGCGCGCTCGTAGCCGGCGAAGCGCCGCTCCGAGAGATCGCCGGCGGTGAGCGCGGCGTCGAGCGCGTCGGCGGCGTCGACGCCCGACTGCATCGCCATGAGCACGCCGGTCGAGAAGATCGGGTCGAGGAACGCGCCGGCGTCGCCGACGAGGAGCCAGCGGTCGCCGGCGAAGCGGCGCGCGCAGTACGAGTAGTCGGCGTCGAAGCGCACGGGTGTCACGCGCCGCGCGTGCGCCGTCAGCGCGGCGGCGGTCGGCGTCTCGGCGAGGTACGCGGCGAGCGCCTGCTCGAGCGTCGCGCCGGCGGAACGCGCGTGCGCCTCCTTCGGCAGCACGATGCCGACGCTGGTGACGCTCGCGGAGAGCGGAATGAACCAGAACCAGCCGCGGTCGGGGCGCATCACCATGCGGATGTCGCCGGCGCGGCGACCGCTCGGGCGCGGCACCTCCTCGTACTGCGCGTGCAGCGCCACGTTGCGGAGCTGCGGATCGAACTGGCGCTCGCTGCGCCGGCGGGCGACGAAGCCGGCCTTTCCCGAGGCGTCGACGATCGCCGCCGCGCGCGTCTCGTGTTGCGTCCCGTCGGCGAGGAAGCGGACGGTCACGCCGTCGGACTCGAACGTGACGTCGACCGCCTGCGCGGGCTGGCGCACCTCGGCGCCGCTCGCCGCGGCGTGCTGCAGGAAAATGCGATCGAACTCGGCGCGCGGCACTTGATACGTCTGCGGCTGCGGCGTCTCGGCGGCATCGTTGAAGTCGGCATACTGCTCGATCGCGCCGTTCGCGGTGATGAAGGTCGCGCCCCATTTGTCGACGAACCCCGCGCGTGCGAGCGCCTCGTCGAGGCCGAGCTCGTGCCAGAGCTCGCGGCTCCAGGGCAGCTGCGACTCGCCGATGTGAAAGCGCGGGAAGGCCTCGCGCTCGAGCACGAGGACGCGCCGCCCGCGCCGCGCGAGCCGTGTCGCGACCGCCGCGCCTCCGGGGCCGCCGCCGATGACGATCACGTCATGGTCGTGGCCGCGACCTTGCGACGCGTGCATGGGTGCGTGTTGTCACATCATCCGCGATCGGCCGCAAGGTGTAACGACCGACGGCGACACAGGATCCGCGCGTTCTCAACAATGAGAAGCGGTCCGGCGTCGTTCCCGATCATCGGACTCGCATGTGCGGTTTTGGGCTTTGATTGCGTTCGCGGCCGACAGTCATCGGTCGGCATCGCGCGTGCTATCGATCATGTGGACGTGACGAACGCCGCGGCGATGATGGATGGCAACGAGGCTGCCGCGACGGTCGCCTATCAGGCGAGCGAGGTGATCGCGATCTATCCGATCACGCCGTCGTCGACGATGGGCGAGCTCGCCGACGAGTGGGCGGCGCACGGCCGCGCGAATCTCTGGGGAGCGGTACCGCGCGTCGTCGAGATGCAGAGCGAAGGCGGCGCCGCGGGCGTCCTGCACGGCGCGCTTCAGGCGGGCGCCCTCTCGACGACGTTCACCGCGTCGCAGGGCCTGCTGCTCATGATTCCCAACATGTACAAGATCGCCGGCGAGCTGACGCCGACGGTCATCCACGTCGCCGCGCGCTCGCTCGCGACGCACGCGCTCTCGATCTTCGGCGACCACAGCGACGTGATGGCGGCGCGCGCGACGGGCTTCGCGCTCCTCGCGTCGAGCTCGGTGCAGGAGGTGATGGATCTGGCGCTCGTCGCCCATGCCGCGGCGCTCGAGACGCGGGTGCCGTTCCTGCACTTCTTCGACGGCTTTCGCACCTCGCACGAGGTCGCGAAGGTGCAGACGCTCGCGCCGGACGACGTGCGCGCGCTCCTCGACCCGGCGCTCGTCCACGCCCATCGGGCGCGGGCGCTCTCGCCGGAGCATCCGGCGATCCGCGGCACTGCGCAGAATCCCGACGTCTACTTCCAAGCGCGCGAGGCGGTGAATCCGTTCTACCGCGCGTGTCCGACGATCGTGGAGCGCATCATGACGGCGCTCGCGGAGCGTACTGGGCGCGCGTACCAGCTCTTCGACTACGTCGGTGCGCCCGATGCCGAGCGCGTCGTCGTGATGATGGGATCGGGGGCGGAGACGGCCGCGACGACGGTGCGCGACCTCGTCGCGAAAGGCGAGAAGGTCGGCCTCGTGATCGTGCGGCTCTTCCGTCCGTTCTCGGTCGAGCATTTCGTCGCCGTGCTGCCGCCGACGGTGCGCGCGATCGCGACCCTCGACCGCACCAAGGAGCCGGGCGCCGTCGGCGAGCCCCTCTACGTCGACGTCGTGACCGCGCTCGCCGAGGGCGGGCGCACGGCGCGTGTCGTCGGCGGGCGCTACGGCCTCTCGTCGAAGGAGTTCACGCCGGCGATGGTGCGCGCCGTCCTCGACGAGCTCGCCCGCGCGCAGCCGCAGAACCACTTCACGGTCGGCATCCGCGACGACGTCACCCACACCAGCCTCGAGTGGGATCCTGCCTTCACCCTCGAGGACCCGGCGTCGGTGCGCGCGGTCTTCTACGGCCTCGGCGCCGACGGCACCGTCGGCGCCAACAAGAGCACGATCAAGATCATCGGCGAGGAGACCGACCTCCACGCGCAAGGCTACTTCGTGTACGACTCGAAGAAGTCGGGCTCGATGACGATCTCGCACCTGCGCTTCGGCGCGGCGCCGATCCACGCGCCGTACCTCGTGCAGCGCGCGAGCTTCGTCGGCTGTCACCAGTTCGGCTTTCTCGACAAGATCGACGTGCTGGCGCTCGCCGAGCCGGCCGCGACGTTCTTGCTGAATAGCCCCTTCGGCCCCGACGACGTCTGGCGCCGCTTGCCGGGTGAGGTGCAGCGGACGATCCGCGAGCGCGGCTTGCGGCTCTTCGTCATCGACGCCGCGCGCGTCGCCGCCGACGCCGGCATGGGCGGCCGCATCAATACGGTCATGCAGACCTGCTTCTTCGCGCTCTCCGGCGTGCTGCCGCGCGACGAGGCGATCGCCGCCATCAAGGGGTCGATCGCGAAGACCTACGGCAAGCGCGGCGAGGCGGTGGTACAGCGCAACTGCGCCGCGGTCGACGCGACGCTCGCGCACCTGCACGAGGTCGCGGTCGGCGAGGCGCCCGTCGACGGCCACGCGCGGCCGGCGGTCGTGCCCGCGGACGCGCCCGAGTTCGTACGCGAGGTGACGGCGCGGCTCATCGCCGGCGAGGGCGACGCGTTGCCGGTGAGCGCGTTCCCCGTCGACGGCACGTGGCCCGTCGGGACGACGCAGTGGGAGAAGCGCGCGATCGCGAGCGAGATCCCGGTGTGGGAGCCCGACCTCTGCATCCAGTGCGGCAAGTGCGTGCTCGTCTGTCCGCACGCGGTGATCCGCGCCAAGGTCTACGACCCGGCAATCGCGAACGGCAACGCACCCGACGGCTGGCAGTCGCGTCCGGCGCGCTGGCGCGAGCTTCCCGACCGCGCCTACACCTTGCAGGTCGCGCCCGACGACTGCACCGGCTGCGCCCTCTGCGTCGAGATCTGCCCGGCGAAGGACAAGCGCGAGACTAAGACGAAGGCGATCAATATGCGGCCGCTCGCGCCGCTACACGCGGCCGAGCAACGGAAGTGGGACTTCTTCCGCGCCCTCGACGACGTCGAGCGGCAGCGCCTCAATCTCACGCAGGTGAAGGACGTGCAGCTGCTGGAGCCGCTCTTCGAGTTCTCCGGGGCGTGCTCCGGCTGCGGCGAGACGCCGTATCTGAAGCTCATGAGCCAGCTCTTCGGCGACCGCGCGCTCATCGCCAACGCCACCGGCTGCTCGTCGATCTACGGCGGCAACCTGCCGACGACGCCGTGGACGATGAACCGCAGCGGCAAAGGACCGGCGTGGTCGAACTCCCTCTTCGAGGACAACGCCGAGTTCGGCCTCGGCATGCGCCTCGCGCACGATCACCAGGCGGCGCACGCGCGCGCGCTCTGCCGGCGCTTGGCGCCGGTCCTCGGCGACGACCTGGTGACGCAGCTCTGCGAGGCGCCACAGTCGAGCGACGCCGAGATCGCGGCGCAGCGCGGGCGCGTCGACGTGCTGCGCGGCCGTCTCGCGTCCCTCGACACGCTCGAGGCGCGCGAGCTCGCGAGCGTCGCCGACGCGCTGGTGCGCGCCAGCGTGTGGATCGTCGGCGGCGACGGGTGGGCGTACGACATCGGCTACGGCGGCCTCGACCACGTGCTCGCGTCGGGTGAGAACGTGAACGTCCTCGTCCTCGACACCGAGGTCTACTCGAACACCGGCGGCCAAATGTCGAAGGCGACGCCGCGCGGCGCCACGGCCAAGTTCGCCGTCGGCGGCAAGACGCAACCGAAGAAGGACCTGGCGCTCCTCGCGACCACGTACGGTTCGGTCTACGTCGCGACGGTCGCCATGGGCGCCGACGACCAGCGGACGGTGCGCGCCTTCCTCGAGGCGGAGGCGTACGACGGACCGTCGCTCATCATCGCGTACAGCCACTGCATCGCCCACGGCTACGACATGGTGCACGGCCTCGCGCAGCAGAAGGCGGCGGTGCAGTCCGGCGCCTGGCCGATCTTCCGCTACGATCCGCGGCTCGCGGCGCAGGGAAAGCCGCCGCTGCAGCTCGATTGCAAGCCGCCCTCGTTGCCGTTCAAGAGCTACGCCTACAACGAGACGCGTTACACGATGCTGGCGCACGCGCAGCCGGAGGCGGCGGCACGCGCGCTCGCGCTCGCCGAGCACGACATCGCGCGCCGCTGGCGTCTCTACGAGCACCTCGCGGCGTTCGCCGCCGGCGCCGAGGCGAAGTCGTGATCGACCTCACGACGCGCTACCTCGGTCGCGACCTCGTGAGCCCGCTCGTCGTCTCGGCGTCGCCGCTGACCGAGCGCCTCGACTTGATTCGCCGCGCGGAGGACGCGGGCGCCGGCGCGATCGTCCTGCCGTCGCTCTTCGAGGAGCAAATGGTGATCGAGAGCTGCGATCTCGATCGTCAGCTCACACACACCGCCGACAGCTACGCCGAGGCGCTCTCGTACTTCCCCGACATGACCGACTACAACCTCGGTCCCGAGGGCTACCTCGAGCACGTACGGCGGGCGAGCGCGGCGATCGCGATCCCGGTCA
The DNA here is from genome assembly GCA_041488235.1 of Binatia bacterium. GTDB lineage: Bacteria > Desulfobacterota > Binatia > UTPRO1 > UTPRO1 > DP-19. The sequence continues at coordinate 14,004 of JBGPOW010000078.1, forward strand.
TCGGCAGCCTGAACGGTATCTCTGTCGGCGGCTGGGTCGAGTACGCGCGGCGCATCGCCGAAGCGGGCGCCGCCGCGATCGAGCTGAACGTTTATCGCATCGCCGCCGACCCCGACGTCGCCGCGGCCGACGTCGAGGCGACCTACGTCGAGCTCGTGCGCGCCGTGAAGGCGACGGTCGCGATCCCGGTCGCGGTGAAGCTCGGCCCGTACTTCAGCGCGTTCGCGAATCTCGCCACCCGTCTCGACGCCGCCGGCGCCGACGCCCTCGTCCTCTTCAACCGCTTCTACCAGCCCGATCTCGACGTCGAGGCGTTGGAAGTGGTGCCGAACCTCGTGCTCAGCACACCCGAGGAGCTCCGTCTGCGCCTGCGTTGGGTCGCGATCCTGTACGGCAGAGTACGCGCCGACCTCGCCGTCACCGGCGGCGTCCACCGTGCCGTCGACGTTCTGAAGGCGATGATGGCCGGCGCGTCGGTCGCAATGATGACGTCGGCGCTGATCACGCACGGCATCGAGCATCTCGCCACGGTTCGCGATGATCTCCGCGCCTGGATGGACGAGCACGAGTACGAGTCCATTCGGCAAATGCGCGGCAGCATGAGCCAGCGAGCCGTCACGGACCCGTCCGCGTTCGAGCGCGCGAACTACCTCCGCGTCCTGCGCTCCTACGCACTCAACGCGCCTGCGCGCTGAGCGCGACGAAGGCCACGCGGCAGGTTCCGACATCTACTCGTAGCGATCGCATGACGACGTCCCCTCGACGATGCGGAGGCGATGCTGCCACGCGCGCCGACCGCGCCGGACCATGCGTGCGGTGCCACGCCTGCTCCCGCGTCGCCGCGCGCTCGCCCGCGTCCGTGTATAGACGCGTATCGTCCTCGCGCCGCCGAGCGGCAGTGTCGCGCGGCATGATCTCGTTCCGTCGTGCCGCTCACCACCCCGTCTCCAGCCCTCGGCCGCGACGGTCGCTCGGCGTGGGTACGACCCGATGACCGCGTGCGGTCGGGCTCGATTGTCTCGCGCCGCGCTCATTTCGGCTTCAGCGCGACGATGATCATCTCGTAGGCTGCGACTACGGTGACGGTCGTTCCGGGACTCTTCGCCGCCTCGGCATCGAGTCGCTCGAGGTTCACGCGTGGAATGCCGAGCGCCGTGAACTTCGCGCCCTCCGCGGTGTGCTCGACGAGCGCCGCCGCGGGCGTATCCTCGGCGACGACCATTCTGCGCGGGTCGGTGACGACGTTGTCGATGGTGGCGAGCACCATGAATCCGTCGGCCACCTTCTTCGGCTGCCCGGCGATCGTCAGCGGAAAGGCCGCGTAGTTGTATCCGGCTTTGGTACTCGTGATGGTGGTGAACTTGGCCCCACGCGCCACTGTGAACGCGCGCTTCTCGTAAAACGGAAACGCCGTCGCGGCGGCATAGGCCTTGTAGCCCTTGATCGGGACGAAGCTCGCCTTCAAGTCTTCGCCGCCGAACGCGGTGAGCGGATGCATCTCGAAGACGTGATCCGGATTGCTGTTCGTCGGCACCGGAACTTTCGCTCCCTGGGTCTGAGTGCCGGCGCCGGGTGGGTGCTCGAACCATAGACGCCACGCGCCGCTGATCTGCTCGAGCTGCTTCGCGCTTGCTGCCGTCTTCACCGCGGCGAGTGCGCCTGGAAACTGCGCCGCGTTGACGATCTCGAGCACCAACGGCAACCCGACCGCAGAGCAGCGACCGGCCATGTGCAAATCGCCGTCGTCGCCGCCGCTGCCGATCGTGTGCGGCGTCGCCAACGCCTGATCGATACGGCAGCCGGCGTCGGTGCTCACGCGGTTCTTGTGCGCCGCGATCCAGGTGTTCTTGAGCAGGACGGTTCCGGCGCCGGCAGGCTCGGCGAGCAGGGAAACGAGAGCGATGGCGCCTGCGATGTGTGCCTTCACGATTCCTTGCCCGCCGGCCTCGTATCTTCGGGGCGATTGCCGGCCCCGCGCAGGTGCACGAACTGCGAAAGCGTATCGAACCAAAACGGTGCGCCGACGGAGATCGCGGCGATCGTCAAAAGCCAGCCGGCGAGGTGCCGCCAGAACGCGAACCACAGTTGGCGCGACCAGAACTCGGCCGCCGGCCACTCGCCGGTCGCGATCAAGTGCAGGCCGTTGACGCGACAGCGGCGCTCCGCCGCGATGCGCGTCAACAACTCCTCGCAGCGCGCGTCCTGTCCGGGCGTGCCGCAGACGTCGTCGCGTTCCGCCTCGAGCCGCGCGCACAGCGCGGCGTTGAACTGTCGGAAGTCCTCCGCCCACCCCGTGACGCCCTCGAGCAACAGGCGGTCATCGTCGGTGAGCGCCGCCGCCGACGAGTCTTCCTCGAATTCCTCGGCGCTGTGATCGCCGGGCGAGCGCTCCGGTGGAACCGGCTCGTCGGGATTCGGGTAGGTCGCGACGACGCGTCTCGTCTCGCGGTCGCCGACCCGCTGGCGCGCGCGCTCGACGAATTGCGCGCGCAGCATCGGCGAGCGCCACAGGCGATACGTGATCGCGAGTGTGTCGGCGTTGGCGGCGATCGTGAGCGCCGCGGCGACGACGAAGGAGATGATCTGGATCTCGCGCTTGTACCAGCCGGTCGCGCGGTCCATCGTGTCCTCGAAACGACGCTGCCAGCGCTCGTGAGACGTCTGGTCGTCGCGAACGACGTCCTTCGCGGCCGTCGCGAATACATGCGGGGGAATGTACGCCGGCGTTCGGCGGGCGCTCACGGCGAGCGATTTCACCTCGGGATGTTCCAGCACCTGTCTCGTGGTCTCGCCGACCGGCCCGTCGGAGGTCGGCCTGAGGATGCGATCGATCGCGCGCACGAGCGTGCGCTGTCGGAGGCCGAATACGGTCGCGATCCACTCGTTGATCGCGGTGCAGAACAGCGCGAGCAGGAGGTACGTGAACGCGAGCCCGATGGCGACATCCACCATCACGAACATGGGCCATTCCTCCAGCGGGTCGGACGCGCACCCGTCGCTGCGGAGACGGGCGCCGGATAGCTCCGTCGCACCGGCGTTGTCAACACATCGGGCGATCGGCTGCTGTCCTAGCTCGGACAGCGCGGGCGATCGGCTGCTCCCCGATCGCCGCTCGAGGCAAGCTAGATCACCTTGCTGAGCGAGTACTCGATGATGCCGGAAGACTTCGCAAGGGTGATCCCCTCTTCGAGCACCGCTCGGGCGAACGCGTCGTGGCGCGCTGCCAAGGAGGCGCGTTCCGACTCGGTGTACGCGATGACGTCGCAGCCGATGCCGACGCCCGCGAAGTGACGTGCGAGTGGCGGAATCCGATCAAGGAAAGGTGGTGCCCCGTCCCGCACCACTATGAAGAGGTCGGCATCGCTTCCTGGATGCGCGTCATGCCGCGCCAATGATCCGAAGAGCCTCACCTCCCGAACGTCGGGATCGCGCGCGACGAGCGCGCGTGCGCGCTCGCGCAGACGCGCAATCACGCCGTCCTGGTCCAACCGGAAGACGCGGACGTCACGTCCGCGGTAACATTGCTCGACAGACCGCAAGAATTGCCTCCGCGTCGGCGATGGCGCGTTCCGCTTCCGGCCTGGTGTAGAAGTCCGCGGGCGCTCCGCCCGCGAGGCC
>JBGPOW010000079.1:0-17481 GCA_041488235.1 Binatia bacterium
CCCCGGACTACCATCCGGACATCGCAGCCGGGCGCAGTATTCGGCGAGTGACGCCTGCTGCTGGCTGATCGCCTGACCGCAGCCCGTGTAGCAACTTTCGAGCGCCTGGGCGCACTGGTTCCAGCCAGATTGCGCGATCGCATATTGAAGCAGTCCTCCCACCAGCGCCGCATCGGCGTTCCCGTAAGCACCAGCGGGCGCACTGCTCGTACCCTGGACGCACACCGCGTGGTTCTGCTGACACCGCTCGACGCAGACGCTATTCGCTGACGGTGGCGGTATCGGAACGCGGGCAGCGCATGCGGCGACGCACGCGGTGACAAGCATCGACGCAACCATTCTGCCGACATCCCGTGCGGAGCCACCGGGACCGATCCAGCTCATGAAGTGACACATCATCGGACTCCCCTGACCGGCGCGCGTGCTTGTGAGGTGCGGCTCCCTACCAGATCAGCGCGTAACTTCCACCACGCACCGCAGCTAGGAACGCAAACTGAGTCAGATCGGTGCATCCGGCACCGCACCGCCGCGCACCCGCCCCACGCAACGGCCGGGTGTATCCGAAGGTGTCGCGCGACGGAGTACGCGAACGAGTCACGCGCCGATGCACGATACAACGCGGGGCGAACAATCACAGGCGGAGACGCCTCATGCGAGTCCCCGATCGGAGCGGGCCGCGGAGTTCCGAATCTGCGATCGCGTCGCGGGCTACGGCTCTGGAAACAAATCGCGGATGGGAACGCGAAGAGCATGCGCGAGGTCCGCGATCACCCGGAGCGTCGGGTTACGCTCGCCGCGCTCGACGCCGCCCACGTAGGTCCAGTGTTTCTTCGCCCGTTCGGCAAGCTCTTCCTGGCTCCATCCGCGCGCCATCCGCAGCTTGCGGACGTGCGCGCCGAAGCGCCGCTGGACGGGCATCATCGCCCGCCAACAGAACGAGGTAATAGACGATCGGTCTAGAGACTATGAGTATTACGCTGCGGTCCGTTCTGACGTCAACAATGAATCTGCGCGCAGCGCCGACGGCCACTGCGTCCCGTAGCCGCGTGACCAGCGCACCGATCGGCACCCGGATGCCGCTGTGTTCTTCGCCTGCACCAAGCGCGCTGTTTTGGCTCATCGGCGGGACCTGCTCATCGACGCCGCGCTCCTCGCCGCGTACGTCGCCGGCTGGTTTCCACTTCCCGCCCTCGCGGTCGTGATGAGCGCCCTGCTCGTGCTGAGGCCGCCATGGCGGCATTGATGCACCCACCGCGGTGGTTCGGCTTCCCTGGGCCTCGAATCTGCACATCTCGGGCGCCCACCGACCCGCCGGCAATCGTATTCCGGTCTGACGGCGATCTTCCGCGCCTTCCCCTGGGCTGCCCGCGAAGTGTGTACGCCATGCGCGACAAGGGCGCTCCGTGCGGACGCCGCGCGGCGAAAGCGCGGATGTCACGGCTCGTTACAGCGCACTGCTGAACTCGGCCGTTCGTGCACGGATGCCGGGCGGGCGCGCCACAGCGGCGGATTAGAGTGCTCTTCCGCGTCTGTCCGCGCGCCGCTCGCCTAGAAGCAGGCGCCTGAACGCCCCAATCGTGTGGGGGACAACCGCCCGGCGACATTTACCCCCGCGCCGGAGGTTCCGTCTGATCTGCGTCCCTACCCGGACGAACCGGGGACGCTTGATATGGTGGCCGCGGGGAGTACACTGGGGTTGTGGCAAGTACACGACTACGTACCCAGGTAGATGAACGCACCTCGTCCGGTTACTCGCTCAAAGATGTCTGCGCGAGAGTCGGCCTGCCCGCGCGGCGGGTCATCGATTGGGCGGAGAAGCAAATCGTGCGGCCCGAATTGGCGGACACGACTGGCTCCGGCAATCCACGCCAGTACTCGGCGACGAACCTCCTTGAGTTTGCGATCGCGAAGGAACTGGTCGGGCTCGGCATTGGCGCGCGCCAGGTTGAACGCTTCCTACGCATCGTGCGCCGGGAGCTGCCGGGGTTCTGGGAGCTGGCCGGCGCAATCTTCCTCGCGCGTGCGGCGAACGGTGAGCTTACGTTTGTGCACTTCAGCCCGGTCGCGCACGGAAATCACTGGCAGGACTTTGTTTCGGAGGCCACTCCCAAGCGGGACGTAGGCACTTGGATCGTCCTAGACCTTGATGTGCTCCGGGAGCGGCTAGAGCTTCACCCTGCGGCTTCCGCGAGGCCGCGTCGAGCAACTCGAAGTAGGTAAATTCCGGGCGGTCCGCCACGGGCCGTCTTTTTTTGAAGGAGTAAATACATATGTCTGGATTTCTGTTGCAGCCAAGGAAACCCGGCGAGCCGACCGTGCATGAGGCCCCGGCGGTTGCCGAAGCGCCTCTCTCGCAGTTGCTTTCGGTGGAGCAGGTCGCGCGGCTCCTCGACCTCTCGCCGCACACCATTCGGGCGTGGGCACGCGCCCGCAAGGTGCCGCATCGGAAGCTCGGGCGGCGGATGCTCTTTCATCCGGTCGATGTGATCGCGCTTGTAACTGACGCACACGTCGAGCCGATCGAATGGCCGAAGCGGCGCGACAAGAAAGGCGCGGCGGGCACCGAGTCTTGAGGGAGGGAGCTTCAGTGACAGACGCACAAGACCAGAGCCATGCCAACAACGGCGAGGGGAGCCCCGCCACGCCGAATGCGGCTGCGACGGGCGACAAGCCGAACGGCGCGACGGCGGCCCCGATCCCTGCCGCGTTACCTGAGTTGGCCGGCGCACAGACGTACTGGGAGGATCGCGACACGCTGGTGTACGCGCTGCGCTGCGCGGACGGTGTGCGCTACATCACCTCGACGCGCCAGGAAGTGACCGCCGACCAGGCGAGACAGCGTTACACCATCGTCTCGACGCCGAGCCGGCGCACGCGCTTTTCGCGCGACGCGGTTGGGCGGTTCGTGCGCGGCGAGGCCCCGGTGGACCCGGCGGCGCTCTTCTCCGAGCTGACGGCCCTCTTCCGCGATCACGTCTACTGGCACAGCCCGCACACGCCTGCGCTCCTCGCGGTGTGGACGATGGCCACGTACGTCTTCCAGGTCTTCACGTACTTCCCCTACCTCGCACTCAACTCGGCGGAGAAGCGCAGCGGCAAGTCACTCGTCCTCGCGATCCTCTACGAGGTCGCGTTCAACGCAACGCAGCCGCTGCACGGCGCAACGCCTGCGACCATCTTCCGGGACATCCACGCGAACGACAGCACGTGCCTGCTCGACGAGGTGGAGACGTTGACCGACGCCGACAAGGCGAACAAGTCGCAGATGCTCGCGGTATTGTGCGGCGGCTTCAAGAGGGGCGCGGCCGTGCCGCGGTGCGAGCCCGGACAGGGCGGCAAGGGATACACCACCCCGACCGAGTACGCCGTGTACTCGCCGAAGGTGCTCGCCGGCATCAACGAGGTGGCGGACGTGATCCGCGACCGGGCGATCAACGTGCGCATGATCCGGCGCCCGGCGGGATCGACGCACACCCGCTTCGATGTCCGCGCCCTGACGCCGAGGCTCCTGTGCCTGCGGGACGCGCTGCACGTCTTCGGGCTGACCTGTGCCGGTGCCATCGTGGAAGCGTACGGGAACGCCGACACGCTTCCGGTGCCCGCCGGGCTCGACGATCGTGGCCGGGACATCTGCGAGCCGCTGTTCGCGGTCGCCCGCGTGATCGGACCGGACGCAGAGCGCGAGCTGACAGCGGCCGTCGAAGAGATCGCGGCGAAACGCCGGGCCGACGACGCGAGCAGTGAGGGAGAGCTACCCGCCGCGCGCGCTGTCCTGCTGGCGCATCTGGATAGCGAGGGGACCGACGAGGTTGTGCTGCGCTCGGACGAAGCGCTTGGCGTGTTCCGGCTGGCCGGCGTGTTCGGGATGGAGGGCGGCGAACGTGACGCACAGGCGCTCCTACGCCGGCTCGGCTTCTACTCGGGCACGCACCGTCGTGATGGCAGCCCCATGCGCGGGTACAAGATCAGCCGGGCAGCGCTCCAGGGAGGTCCTGATGCGGCGTAACGCTGTAACGGGCGGCGCAACGGGTCCTGTAACGCATCGGCGAGGCACCAAAGCCACGTCTATCAAGCATTGTAACGTTGTAACGGATAGAAGAGAGGGAGAGAGACAGGCCGCGCCCTTGGCTGTCTCATCTATCCCGTCTCCGGCTCCAAGGCATACACCCCCGTTACAGGCGTTACCCCGTTACAACCGTTGCGCCGCAAGGCGTTCCGCGCTGACAGCCGTTACAGCATGCGTTGCGCGCGCGGAAGGACGCCAGCCGTGACCCCGCACCGATCACTAGACGATGCCGTCGAACGCGCGGCCCGTGCTCTGCTCGACGCCGCGCTCGCAGTCGAGGCGGACCAGCCGCACGCGGTCGGCGGGTACGAATCACTCCCCGCGCTGCGGGCACGCGGGCTCACCGCGTCCGAGGCACGCCTCGTGCGCGAGGCCCTGGCCGCGGCCGGCGGCAACGTGAGCCGCGCGGCACGGCTGCTCGGGATGAAGCGAACGACGCTGGTCGCCCGGCTGCGCCGTGCTGCCGTAGGCAGCGACGGTCCACGACCGGAGGCGCGAGCGTGAACCCCGGCCCACATTGGAACGCCCGACGCTGAGGGCCGTATGCTGCCCGCTATCGAGGCCGCGCACGCGGACACGCCGCGCCCATCGGAGCGCACCAGGCGCGACAGGCGACCAGCCACGTGTCCGAGCGCGTTGCCCGAGCGTCTACTCGACGTGAACGAAGCCGCCGCGATGCTGGGCGTCGCACCGGCGACCCTCTACAAGTGGGCACACGAACGACGGGTGCCGATCGTCAAGCTGTTCGGCCCGCGCGGCGCGCTGCGGTTCCGGCTGAGTGATTTGCAGAACCTCATCGCTGACTCGGTACGCCAGCCCCTGCGCGCACACCGGGCTTGACATGCCCCAAACGTATGCGTTACAGGTAGGAGAATGGAAAGTCTGAAGCGCGCCCGAAAAGCTCAGGGCATGAGCTTGACCGACGTTGCCGAACGCAGCGGACTGCACGCGCAAGCCGTAGCGCGAGCGGAGCGCTCCGGCGTCGATCCCCGCGCCTCAACTCTACTGGTGATCGCCAAGGCGCTCGCCATCCCCGTCTGCGAACTTCTCGGAGCAAAGCATGAGCGACGATCAAAACGACGACCGGAGCGATAAGCGGCACCCCCGCGGCATCTTCGAGCGGCCGAAAGACTCGGGTGTTTGGTGGGTGCGCTACGCGGACGAGCACGGGCGCGAGCACCGCGAGAAGGTCGGCCCGAAGGGGCTTGCCGGCAAGGTCTACCAGAAGCGCAAGAACGAGATTCAAGAGCGCCGCTTCTTCCCTGAGCGCATCCGGCGTCGCGAGATCCCGCTCGCCGCAATGATCGACGACTATCTGAAACGCGAGGAAGGCCGACTGCGCTGGCTCGATCACTACGTGCGCTACGGCAAGCTCTGGAAGGCGGCGTTCGCCCGCAAGACGCTGCGCGAGATTCTCCCCGGTGATGTCGAACGATACGCGGCCAAGCGCCGCGCCGAAGGCCTGGCGCCCGCGTCCGTCAACCGCGAGCTGGCGTTCCTGCGCCGCGTGTTCAACGTCGCCATCGAGGACGGGAAGGCGGAGACCAACCCGGTTCGGCCCAAGATGTTTGCCCGCGAGAACAACCAGCGGGTGCGCTACCTGACGGACGCCGAGGAGCAGCGGCTCCAGCAGACCCTCGACGAGAGCGCCTGGCAGCTCGTCGCCATTGCCCTCAAGACGGGTCTACGTCGCTCGGAGCAGTTCACCCTGCGCTGGGAGCACGTCGACTTCCGGGCGGGCGTCCTGACCGTTCCACGGTCAAAATCAGGCAAGGCACGGCACGTCCCGATGAACGACGACGTGCGGGCGATCCTGCGCGCCCTGCCCTCGCGCCTCACCAGCGCGTGGGTTTTCCCGAGCAGCACGGGCGAGACACCGCTCGACGCACAGAACTTCTACAACCGGGTCTTCGTGCCGGCACTCAAGCGGGCGGGCATCACGGGGTTTACCTGGCACTCGTGCCGCCACACGTTCGCAAGCCGGCTCGTGATGGCGGGCGTCGATCTCCGCACGGTCCAGGAGCTGCTCGGGCATCAGAACCCGATCATGACCCAGCGCTATGCGCACCTCTCTCCTGAGCACCAGCTCGCCGCGGTCCAGCGCCTGAACGCGAAGCCAACCGGCACCGCTACCGGCACCGAGGTTGAGGCCGGTCAGGCAGTGGCATCAGGTACGAGCGCAAGTCCAGGCGGCGCAAAGGGAAACGAATGGCGGCGCGTGGAATCGAACCACGGACCTAGGGATTATGAGACCCTCGCTCTAGCCATCTGAGCTACGCCGCCTCGGGGAGCGCCGACGGGCGGGAGCCCGCCGAGTCGGTAGCTGTACCATCGAGCGGCGACGAATCCAACTTCACGCGTTGATGCGCGCCACCTCGACCCGCGTATCGCGATCGTTCTGACTCGGCTGTAGGCAGATCTGGATCGGGCGCAGGTGGCCCTCGCCGCCGGCGAGCTCGACGGGGTTGATCGGGCTCGGGATGAGGTTCTGGAAGCCCTTGCCGCCGGCGAACTGAAAGTTCTCCCACGCGTGGTAGATGATCAGCTGGCCCGGACGCACGGAGGGTGAGACCTTCGCGTTGATGCGGAAGCTGTCGATGTCGTTCCGCACCTCGACCATCTCGTCGTCGGCGATGCCGCGCGCCTGCGCGTCGGCGACGCTCATGTACATCACGGGGCGCCCGCGCTGCAGCTGTAGCATGCGGCTGTCGTCGCGCCAGCCGGAGTGGATCGACCAACGCGTGTGGCCGCCGCTCAGCACGAGCGGATGGTCGCCGCCCGCCTTCGGCGGCGCTTTGTGCACCGGCAGCGCCTCGCCGAGCTCGAGATAGAACGGGTGGTCGATGTAGAACTGAATGCGACGTGTGAGCGTCGGGTACGGCTGCTTGCCGGCGACGTGGTACTGGAACGGCGCGACGGTGTCGTCGGCTTTGATGTCGCAGGCGTTGCCGATCGAGACGCCGCTCGCGCCGGTGCCGGTGAAACGCGCGTACCCCTTGCGCTTCAACGTCTCCCAGTCGGTGCCGACGACGTTCGACGACAGGTTCAGCAGCTCGGCGGCGACTTTCTCGTCGTCCTTCTCCGCGAACGTGCCGTTCATCGTGTAGTCGTCGTAGAGCGTCGCGAGCGAGCGCTCCTGGCCCTTCCGATCCTTGAACGTCGCGACGCCGCGGGCGCGCGCTCGCTCCTGGATGGCGCGCGCAAGGAGGGTGCAGATCTCCCAATCCGTCTTCGCCTCCTGAAAGCTCACCGCCTTCGAGCCGGCGTGGAGATACGGCATGAGCGGCGTGCCCCACTTGTGCTCGTCCTTCTCGTACCAACCGGCGGCCGGCAGGACGTAGTCGGAGAAGAGCGCGCTCGACGTCATGCGCCAGTCGATCGTGACGAACGCGTGCAGCTTCGGCAGCAGCGTCTTCACCATGAACGGATAGCCGCGCAGCCGCCGCAGGATGTTGCTGCCGTACTCGAAGAGAATGCGCGGGTCGTGGCCCGGCTTCGGCCAGACGTACTGGTAGCCTTTGTCGAGCGACTCGCGCAGGTACTCGGCGACCGGACGTTTGAGCGTCGGGTCCCACTCCTTCGAGCGCCCGCTCACCTCGAGGAGCCCACCGTGCACGTTCCAGAACATGACGCCGGAGACCATCGCGCCTTCGCGGAATTGCTGGTTGCCGAGCTCGGCGCGCACCATCTCGTCGGTGAGCCCCTGCGCTTTGAGCTCGTTGATGCGCGGCCACACCTTCACGGCGAGCCCGAGCTTTCCCATCCAGCCCGTCTGGTTCAGGAAGCCGAACATCTCGAGGCCGTCGTGGGTGAGAAACGGGAAGGCGCTGAACCCGCTTCCCTTCTTTCCCATGTGCCCGCAGAGCGCGAAGACGAGGATCTGCGCCCGCTCCATCAAGTTGCCGTGGTAGAACTTGGCGATGTTGCTCGACGTGACGTTCGCGACCGTCTTCGCACGGCCGATGCGCTGCGCGAGACCGCGGACGACGGCCGGATGCACGCCCGTCACGGCGGCGGTCTGCTCCGGACGGTAATCGCGATCGAGGAGCTCGCGCAGCATTGCGAAGACCGGCCGCACGCGCACGGGCCCGGCGAGCGTCCGCGCCTCGTACGTGCCGTCGAGCGCGGGCACGATCGTCCCGAGGTTGAGCGTATCCCGCGGCGCCGCCACGATCGCGCGTGAGATCTCGTCGTAGACGTACACCTGGTCGACGGAGCCGTCCTTCGTCATGTCGCTCGCGCGCAGGAAGCGGCCGTTGTCGGCGCGCACGAGGCACGCGAGGTCGGTCTGCTCGCGGATGAACGCGACGTCGTGGAGCTTCTCTTCCACGATCACTTGCGCCAGCGAGAGGCCGAACGCTGCGTCCGTTCCTGGGTTCAGCCCGATCCACTGATCGGCGTGAATCGACGACGCGTTGTAATCGGGCGCGATCGTGACGACGTACGCGCCCTTGTAGCGCGCCTCCGTCCAGAAGTGCGCGTTCGGGATCTGCGTGTAGAGAGGATTACAACCCCAGACCAGGATGACGTCGGAGAAGAAGTAGTCGTCGGCGGAGCGCTCGGCGACGATCTTGCCGAACGTGACGGCGGCGCCCGGGTGGCCGTCGCCGATCTCGGTGTTCATGTCGAGGCTGCAGCTGTCCATGAGGTGCGACAGCCGCATCTGCCCGGCGGCGAAGGTGCCGAACGTGTAGAGCGGGCCGAGCGACCAGACGATGCGGTCGCTGCCTTCCGTCGTCACCGTGTCGACCATCAAGTCGGCGATCTCGCCGAGCGCCTGGTCCCACGAGATGCGCTGCCACTTGCCCGAGCCGCGCTCGCCGACACGCTTCAGCGGATATTTGACGCGCGCGGCGTCGTACATGCGCTGGCTGTAGCAGGCACCCTTCTGGCAGCCGCGCGGATTGAAGTCGGGCACGTCGGCGCGAATCGCCGGATAGTCCGCGACCTGCTCCTCGCGCCAGACGACGCCGTCTTTCACGTAGACGTTCCACGCGCAGTGCGCCTGGTACCAGCAGTTCACGAAGTGCGAGCTGCGGACGACTTTGTCCCAGCTCCACTTGCCGCGATAGAGATCCTCCCAGCCGCGATAGCTCGCAGCGAGATCGGCGACAGCGGCAGTGCCGTCGGCGCCGTACGCGAACGGCGACGGTACCAAGCGCTGGAGCGCCAGCAGCGCGGTCGCCGCGCCGGCGGATTGCAGAAAGGTTCGCCGTGTGAGGTCCATGATCTCCTCCGCGTGCCGGAACGCGGCGTACGTGCTCGCCGCCGCGCGCTCTACCTACCGTTCGGTAGAAGCACGCCGAATGCGCTTGCGCAGCGCTGCACCTGACGTTCGTCATCGCGACCGTCCGACCGTTCGGTAGGGTCGCGCCGTGCGGACGCATACGCCGGTGACAGCGAAGGCTGCATGCGATGCGATCGCAGCCGCGACGCGGGCGATCGCAACCGACACGGCGTCGCCCTCCGGCGAATCGCGTCGCGCCGCCGGCGATCACACATGCGCCGCGGCGCCGGAAAACGACGCGCCGCTGCGCGACCGCTACGGGCGCGACGTCACGTACCTGCGCGTCTCGGTCACGTCGCGGTGCAATCTGCGCTGCTTCTATTGTCTGCCGCGGACGCACGCCGTCGCGCGGCCGGATCAACTCGATCTCGACGAGCTCGCGACCGCAGTCGCCAGCGGCGTCCGGCTTGGCATCACGAAGATCCGTCTCACGGGCGGCGAGCCGCTCGTGCGGCCCGGCATCGTCGACCTCGTGCGGAGGCTGCGCGCCCTTCCCGGAATCCACGACCTCGCCCTCTCGACGAACGGCACGCTGCTCGCGGACCACGCCGCCGCGCTGAAGGCGGCCGGGCTGATGCGCGTCAACGTCAGCCTCGACTCGCTGCGACCCGCGGTCTTCCGCGCGCTCACCGGACGCGACGACGTCGCACGCGTCACCGCGGGCATCCGCGCCGCGCGCGACGCCGGTCTCGCGCCGGTGAAGCTGAACGTCGTCGTCGTGCGCGGCGTCAACGACGACGAGCTGCTCGCGCTCGTCGAGTTCGCGCTGCGGCACGACGCGCAAGCGCGCTTCATCGAGTACATGCCGCTCGGCGTCGGCGAGCGCTGGGGGGCGTCGTACGTGAGCCGCGCCGAGATCCTCGAGCGACTGCGGCCGCTGCTCGCCGACGCGCCCCCGCGGCGTCGCGCCAGCGAGCCGGCGAGCTACTACCCACTCGCAGGCGGCGGCGAGATCGGCGTCATCAGCCCGGTGAGCTGCCGTTTCTGCGATCTCTGTAACCGCCTGCGGCTCACCGCCGACGGCAAGCTCCGCCCGTGCCTCACGAGCGAGGGTGAGGTCGATCTCCGCCCGGCGCTCCGCCCACGGGTTTCGGACGACGCGCTCGCGGCGGCGTTTCGCGCCGCCACTGCCGGCCGCCCACAGTTCGGCACCTACGTGACCGACGTCGACGCACGCGCCGCGTCAGGAGCGCGCGCGATGGCAGCGATCGGCGGCTGAGCGCGATGGCGTCGCACGCGTCGGTCGCCGTTTCCGCCGTCGCGGCGAATCGCACGCGCGCAGCGTCGCCGACGAGCACCGTCGACGATCGCTGGGAACGTCTGCGGCCGATTCCGTACGTGCGCCCGATCCGCACAACGCTGCGGACGGCGCACCTCGCCGCATTCGCCGTCCTCTACGGCGGGCACTGGCACGGCGTCGCCGCGGCGCAGCTCGTGCCGGCGCTCGTCGCCACCGTCGCGACCGGCGGCGCGCTCGTCGCGCTCGAGATGTACCGCACGCCGGCGTGGCCGCTCCAGACGCGCGGTATCGCGACGCTTGTCAAGGTCGTCCTCGTCGCAGCGGTCGCCGTCGCCTGGCAGGCGCGGCTCTCGCTGCTGACGGCGGCGCTCGTGATCGGCGGCGTGACGTCGCACATGCCCGGCCGCTTTCGCTACTACTCGCTCCTTCACGGCCGCGTGATCGGCAGCAGCGAGCGCGGCTGACGGTCGCACCGGCGCTGCGCTCAGCTCAGTCGAGCGAGCACACCCCCCACGTCGTCCCGTCGGGGCGGAGGCTGTGCTCACAGGAAGACGTTGCGTCGAGTCGCGGTCGCCTCCGCGCAAAGATGTCGGAGCATTGCGGCCAGTCCCCGCCGCAGCGCGGATCGAGTCCGTTTCCGGTCACTGACGAGTTCTTGAGCACGATTATCGTGCCGATCACTGCGTCGGGAGCGCCGATGACGCCGGTCACCGTCGTCGAGAAGAGACGCACCCGCGTCGGCCCTTGGATCGGGCTTTCGCTGTACGAGTCGTGCATCTCGACTTTCCGCCCCGCCAAAATGCCATTGCCGCCGCCGAGGACCTGGACGTTGGTTGCGTCGATCGATCTTCGCGCGTTCATGGCGCCAAGGGGATGGTCGAACGTCGAGTTGCTCACGATGATGCGCTTGGCGTAGATCCCCACGGAATTGTGATCGAACGTGACGTTGTTCACCGTGACTTTACGTCCGCCGATCGCAGAACCGTCGGGCCGATAGTAGTCGCTCTTGATCGTGCCGTTCTCGACCGTGCAACCGCCGCGAGTGCAGTCGCCGGCGAAGCACTCTTTCAGCGTGCCGCACAGGACGCCGTTCACGCCCATCGTCAGCGTATGCCCTTGCAGGTCGAACGTCGCGCCGTGGCCGAGATAGACCGTCGTGAAGGTCCCGCTGCAATCGAGGTCGGCGTCGAGCACCGCCGTCGCGCCGTTCGGTATCTCCTGAAAGCACCCGGTGACGACGACGTCGGCAGCACCCGCCGTCGCCGTCGACATCAGCACGAGACCGAGCACACCAACGACGTGGTTGTAGACTCGTGAGCACCTCATGGGGATCTCCTTTCCGCCGGGTCACGGCACACGCGGAAGTCCGATCTATCGGCGGCCTACGCCCGACCAGGATGCGCCGTCAAGGCGCAACGCGCGCGCGAACCTCGATCGCGCCATTGTGGAACGGATATCGTGTGACTGAAGAGTCCGGTACCTCGCGTTGGTCACTCACCCGCGCGGCGACGCCGACGCGAGCGCGATCTCGACCGGTACCCCGCGCGGAACGTGCACCAAGCCGTTCTGGAAGACGCGTGCGCGCAGGTGACCGTAGTCGCCAACGAGGTGCGTCGGCTTGAACGGCGAGGCGACGACCTCCATGTTGCCGCGCCAGCCGCGGAACTGAAACGGCTCCCACGCGTGGTAGAGGATCGCCTCGCCGGGAGCGACGCTCGGCGAGACGCGCGCCCGCACCTCGAACGCGCCGTGGTCGTTCGCGACGCGCACCATGTCGTGATCGCGGATGCCGCGGGCGCGCGCGTCCTCGACGGCCATCCACATCGACGGCTCGCCACGCTGCAGACGCAGTAAGGTCGGCTCGGTGCGCCAGATGGCGTGGATGCTCCAGCGCGTGTGGCCGCCGGTGAGGACGATCGGATGCCGTCCCGGGACGCCGGGCAGCGGCTTCCAGCGCGGCAGCACCTCGTCGGCGTCCACGAACCACGGATGGTCGAGGTAGAACTGCTGGCGACCGGTGAGTGTCGGCCACGCGTGCTTGCCCTCGACGTGCACGCGCGACGGCGTCACGCTGCCGTGCGGCTCGATCTCGCTGCCGATGCCGCTCGTCGTTCCCCAGCCGCCGATCGAGCGCGCGAGCATCGCGCCGCGCCGGCGCGCGTCCTGCCAGGTCGTCTGCGTCGACGAGGTGCGGGCGAGAATGCGGTCGAGGACCGCGACGTCGTCGTGGACACCGAGGCGTCCGCCGTCGCTGAAGCGGTCGGCGATCGTCGCGACGTCGGAAGTGATGCCGCGGGCGCGCGCCCGTTCCTGGATGCGGCGCGCGAGGAGCGACATCGTCTCCCATTCCGGCTTCGACTCGCCGAGCGGCGCGACGGCGCGGTCGCCGGCGACGACGTACGGCGCGAGCGCGACGGCGTACTTGAGGCCGCGCTTCTCGTAGTAGCCGGCCGCCGGCAGCACGAGATCGGCCTTGAGTCCCGTCGTCGAGAGGCGCGTGTCGACGGCGACGATCAATCGCAGCTTCGGCCACAGCACGCGCTCGACGACTTGCGGCAGCGGCCAGCGTCGGAGCGGGTTCACGCCCGAGGTCACGAAGACGCGCGGCGGCCGGTCGGCGGCGGGACGTGGCCGCAACCACCCGCGCGCGAGCGCGTCGGTGAGATACGTTCGCGCCGGGCGCGGCAACACCGGATCGGCGACGGAATCCGGGAGCGCGCCGAGGCCTCCGTGCACGTACAGAAAGAGATGCGACG
Source organism: Binatia bacterium (assembly GCA_041488235.1). GTDB lineage: Bacteria > Desulfobacterota > Binatia > UTPRO1 > UTPRO1 > DP-19. The sequence continues at coordinate 13,350 of JBGPOW010000079.1, forward strand.
GCGTCCAGTTGAGCTGCGGCGTCGCGGCGGCGATCGCCGCCTCCATCGCCCGCGGCGGGGGTGTGTAGACGCGCAGGAGTTGGCGCGTCGCCCACGACGGTCGCGCGCCGGCGAGGAGCTCGTCCGCGCCCTCGAACGGCAGCCACGCGGCGAAGCGCACGCCCGAGCCCGTCTTCCCGTGCTGGCCGCGCAGCGCCGAGAGCAGAATCAACGACCGCTGCAGCAGGTCGGCGTGGTACGCCTTGCACGAGCCCCACGACGCGTAGATGAGGCTGCGCTTCGAAGCAGCGAGCAGCTCGGCGAGCCGCGCTTGCGTCGCCGCGCCGACGCCGGTCACCCTCGCAACGCGCTCCGGCGTGTACTCGGCGAGGCGCGCGCGCAGAAGCTCCATCACCGGTCGAACGCCGACGATGCCCGTCGTCGTGCGCGCCTCGAAGCGGCCGGCAAGCACCGGCGTGATGGCGCCGAGCGCGAGCGAGTCGCTCCAGCGACCGGGTGTTCCCGGCGCCTCGTGCAGCTCGCGCGAGGATTGATCCGCGACGTAGAAGACGTCGTCGCGCCCGCCGGCGACGAGGTCCGATTGACGCAGGAAGCGGCGATCGTCCTCGCGGACGAGGAACGGCAGGTCCGTCTGCTCGCGCACGTACGCCTCGTCGACAGCGCCGCGCTCGACGAGCGTGCGCGCGAGGCCGAGCGCGAGCGCGGCGTCGGTACCGGGATGCGGATTCACCCACAGCGAGGCGTGAATGGCGCTCGGCGAGAAGTCCGGGCTCACCGTGACGACGGTCGCGCCGCGGTAGCGCGCCTCGGTCGCGAAGTGCGCATCAGGGATGCGGGTCGCGATCGGATTCGTGTGCCAGAAGAGCAGCGTGTCGGCGCGCAGCCAGTCGTCGGAGCTGCCGTCGACGAACGACGTGCCCCACGTCTGCACGGCGCCCATCGCGAGGTCACCGGTGCCGGCGAAGCCGTCGAGCATCGTCGCATCGAGCAGCGTGAAGAGGCGCATCTCGCCGACGGTGCTCGGTCCCCAATCGACGTTCGAGGTGCCGTTGTCGTAGACGACCGTCTCCGGCCCGCCCTCGGCGTGCGCGTCGAGAATGGCGTCGGCGACGCGCGTCAGTGCGCGCTTCCACGAGATCCGCCGCCAGCGCCCGCCGCCGCGCTCGCCGACGCGCTCGAGCGGATACTTGAGGCGACCGGGCGACACCATCAGCTTGCTGTAGCAGCAGCCCTTCTGACAGCCGCGCGGGCCGTGATCGGAGAGCGCGGCGTCGCGCACGGCGAGGATTTCCGCAGCACTGAGGGCGGTCGCGTCGCCGCTGCCGCTCGCCGGCGTCGAGTCGTGCGCCCGCATGACGGCGAGGGCGCGCTGCGTCGCGGGCGGGCGCGCGTAGACGTCCGCTTGCTCTTCGCGCCAGACGACGCCGTCTTTCACGTAGAGATCGAACGCACAGGCGCTGAAGCAGTTGGCGCGCAGATGCGTGCCGCGGACGACGCGGTCCCAGCGCCACGCGTCGCGATACACGTCCTCCCACGCGCGATAGTCGGGAACCGGTGCCGCCGACAACGCCGCGTCGCCGTCGCCCGCGATTGCTCCGTTGCCGACGAGCGCCGCGCGCACGCGCTGCGGCGCGAGCGCGTGCAGCGACAGCACGAACGCGCCGGCGACGCCGCCGCGCAGCACTTGTCGGCGGCTGACGACGACGTCGCGCATCGGGCGACGCGACTTCCGCACCATGCCGCGCTCCTACCGACTGGTCGGAAGTCGTGCGACCACGATGCTCAGCGCGATTGCTGACGATCGTCAGGTCGTCCGCCGGACTCGTGACCTACGTCATGCTCATCGCGAGCAAGCGCCATGCGGTCCCTGCCGACCGTTCGGTAGTGTCCGGGCCGCGAGGTGACCCTATGGGAACGATCACGCCGTCGAAGCGTCAGCTTGCCTGGGTGTTCGACCTGAACAAGTGCATCGGCTGCCAGACCTGCTCCGTCGCCTGCAAGACGCTGTGGCCGCAGCACGATCCGGGCACGGATCAGATGTGGTGGATGACCGTCAACACGCAGCCCGGACGCGGCACCCCGCGCGACTGGGAGACGATGGGCGGCGGCTACGACGCGGCGGGCAAGCTTCGGCTCGGCAAGGTCGCGACCGACGAGGAGATCGGCGGCGGCTGGAACTTCAACTACGAGGCCGTGCTGCGTGGCGGCCAGGGCAACGCCGTCCATCTCCAGAAGACCGGCGGCAGCAAGACCTGGGGGATGAACTGGGACGAGGACGAGGGCGGCGGCGAGTTCCCGAACGCGTACTTCTTCTACTTGCCGCGGCTCTGCAACCATTGCACGCAGCCGGCGTGCCTCGAGTCGTGTCCGAACGACGCCATTGCGAAGCGTGCCGAGGACGGCCTCGTCCTGCGCGACGAGGACAAGTGCAAAGGCGCGCAGCACTGCCGACGCGCCTGCCCCTACAAGAAGATCTATTTCAATCGCGTGCGGAACGTCAGCCAGCACTGCATCGGCTGCTTCCCGCGCGTCGAGCAGGGCGTCGCGCCGGCGTGCGTGCGGCAGTGTCCGGGACGCGCCGCGTTCATCGGCTTCCTCGACGACACGAGCTCGATCGCCGCGAAGCTGGTCACCACGTGGAAGATCGCGCTGCCGCTGCACCCGGAGTTCGGCACGCATCCCAACGTCTACTACGTGCCGCCACTCTCACCGGCGCCGCTGCGACCCGACGGCAGCTTCGATCACAGCGGCCAGCGCATTCCGCCGGGCTATCTCGAGTCGCTCTTCGGTCCCGACGTGCACCCGGCGCTCGACGTGCTGCGCAGCGAGCTCGACAAGAAACGCCGCGGCCAAGCGTCGGAGGTGATGGACGCCCTCATCCTCTACAAGTGGAAGGATGCGCTCGGCCATCTCGACCGCGACCCCGCAACGATCCAGTGGAATTGAGCGAGCACGCCGGCACCGCCGGCATCGCTCCGGAAGGAGCAGTCGCATGACGACGACGCGAGGCGCATGGGCGGACGCGTACCGCCGCAAGTGGACGTGGGACGCGGTCACGTGGGGTAGCCATTCGGTCGATTGCTATCCCGGCGGCTGTCCGTGGCGCGTGTACAGCAAGGACGGCAAGGTCGTGCGCGAGGAGCAGGCGGGCGACTTCTCGCCCATCCAGGCCGGTGTCCCCGACATGAACCCGATGGGCTGCCAGAAAGGCGCCTGCTGGAGCGACCACCTCGACGCGCCCGATCGCGTCACGACGCCGCTGAAGCGCGTCGGCAAGCGCGGCGAAGGCAAGTTCGTGCCGGTCACGTGGGACGAGGCGCTCGATGCGATCGCCGACTCGATGCTCGACGCGATCAAGGATCAGGGGTCGGAGTCGATCCTCACGCTCATGACACCAGAGGTCGGCGCCGGCGCGTCGCGTCTTTTCGCCGACGCGCTCGGCACGCCGGTCACCGACGGCAACGCCGAGTTCCAGGACTTCAGCCCGGGGTTCCACATCACCTTCGGCCTCTTCAACCCGACGGCGTCCATGGACGACTGGTTCCTCGCCGACTTGACGCTCATCTGGCACGCGAACCCGGTCTACACGAACATCCATTGGTACCACTACGTCGCCGAGGCCCGGTACAACGGCGGCGAGGTGGTGACGATCGCGCCCGACTTCAGCCCGTCGGCGATCCACGCCGACTACCACATGCCGGTCCGCATCGGCACCGACGCGGCGCTCGCGCTGGCGATGTGCCAGGTGATCGTCGACGCCGGACTATATCAGCGGCAGTTCGTCCAGGAGCAGACGGACCTCGCACTGCTCGTCCGCAAGGACAACTCCCGCTTCCTCCGCGGCAAGGATCTCGCCGACGACGACCGCGACGACCAGTTCTTCTGGCTGAGCTCGCGGACGAAGGCGGTGACGCCGGCACCGCGCCACACGCTCGCCGCCGCCGGCGTCGATCCCGCGCTCGAGGGCAGCGTCACCGTGATGCTGAAGGACGGCACGACCGTCGAGTGCGAGCCCGCGTTCGCGCGGCTGAAGCGCAAGCTCGATACCGAGTACACTCCGGAAAAGGCATCGGCGATCTGCGGCATCCATCCCGACAACATCCGCGCGCTCGCCCGCAAGGTCGCGACGCGC
>JBGPOW010000080.1:0-17362 GCA_041488235.1 Binatia bacterium
CGCCCCGTTTTCTCGGCGAGATACAGCAGGATCGCGCCCGACTCGAAGACGACGAACCCGTCCTCGTCGCGATCGGCGATCGTCGGGATCCGACCATTGGGGTTGAGCTTCACGTAGTCCGGGTTCTTCTGGTCGCCCGCGAGCAGGTTGATGACGTGCACCTCGTACGGGAGCTCGAGCTCCTCGAGGCAGATGGAAGCCTTCCAGCCATTCGGCGTCGGCGCGGTGTAGAGATCGATCATGCGGGCTCCTTCCTTCGAGCGGCCGATCCTACACGAATGCCGCGTCGGCGGTAGAGCGTCGGCGGTGGTCCAGTCGTCGTCGCCAAATCGCGCAGCTCGACCCCGCCCGGTCCCCGTGTAATAGTCACGTACATGGTCACGAAGCGATCCGCCGCAGTTCGGTCGGTGACGGCCGCAGAGTTCAAGGCGCGTTGTCTGGGGCTCATGGATCGCGTGGCGGCGTCCGGCAACCCGATCGTCATCACGAAACGAGGCAAGCCGGTGGCGCAACTCGCGCCCATCAGGAGGCGAGCCGCGAGCTTGCGCGGCTTCCTCAAGGGTACGTTCGAAGTGCGCGGCGACATCGTCGCTCCGCTCGACCTCGATTGGGACGCCGAGCGATCGTGATTCTGCTCGACACGCACGTCCTGGTGTGGCTCGCGGAGGACGACCGCAACCTCGGACGACGCGCGGGTAGCAACATCGACCGAGCGCTTCGGCGCGACGAGGTGGCCGTCTCCGCGTTCACGTTTTGGGAGATCGCAATGTTGTCGACGAAAGGCCGTTTGCGGCTCACGGCAACTCCCTCGCTCGTGCGGCAGCGGGCGCTCGAGCACGGCATCCGGGAGATCGCACTGACCGGCGACGTCGGCGTGAACGCCGCCAGCCTCCCAGCGTTCCACGGCGATCCTGCCGATCGCATCATCGCGGCCACGGCAATGGATATCGGCGCCGTGCTCTTGACGGCCGACGACGCATTGCTCAGGTGGAAAGGCGGCTTGCGGACACGCGACGCGCGCCGGTAACTCACGTGTACGGATGAGTTAGTGGCGCGGTCGGTACGCGCGAGTCGATATCGACTACAGCGGCAGATCCCCCGTCGCGACGCGTGTCGACTTGTCGCGCTTGTAGGCCTCGATCGTGCGCTGCGCGATGCGCCATTGGTGGACCTCGTCGGCGCCGTCGGCGAAGCGTGCCCAGCGCGCTTGCTGCGCCATGCGCGCGAGCGGCGTATCGAGCGAGTAGCCGAGCGCGCCGTGGACCTGGATGGCACGGTCGATGATGCGGTTCAGCGAGTTGGCGACGAAGTGCTTCGTCATGGACACCTCGCTGCGGAAGTCTTCCTTCCGATCGATCTTGTACGCGGCGTGGAGGACCATGAGCTTGCACTGATAGAGCTCCATCGCCGAGTCGGCGATCATCCACTGGATGCCCTGCTTCTCGGAGAGGAGCGAGCCGTGCGCGAAGCGGTTCAGCGCGCGATCGACCATCATGTCGAGCGCGACCTCCGCCTGGCCGATCCAGCGCATGCAGTGCGCGAGGCGCGCCGGGCCGAGCCGCGCCTGGCCGAGGAGGTGGCCCTGGCCGCGGGCGCCGATCATGTTGGCGCGCGGCACGCGCAGGTTCTCGATGCGGATCTCCGCGTGGTCGTGGTGCCCGGCCATCGTGAGGACGTCGCGGACGACGGTCCAGCCCTTCGACGGTATGTCGACGAGAAAGGCGCTGTTCGCTGCCTGGGGAAGCTCCGGGTTGTCTTCCGTGCGCGCGATCAGGATCGCGAAGCTCGCGCGGCTCGCGCCCGAGATGAACCACTTGTGGCCGTTCACCACCCACTCGTCGCCGTCGAGGACGGCGCGCGTCTGGATGAGCGTCGGATCCGAGCCGGCGACCTCGGGCTCCGTCATCGCGAAGCACGAGCGGACGACGCCGTCGCAGAGCGGTCGCAGATATTTCTCCTTCTGCGCGTCGTTCGCCCAGTGCAGCAGCGTGTGCATGTTGCCCTCGTCGGGAGCCTGCGCGTTCAGCGCGTACGGTCCGAACGTCGACTTCGCGGCCTCGGCCGAGATCGCCGCCATCGCGACGTGACCGACGCCCATGCCGCCGAGCTCCTTCGGCATGTGCGGCAGCCAGAGACCCCAGTCCTTGGCCGCGACCCGCATTTCGATGACCGATTGGACGAGGAACCGGCGGTCGTTCTCGCGCTCGGCGATGCGCGCCTCGGCGGGTCGCACCACCTCTTTGATGAACTCGCGCACCTTGAGGCGCAGCGCCTCGATCTCCGGGGGAAACGAAAAATCGATCGCCATGGGATCTCCTTCGAGCTGCGCGGCACGATTCCACGTCACAGGATGACGTTCAAGGAATGAAGTTGCTTTTTTGTCCTCCTCTAGTCCACAGTGCGGCCGCGATGACGACCTTCCCGGCAACGGTCGATCTCTTCGCGCCCGGGGCCCGTATCCACGACCGCTACGAGATCGTCGACGAGATCGACGCCGGAAGTTTTGGGCGCGTGTTCCGCGCCCGCCAGCTCTCCACCGGACAGGACGTCGCGCTCAAGATCTTGCGGGTCCGCCTGGGCGAGACGCGCGCCGACCTCGAGGAGCACCGCCAGCGTTTGCGTCGCGAGATGCAGCTCTGCGCCACGCTCACCCACCCGCACATCGTTCGCCTCGTCGATTCGGGTGAGGTGGCCGACGGGTTTGTCTACGCCGTGTTCGAGTACGTCCCCGGGACGACGCTGCGGCAGGTCATCGACGTCGAGGGACGGCTCGAGCCTGCCGAGGCCGTGCACCTGATGGCGCAGGTCCTCGACGCGCTCGCGTGCGCGCACACGCAAGGCGTCGTCCATCGCGACTTGAAGCCCGAGAACATCATGATCACGCGTACCGGCATCCGCCGGAACGCGACGGTCCTCGACTTCGGCCTCGGCGGCTTCAGCGGCGTGCTGCCGCCCGATGCCGTCCGTCTCACCGCGACGCGGGAGTTCATGGGAACGCCGTCCTACGCTGCGCCCGAGCAGATCCGCGGCGAGCCGCCGTCGCCGCGCTCGGACCTCTACTCGTGGGGCTTGATCTTCCTCGAGTGCCTGACGGGCGAGCTCGCGGTCGCCGCACGGACTCCGCACGAGGCCGTCATGAAGCAGATCGGGCCGGCGCCGGTGTCGATCCCGGCGTGGCTGAAGGAGCAGCGGCTCGGGCGGTTGCTCGCCGCGGTCACCGTGAAGGATCCCGCCGCCCGCGACGTTCCCGAGAGCGCACTCCTCGACGCCCTCGAATCCATTCAGCGCGGCGGCGGGCCCATCGCCACGGCCGAGGAGCGCCGCGCCACCGTGACCGAGGGCGAGCGGCGTCAGGTGACGATGGTCGTCTGCGCGACCGGCGTCACCCGCCTCGACGGTGCGCCGGTCGAGCTCGAGGACCTCGATCACGCGATGGAGGCGCAGCAACGCCTCTATGAAGACGTCGTGCACCGCAGCGGTCACACGTTGATGCGGGGCGACTCGGGCGAGGTGCACGTCGTCTTCGGCTACCCGAAGGCGCGCGAGAACGACGCGCGGCGCGCGGTGCGCATGGCGCTGCGCATCCTCGAGCGCTCGCGCGCCGTCTGCGCCGAGCTGCGCAACGAACGGCGGCTCGTCGCCACCGTGCGCGTCGGGATCCATTCGGGGCTCGGGATCGTGCGCGTTCGCCATGGCTCGAGCGACGCCGAGCCGCAGGTGCAGATCGTCGGCGCGCCGGCGTCGGTCGCGACGCGCCTCGCGGACCGCGCCGGCGCGGACGAGATCCTCGTCACCGCGGCGACACACGCGCTCCTGCGCGACGAGATCGAATGCGCCGCCGCGGGTGAGGTGCTCGTGCCCGACGGCGGGCTGCCGGTGCGCGTCTTCCGCGTCGTCGGCGAGCGGCCGAGCACCGCGCTCGACAGCTCGCGCCGTCCCGAGGAGACCCCGCTCGTCGGCCGCATCGGCGAGATCGCGCAGCTGAAGGACCTGTGGGCACGCGCCGAAGGCGGGCAGCTCGGGATCGTGCTGCTCTCGGGCGAGGCCGGCATCGGCAAGTCGCGACTGGTGCGCGAGCTCCGCCGCCGGGTGCCGCCCGACGGCTGCATCGCCTGCCGGTGCTCTTCCGAGGGCGGCGGGACGCCGCTGCATCCCGTCGTCGCGTGGCTGCGTACGCTACCGGGCACCCTCGAGCACGTACTCGCCGAGCACGGGCTCGACGTCGCGGCGACGTGGCCGCTTCTCGCCGACCTCCTCGAGCTCCCGCGCGGCGCGCAGTACGAGCCGCTGCGCCTCTCGCCCGAACGGCAGAAGGACTTGACGTTGCGCGCGCTGGCGTCGCTCGTCGTCCACATCGCGCGTCGCCGGCCGCTGCTCTTCGTGCTCGAGGATCTCCATTGGGCCGACCCGACGACGGGCGAGTTCATCGTCGCGCTGCTCGACGAGGCGCGTGCCGCCGACCTCGGCGCGCGCGATGGGCGTGGCGGCCTGCTGCTCCTCTTCACCGCGCGCAGCGAGTACGCCGCGTCGTGGACGGGCGAGGACGTGACCGTGCTGCCGCTCGCACGCCTCCGACGCAACGACGTCGCTGCCATCGTCAACGCCGCGCGTTCGGCCGAGCACGCGGTTCCCGCCGACATGCTCGACACGATCGTCGAGCGCACCGACGGCGTCCCGCTCTTCGTCGAGGAGCTCGCGAACGCGCTCGCCGTCGGCGAGGAAGCCGCGATCCCGTCGACGCTGCGGGAGCTGCTGACGGCACGCCTTGACGCGCTCTCGACGAGCGCGTACGAGACCGCGCAGTTCGCCGCCGCGATCGGGCGCGAGGTCGCGTACCCCCTGCTCCGCACCGTCGTGCCGAAAGACGAGTGGATTCTGCGTCAGGATTTGACGGAGCTCGTCGACACCAGGCTCCTCTTCAGCCGGCGCGGCGTCGCCGAGGAATCCTACGTATTCCGCCACGCGCTCGTGCGCGACGCGGCGTACGAGTCGATGATCCGTGCCACCCGCCGGCGCGTGCACGAGGCGGTTGCGAGCTCGCTCCGCGCCAGCTTCGCCGCGCTCGACGAGCAGGAGCCCGAGCGCACGGCGCACCACCTCGAGCAGGCGGGCGACCTCGCCGCCGCTGCCGAGTACTGGTATCGCGCGGGCGACCGCGCGTTCCGGCGCGCCGCCTACGTCGAGGCGACGGCGCACCTCGAGCGCTCGCTGCGGACACTCGCGGTGCTACCGGACGGCGGCGAGCGCGTCCGGCAGGAGATCGAGACCCAGACGCTCATCGGCACCGTCTTCATGTGCACGGGTGGGCACTCGCACCCGCGCGTCCACGAGGCGTTCTCGCGCGCGCAGGCGCTGTGCGAGACGTCGGGCCTCGACCTCACGCTGAAGATCATCGCGCAACTGTCAGCAGTGTACCTGATACAAGGAAACCGCGACGCGATGACCGCGTTTCTGCCGCGCTGCGAGCGCCTGCTCGAGGCGGGCGAGCCCGTCGCGCGGCTCACCGGCATCGCCGCCGTCGGGCTCGACGCGTTCTGGCGCGGCGATCATCGCCGCGCGCAGAAGCTCTTCGACGACGGCGCCTCCCTCTACCGGACGGACGAATTTCGCTCGTATGCGGAGCGCTACGGGTGGGATGGCGGGATCTACGTCCCGCTCTATTCCGCGTGGAATCGGGCCGTCATGGGAGAGGCCGAGCCCGCCACGCACGACCTGTTGGCCGCGGCGGCAGCGTCGTTCGACCCGCAGGCGCCGGCGCTCGTGAGCGTGTTCGCGATGGCGGCGGCCCACATCAGGCGCGACGTCGCGGCGGCGCATGCCCACGCCGAGCAGGCGATCGCCGTCAGCGGTGAGCAACGGTTCTTCGGGTTGCTGCTGCTCGGCATGTGCGGCCGCGGGCTCGCGCTCGTGCGCGAGGGGCTCCACGTGCAAGGGATCGCCGAGCTGCGGAACGCGCTCGACATGCTCCTCGCCGGCGACGCGGGCTCGCCGCGCGCGTACTACCTCGCGTATCTCGCGGAGGCGTACCTCGTTGCGGGCGAGGCATCGGAGGGCCTCGCGGTGACGGCCGAGGCGCTGCCGCGCTGCGAGCGCGAGCTCGCCCGCGTTCAGGAGCCGGAGCTGTTCCGGCTCGAGGGGGAGCTGCTGCGGCTCACCGGCGACGCCGCCGGCGCCGAGCAGCGGCTCGTGTGCGCGCTGCGGCTCGCTCGCGAGCGCGGGGCGAAGGCATGGGAGCTGCGTGCCGCGGTGAGCCTCGGCCGACTGCTGGTCGACGGGCGGCGCCCGGCCGACGCGCGTGCCGTGCTGCGCCCGGTGCACGACGCGTACCCGAGCGACCGCGTGCTGCCGGACCTCGCCGATGCCCGGGTGCTCCTTGCATCGTGCGACGCCTGAGGCGGGGCGCTGCGGCGCGACGCGCCTGCGCGTGCCGGCTACGGGTGATCGAAGCCGATGATGTCGTCGAGGGCGGGACGCCGCGAGAGCGCGTGCGCCGCGAGGCGGCCTGACATGACCGCCGTCTCGACGCAGCCGGAGGTGAAGCCGGCGTCGGTCCAGTCGCCGCACACCGTCAGGTTGTCGTAGGTCGGATCGAGAGGCGAGATCCGGTACGCGCTGCTGCCGGGCAGCGCGAGCGTGTAACGGTCCGACGGGTTGACGTTCGCGGTCCAGTACTGCGACCGGAAGCGCGCATCGCTCGCGGCGCCCGCGGGCGGCATGCCGTCGGCGCTTGCCAGCAGCTCCCAACGGAAACGCCCCGCCGTGTCGACGGCGCGCGGCCAGAGGTGACGGACGTCGGTGGCGAGGAAGCGCGTCGCGTTCGCGCGCACGATCTCGCGCTGCCGCTCGAGATACGTCGCGTCGGCGACGTGCACGCCGTCGAGGTCCGGAAGCGCGCTGCAGAAGTACGCGATCGTGCGCGGCGCCGGATCGGGCCAACGCTCGTACGCGAGCAGGTGGCGCATGTCGGCCCAGGTGTCGAACGGCTGCACGAACCCGGAGAGCGTCACCGCCGGCCCGCCCCAACCGAGCTCCTCCGTGCTGGCGGTCAGCCAGAGCTGGAACGCCTGCGTCGCGACGGTCTTCACGTGGATCACCATCTCCCGCCAACGCGGGTCGCGCGCGACGAGCTCGCCGCACACGTGAGGCACCGCGCCGAGGCCGACGCCGAGCACGACGAGGTCGAAGTCGCGGCCCACGTGCAGCGTCGTCTCGCCGGCGCGCCGCAGATCCCAGTGGCTCTCGAAGCGGCGCCCGTCGCGGCGGAGCGCCTCGCCGTCGTCGAGTTGCGCCCAGCACGGTTCCGCCGGCCAGCACGGCATGCCGCCGACGTCGACGAGCGGCGCGTACGGCACGCCGCCCGCGAGCTTCGCCTGAACGTCGAAATGGAGCGCCGTCACGTGCGGCGCGGCGCCGCGCGCGAGCGCGTCCGCGTCCGCGATGCGCACGTCGCGCAGGCGGTGGAAGAACTCGAAGCGCACGCCGCGACGCCGCAGGACCTCGTACATCGGCGCGAACACCACGTCGCCCATGCCGCCGTTCATCTTCCAGAAGAACGCGCCGCGGTAGGTGAAGAATGCGCGCAGGAATCCGCGCAGCGCCTCGGCCGCCGAGACGCGCGGCCGCGCCGGGTCGGCGTCCTCGTACGCGAAACCGAGGTCGTAGAGCCCCCGCAGGTAGCCGCAGTCGACCGCGGACGGCGACGCGCCGTTCAACAACAGCCATTCGCGACAGTCGTAGTCGTCGATGGCGTCGAACCCGCGCGGGTCGGTCGCGAGCCCGAAGCGCACGCTGCCGCGCAACGTCGCGAGCGCGAGATCGACGACGTTCCAGATGCGGCGGATCGCGACGTCGTCGCCGAGGCGCGCGTCGAGCATCGTGCGCGCGCTCGCGGCGACCGCATCGAGCACGCGCAGGAGGAGATTGTCCGGATACTCGCGCAACGCGCCGAGCACGACCTCGACGAGGCCGACCGCCTGCGTGATCCCGGCGAGCGTCGCGAGCTCGCCGAGCCGGCCGACGCGCGCGAGCGCGCCGAGCGCCTGCGCAGGATCGACGGCCGGTGCCGGCGCGTCGGTTGTAGGCGGCACGCCGCCGATGTCCTCGAGCAGCACGCGGACGAGGCGGGCGGTCCGCGTCATGTAGTCCGCCACGCTCCATCGCGACGCCGCCCCGGGGGGATCGCCGGGAAGACCCTCGGCAGGGGGGAAGCGTCGTACCCAGGGGACCCAGCTGCCGTCGGCGGCGCGGTCGGTAACGGCGACGAGCGGCGCGGGCTCGAACGCGGCACGCCAGTCGCGATCGAGCTCGGCGTAGCACTCGCGCAGCACGCGAAATGCGTTCTCGTACCAGCCCATCCACACGTGCAGTCCGTGCTCCTCGATGCGACCCGCGGGTCCACGCCCTGACGCACCCTTGCCGCCGAGCCTCCAGCCGAGCTGGTACACGGTCACGGCGTAGCGGTCCTCCTGCTCGGGCCGCGTGAGCTCGAGCGCCGCGGTCAGCGCCGCACATCCGCCGCCGACGATCGCCACGCGGATGCGACTATCGACGGGCGTCACTCGAGATCCTCGCGCGCAACGCCGGGCAACGAGAGCACGAAGTCGGGGCCGAAAAGCCGCGCCGGCGTCTGGAAACCGGGCTCGTACTCGCCGGCCTGTGCGCGCGCGGCAATGGCGGCGGCGGCGATGCCGGTGAAGGCGTACGCCTCGGGCGTGGTGAGGCGCGCGCGAGCGCGGCCGCCGCGGCCGTCCTCCACCTCGACCACGATTCCCATCGAGCCGTTCGCGCGCGGCGCGTTCCGCCATACGGCGTCGGCCATCGCGTCGCCGACGGTGGTGCCGAGCGGCGTCCGCAGCAGCGGTGCCACGAGCGCGCCGAGCGGTAGCAGCCGCAGGAGCGGAGTGGCCTCGGCGAACGTCGTGACGTTCGGGATGCCGGTGGTGTGAAACGCGGTCACCACGTCGGCGAGGCTCACGTTGACACACGCCCTCGGCCCAGCGCCGAAGTCGAAGCTGCGCTGCACGGTTCCGAGGGCGAGCGCCGTGACGACGCCGTCACGGCGCGCGACGCCGAAATCGACGTGGGCGAGGAGCGTCTTCGCGGAGCCCGGCGACAAGAACGCCGGTCGGCTCACGGCGACGGCGAGCGTGCGGCCGCCGCGCAGCCGGCGGGCGACGTGGGCAGCGAGGGCGTCCGTCGGCACGACGTCGAAGCCGACCCCGGGCATGATCATGATGCCCCGCATGCGAGCGGCGGCATGCAGCGACGCCAGGCGCTGGTGGACCGGGACCTCGCCGCAGAGGTCGAGGTAATGCACGCCGCGATCGAGGCACGCCCGCACGACCGTCTCCGCCGTGTGGGAGAATGGACCGGCGGCGTTCACGACGACGGCGACGCCGTCGAGCGCGGCGGCGACCGTTGCCGGGTCCTCCATGCGCGCCACGCGATGCGCGAGGCCGAGCGCCGTCGCCACGGCCTCCGTCCGGCCGGGGTCGCGGCCGCCGAGAATCGGTCGGGTGCCGTGCTCGCAAAGCGCGCGCGCCACCAGCCCTCCCGAATACCCCGTCGCGCCGTACACCAGGATGTCGCCAGGCATGAGCGCGAGCGCCTATACCAGTCGTCGCGGCGCGCGCCTATCCGCCCCTCACGTTATTGCGCCGATTTGGCGTAGATCACACGTGATTGCGCCGATTCGATACACAAATCCGCCTGACCCCGGATTGCTGCCGCGCGAGCGCGCCGATATACGAGCCACCCGCATGACGCGCATCATTCTCGCCGTTGTCCTCAGTGCGACGCTCGTCGTGGTCGCGGTGCCGGTGCGGGCCGCCGGATCGCGCCGGTTCAGTTCGGGCGCGCCGTTGATCGTCGGGTCGGGCGCGGCCGGCGTTTTCGACGACGTCATCATCGACGACCTGCAAGCGCCGCGTCGGCAGCGCGCGCTCGCGGACGGCGCGCTGCTGCTCGTCGGCTCACCGGTCTCCGATTGTGCGCCGACGACGCTTTCCTACAACGTCGACCCCGAGAGCCCGATGACGGTGAGCGCGTCGATCCAAGTGCACCGTTCGTCGGTGACGGAGATTCAACGCGCGCTCGATCCGCAGAACTGGGACATCTGCAGCCGCTTCTGGACGCCCCCCCCGCGCACCTATCTCGCCACCCGCTCCGGCTCGACCGTCACCGAGGATCCCGCGGTGCCGTCCGACGAGGCGTACCATCACAGCTTCTACGAGCACTTCAGCTCGCACGTCTGCACGCAATCGTTCTTTTTCATCAGCACTTGCCATGATGCCGACTTCGAGAACATGCTGGACATCACGAGCACGCCGACGAGCACCGGGTATCGCGCCGAGTACCGATTTCTCGCGCCGTCGGTGCGTGCGGCGGTCGACAACGTCCCTGTGACGCTGACGATCGACGACGGGTACATCGCCGCGAAGCCGGGGCCGGATGCCGGGACGTGGATCGTCGAAGGACGGAAGATGGTGCAATTCGCGAACTCGGCGCAAAACACGTGGTCGCAGATCGCGTTCGGTTACGGCTTGAAGGAGCTCGCGACGGAGATGGCCGAGCTCGCGTGCTGCGACGTGTCCGCCGCGCTCGCGACGCCGACGCCCATGATGACTCGGATCGACTCGATCCCCCGACGGATCATTCGCTGAGGAGAGGGAGAGTGCGATGAACTACATCGATTACATGACGACGAGCTTCTCGAGTGCGTGGAACGCCGCGCAGACGCGCTGGACGGTCGCGATCGCCGACATCCGCGCCGGCACCTACACCGCCGACAAATGGGTCTCCGACATGATGGGCACGTGGCTCGACGGCGCGCAGCCCTGGTGGAACGCGTACGGCACCGCCGTCAACGTGCCGGTGCCGGTCGTCGGCTTCAACATCACCGCGGGCACCACGTTGACGCAGACGGCGTTCACGAACATCTTGCCGCCGCTCGGCACGCCGCCGCCGGTCCACTGTACCGACGTCCTGCGCATCGGCGGAACGCAAAAGGTGACGGGCGATACCGACGCCACGCCGACGTTGACCGACGGCCTGCTGAAGGTGGAGCTGAAGAACTTGGGTTCGCTCCCTGCGGGCGATTACCAAGGCGGCGTCTATCTCGCCGGCACCGTCAATCGTCTCATCGCGCTCGTCTTCCTCGTCATCAGCTGACAATCAGCGGCGCTCGAGCACCCAGACGGGTAGCGCCTCGATGAAGCGGCGATCGGGCGAGTCCGGCAGCCCGACGTAGAGGCGCGCGCACTCTTCGCGCGCCGCGCCGGCGAGCGCGTGCGCGACTTGGCGCGCGTACTCGATGCTGCCGCGCGCGTCCATGCGCTCGCGCACCCAGTGGATGTCGCGCGCTTCGCGTGCCGCGCGTGGGAGCGCGAGAAGCCGCGCCAGCCGACCGCGCTCGTCATCGGAGGATTCGCGCAGGAGGTGCAGCAGCATGAGCGTGCGCTTGCCCTCGCGGATGTCGCCGTCGAGCTCTTTGCCGTAGCGCGCTTCGTCGCCGACGAGGTTCAACACGTCGTCTTGGATCTGAAACGCGGCGCCGAGGAAGAATCCGAAGCGGATGAAGCGATCGAGGCCGTCCTCGTTGCGCGCACCGATGAGCGCGCCGGCGCGGCTCGGGAAAATCGTCGTGTACCAGCATGTCTTCTTCAGGACCATTTCGAGGTAGTCGGCGTCCTCGAGGTGGAGCGCGACGTCGCGCCGCCAGCCGAGCTCGATCGCCTGTCCCTCGACCGACTCCCGCCCCATGCGCTCGGCTTCCTCCAACAAGCGCAGGGCGAGCCGCGGCCCGATGGTCGCGCGTGAGTCGATCAGCGCGCGCAGGCCGAGGAGGATCAACGCGTCGCCGGCGTTCACGGCGACGGCGGTGCCGTGCAGCGCGTGCAGCGTCGGACGGCCGCGGCGCGCCTCGCTCTCGTCCTCGACGTCGTCGTGAACGAGAAACGCGTTGTGCAGGAGCTCGAGACCGACGGCGGCATGCGCCGCCTGCTCCAACGTCGCGCCGAACACGCGCGCCGTCGCGATGCAGAGAGTGGGGCGCAACATGCGGCCGCCGCGCCGCGGATAGTCGGCGACGGGCGCATAGAGGTGCCGTTGCGGCTCGCGCGGCGCAAGGTAGCGCGCGAGCGCGACGCGCGTCACGTCGCCGTAGCGCCGGAGCATCTCCGGCACGACCGCGAGGTCGGCGTCCATCGCGCGCTCAGACTCTCAGTCCGTCGCCGGGACGACGAGGCTGACGTCGCCGATCGGCACGTTGGTTTGGTCGTCGACGACGAGCCCCGAGTAGCGGCCCGCCGCCTGCGCCGCGGACACGTCGACGCGGATCACCGTCGTACCGTCCGGGCGGCTCTCGACTTTCACGGCGTCGATCGTGATCGTACCGTCGGCGTCGTTGCGGAGCGGGTACACGACGAGGTGATGGTCGGCGGGAACGGGACGAAAATCGAGCGCCGCCTCGATCGGACGCGACGCGACGACGCACAGACGCACGCGCAGCGGCTCGGTCGCTGCGCTCGCGCCGGTCGCATTCGCGGCCGTCGACGCGGGGCCGTTCGCAACATGCGTCGCCGCGGAGCCGGTCGCAGCATGCGTCGCCGCGGCGCCGGCGACGTCAGGTGGCGGCGCGCCATCGCGACGGACGTCGCCGCTCGTCGTGCCGCCGCCGAGCGGCCCGTAGGCATTCGTGCTGGACGCATCCGCGGCCGACGCGACGGCGCCGCCGCCGGTCAGCGCCGCGAACTCGATCCAGGCACCGACGAGATCCGCGGCGCTGCGTACCAGCTGTCCGGCGACGCCCTGCACGTCCTGGGCGATCTCACCGGCGCCGTAGGTGCCTTGGCGCATGCGCCGCGCCGCTTCCTGGCCGCGCTTGATGTAGTCGTCGACGACGCGATAGCCGAGCTCGACGGAGCGCGTGACGACGTCCTCGACTCGCGACGGTGCGCCGTCGTTTTTCCCCGCGTCGCCGCTCCCGCGAGGGCGCCACCCGGCGTCCCAGCTGCGGATCGGCCGCACGCGCTCGAGCGGCGGCCGCTTCACCCGCTCGTCGTCGCTCACGGCGCGTTCCTCATCGCGTTCCGCGCTTAGCACGAGACACCGGTGCGCGACAGTGCCTACTCGACGAGGTGGTCGAGATACTCCGAGAGGCCGTAGCCGATGCGCTCGCCCCAGCGCCATTCGGTCATCCCTTCCGCGATGCGCGTCACCTTGCCGTCGCGACGATTGCGGAGCGGGATCATCGCCAGCACCGTGCCGGTGATCGCGATCGTCTCGCCGCTCGCCGTCGTCGCGCGGACGTGGATGCGGTCGTGCAGCTGCTGCGCGCCGACGAGCTCGGTCTCGATCTCCGTCCGCACGATGCGCTCGTTCGGCTTGCCCTGACGGTACACGTAGCCGGCGTGCACCTCGCTGCCGTCGCGGTTGACGGTGAGGAGGGGAACGGCGCCGAGATCCTCGCCGAAGCTCATCGTCAGCCAGCGGTAGTACTTCGGCGCCTGCCAGTAGCGTGGGCCCCACGAGTGGTCGCGCAGCCCCGGCGCGTCGATCGTGAAACGCTCGCCGTCGATCGTGAGCGAGCCGACGGCTTTCCCGTGCTGCTCGAGGTGCCCCTTGGCAAACTCCTGGCCGGGCTTCTCGGCGCCGGCGCTCACCCAGCGCTCGCCGTCGCGGCGCCGCATCTCGCCGCCGTAGCCGGGCGAGAGCCCGAGCCAGCGGACGTCGAGCTCGACCGGCACGTGCGGATTCTTCGCGAACGCTTCCCGCGGCTCGGCCATTTCGAGCGGGTCGACCAGGAGACAGCCGCTGCCGCCGTACGTGATCCGATGCTCGACGAACGGCGTCGGGACCTCGAAGCGTAAGCCCCCGGCGTCGTGCCGCTCGTTCGACGTGATCGACGGCCGCTTGAACATGAACGCGACCCGTCCGTCCGGCAAATAGAAGCACGTCGTCATCTCCGCGTAGCCCTCGTTCGGGCGATTGCCGAGACGCACGAACCCGCCGACCCGCAGGCGCGGGTCGAAGAAGTTGTAGTACGCGCTCTCGTTGAAGTTCGACTCGCCGGTGTTCGGGTGCATCAAATCGTCGGTCTCGAGAAGCGTCAGCTGCGCGTCAGCCATCAGGGTCCTCCCGTGCGTGCGTGTACTGACGTCTACGCGCGGAGTGGCGCGCTTGTCGAGTGCTGAGACGCGTCAGTCGGCGAACGCTTGCGTCCACCAGCGCTTGCCGCCGGCGTCGACGACGCACCCGACGCCGATCCGGTGATAGGCGGCGCGCAGGATGTTGGCGCGGTGGCCCGGGCTCGCGAGCCAGCCGCGCATCACCGCGTCGGCCGTCGGATAGTTGTAGGCGATGTTCTCGCCGGCGGTGGCATTGCCGTGGACGACCGAGTCCCACCCGTCGTGCGACAACCGACGCTGCGCGGCCATCGTGCGGGCGCGGGCGCCGGCGGCGCGGGTGAGGTTCTTGTCGGCGACGAGCGAGAGCAGGTGCGCGCGGCGGCGCGCCTCGTTGGCGCGCGCGACGACGCCGCGGAGCATGCTCGTCGGGCAATCGCGTGCGCCCGTCTCGCGCCGGGCGGCGCGCGTCAACTGCGCGCCGGGCGCGACAGGACGCGCCGGCGCCGTGCCGGCGCACGCGACCGCGTTCGTCACGATCGCGATGAGCGCGACGCATCGGAGTCGCCGACCGCGGGTGCTCGCCATCGCGGCGCATTCCATGCCGAAGCCGGTTCGGGCGGTCAAGCGCAAATTGAAGCGGCCGAACACAGGAGAAATCCTGACCGAGGTCGGTCGGCCTCGGCCGTCCGCGACATTGACGACCTCGACGCCCTGACGCGATGAGGAACCGCGACGCGACTGCTGCCGTCATGCGGCGGCCACGCGCAACAGCGGCGCCGACGACCTCAGGTGGCGAACGACCCGTTGCCCTGCCGGACGGCTCCCTTCCGCATCGCGTCGAGGAAGCGTGAGCGCAGGACGTCGCTCATCAGGGCCTTCTTGACGGGAGGGAGGCGGAGGAAGCCGCCGACGCACGCGCGTACGAACGCCTGGGTCTTGCTTTCAGGATCGTCGAACAGCTGGTTCTGCAGCGTGCCGCGCTCGAGGCACTGCAGGATGACGCGCTCGAACGTGGTCTCGGGGTGCAGGACCCGCTGCGCCCGTTTGTGGAGCTTCATCGCGCCCGACTTGCACTTGATCGTGCACACGCCGCAGCCGATGCACAGCGACTCGTCGACCTTCGGCGCGCCGAATTTGCGGAAGCGCGGGTCCGGATCGGGCACGCGCGCGATCGCCTGGATCGGGCACTGCTTGCTGCACACCGAGCACCCTTTGCAGAGATCGCGGTCGGACGCGGCGATGTAGTTCGAGGTGACGACGGCGTTCGGGCAGCCGTGGCGCGTGATGCCGCGGAGCACGTTGCAGCAGCAGCCGCAGCAGTGGCACATGAACGTGACGTTGCGCTGCACGTTGTCGGCGTTCAGGACCAGGCCGAGCTCGCGCGAACGGGCGACGTTCTCGAGCATCTCCGTCTTCGAGACCTCGCGCGCGAGCCTGTTGCGCACCATGTAGTCGACCGAGACGGCGCCGAAGGTCGAGCAGGTCTCGAGGGGAGCCTTGCAGGTCTTCTCGCCGAGATGGTGCCGCTCGTGCCGGCACGAGCAGATGCCGATCGCGAAGCGCTCGGCGCTCTCGACGATCGCCGTCGCCTTCTCGTAGTCCAGCACCTCGACGTACTCGTCCGGCCGCACCGAGCCGTCGTGGGGTACCGCCCGCATGAGCGACACCTTCTGGCCGTCGCCGAAGTTCGCGCGGTAGAACTCGCCCTCGTCGAGATAGTCCTTGAAGAGCCCGGCCCACTTCGCCTGATCGAGCCCGCCGCCCGTGCGCATCATGGTGAACTCGAAGATGCCGATGACCATGGGCGACGGCGCGTAGTGGTACGCACCGTCGACGAAGACGTCCATCACCAGGCCGCGCCGACACATGCTCTCGAGCTGCCGCTCGAGCGTCGGCCGCGGAAGGCCCGTCAGTCTCTCGAGACGCCCGAGCTTCGAGAACCCCCAGGGCATCTTCACGACGAGCTCGGCGTCGGCGTCGGAGTAGAGCTCCTTCAGGATCGCGAAGAGCGCCTCGTTCCACGGCGCCCGCGTCGTGAGCCCGTCGACCTTCTCGCCGAGCTTGCGGTAGAGATCCTTGCCGACGAGGTGACCCATGTCCGAATTCCGACCATAGCGGAGCTCACGCGCGCGCATACGCGTCGAATGCCGCCTCGATTCATGATCATTGATAGCGGACGGGATTCACTGGGACCTCGGCGCGCGTTGCGATGCGCCGCCGCCCGTCGATTGACGTCGGCGG
Source organism: Binatia bacterium (assembly GCA_041488235.1). GTDB lineage: Bacteria > Desulfobacterota > Binatia > UTPRO1 > UTPRO1 > DP-19. The sequence goes on from JBGPOW010000080.1 coordinate 16,368, forward strand.
TGCGTTCCGCAACCCTGCGCCGGATGCCGACGCGCGCCCGCTACGAGCTCTACTACTGGCCGTCGATCCAAGGACGCGGCGAGTTCGTGCGGCTCGTCCTCGAGGAGGCGGGCGCGCCGTACGTCGACGTCGCGCGCGCAAAGGGCGGCCTCGAGAAGATGATGGCGCTGCTCGAGCGCGGCGCGCACGGCGTGCGCCCGTTCGCGCCGCCGTTCTTGAAGGCCGGGAAGCTCCTCGTCTTCCAGACGGCGGACATCTGCGCTTTTCTCGGGGCCCGCCACGGCCTCGTACCGAAGGACGAAGGAAGCCGCCTGCACGCGCACGGGCTGCAGCTCACGATCGCGGACCTCGTCGGCGAGGTTCACGACACTCATCACCCGATCGCCGGCGGCCTCTACTACGAGGATCAGAAACGCGAGGCGAAAAAACGCGCCGCGGATTTTCTGCACCAGCGCCTGCCGAAGTTCCTCGGCTACTTCGAGCGTCAGCTCGAGGACAACGACGGCGCCCACCTGATCGGCCGCAAGCTCTCGTACGTCGATCTCTCGATGTTTCAGGTCGTCGAAGGGCTGACGTACGCGTTCCCGCGCGCGATGGCGCGGATCGCGCCGACGATCCCGCGTCTCGCCGCGCTGCGCGCGTCCGTGGCGGCGCGGCCGCGGATCGCCGCGTACCTCGCCTCGAAGCGCCGCGAGCCGTTCAACGAGATGGGCATCTTTCGCCATTACCCCGAGCTCGACGCGAGCCCGCAGTAGCGACCACCGATGGCAAGTCGCGCGCGCATCGAATCGAACGCCTGGTTGCGGGTCCACACCGCCGACGTCCGCGGCCGCGTGCTCTCGATCGGCAGCATTGACGATCGCGACGGCGAAGGCGGCACGTATCGCGGCTACTTCCGTCACTGCGAGAGCTACACGACCTCCGAGGTGACGCCGTATCCCGGCTGCGATCTCGTGATCGACGTCCGCGCGATGCCGGAGATCGCCGACGCGGCG
>JBGPOW010000081.1:0-17195 GCA_041488235.1 Binatia bacterium
CGTCGCGTAGTAGGCCTCGCGCGGCGACTCGACGTCGCAGGTCACCTTCGGCAACCTGCCGATCTCGCGCCGCAAGTAGTCGATCTTTCCCTTCAGCGACTTGAGATCCTCCATCGGCTCCCACTGGAGCGGCGTCCAGGGCTTCGGCCCGAAGGGATTGATCGAGAGCGTCAGCCGCCGTACCCGCCCGTCGCGTTGGAAGCGCGCGCGAATCTTCTTCGTCAACTCCACGATCGCGGCGACGTCCTCGTGCGTCTCGGTGGGGAGACCGATCATGAAATAGAGCTTCATCGCCCGCACGCCGGAGCCGACGAGCCAGTCGGCGGCGCGCAGGATCTCGGGCTCCGTCAGGTTCTTGTTGATGACCCGCCGCATACGCTCGGAGCCCGCTTCCGGCGCGACCGTCACGCTCTGCGTGGCGCTCCGTCCGAGCGCCGTCGCGAGCCGGCGGCTGATGACGTCGGCCTTGAGTGACGACGGCGACGGACGCCCGCCGCGATCGGCGACGAACTCGCAGAGCTCGGCGATGCCGGGCACGCTCGCCATCTCGGCGCCGACGAGACCGATCGTCGGCCGCACCGCGAGTCCCTCCGCGACCGTATCCTTCAAATGCTCGACGCTGCGGCTGCGGATCGGTCGGTACATGTACCCGGCGGCGCAGAAGCGGCAGCCCCACTCGCAGCCGCGGCTCGCCTCGACGAGATACATGTCGCCGAAGACCGCGTCGGGCGCGAGCACCTTCGACGCGGTCGAGAAGCGGTCGAGATCGGCGACGAGCCGCCGCTTCACCACACCCGCGCCCGGACCGCGGTAGCTCACCGACTGAATCGTGCCGTCCGCGGCGTAATCGATGGTGTAGCGATCGGGGCGGTACGCGCCCTCGACCTCGGCGGCGGCATCGAGCACGCCCGCGCGTCCACCGCCGGCATCCCGCGCGGCGACATAACGGGCGAGGAACTCCGGGATCATCTCCTCGCCCTCGCCGATGAGGAACAGATCGAAGAAGTCGGCGATCGGCTCGGGGTTGAGGAACGTCGCGGGACCGCCGGCGATGAGCAGCGGGCCGGTCGTACGCGCATCGCGCAGCGGCGCGATGCCGGCCGCTTCGAGAACGTCGACGACGTGCAGATAGTCGGATTCGAACGAGATCGAGAACGCGACGATCTCGAAGTCACGTAGCGGTCGTCCCGACTCGAACGACACGACGGCGCGGTCGGGGTCGTCGCGATCCGGAAGGAATGCGCGCTCGCACTGCACGCGTGGATGGCGCGCCAGGATCTCGAACACCGCCTGGAACCCGAGGTTCGCCATGCCGACCGGGTACGTGTTGGGGTAGACGAGACAGACGGCGACGTCGCCCCCCGGCGTCGGCTCGAAGAGCATGCGCTCCTGTGCCAGCCTTTGCCGTGCTCGTTCTCGTGGACGTGGTCGCATCGTGAGGGTGTCGCCGCGCAGCGCGACCCATGATTATACGCAGCCCCTTGCAGCCTCCTCAAGCTTGACGGTGCGGGCCCTGACAGCGATGGGTCGCGCCATGCGCGCTCTCACCCTCGTCCTCGCCGCGTTCACCGCCTCGTGCGGCCCGCCGAGCGGCAGCTTCATCAATCACGTGCGCGAAGCGCCTGCGCCCGCCGTGTCCGAGCGCGCCGCGACGCTGCATCGCCAGGCGCCGGTCGTGGATCTGCACGCCGATCCGCTGCTCTGGGGGCGCGATCTCCTCGTCCGCGGCACGACCGGGCACGTCGACGTCCCGCGGCTGCGAGAAGGCGGCGTCGCGCTGCAGGTCTTCGGCATCGTGACGAAGTTCCCGATCGTCCCGAACATCGACCGTACGAATCCGCGGTGGCCGGACGCGGTGACGCTCCTCGCGCTCACGAGCCTCTGGCCGCTCCGCACGCTCGGCGACCTCGAGGCGCGGACGCTCTATCAAGCAGGTGAGCTGCATCGCATGGCAGCGGCATCGAACGGCGCGCTCGTCGTCGTCGAGAGTCGCGCCGACCTCGAGCGTCTGCTGGCGCGCCGCGCCGGCGGCGCCGACGTGATCGGCGGCATCCTCGACATCGAGGGTGCGCACGGCCTCGGCGACGATCCCGCGAACTTGGCGCACGTCTTCGACGCCGGCATCCGCATGATCGGCCTCGCGCACTTCTACGACAACGCGTTCGCCGGCTCCGCGCACGGCGTCGCGAAGACCGGCCTCACCGACCGCGGCCGCACGCTCGTCCACGACATGGAGCGCCGCGGCGTCATCGTCGACCTGGCGCACTCGTCGGCGGCGACGATCGCCGACGTCCTCGCGATCGCGACCCGCCCGGTCGTCGTCTCCCACACCGGCGTCCGCGCCACCTGCGACAACCAACGCAACCTCTCCGACGATCAACTCCGCGGCGTCGCGCAGACCGGCGGCGTCGTCGGCATCGGCTTCTGGGAGACGGCCGTGTGCGGCGTCGGCGCGGCCGACATCGCGCGCGCGATCAAGTACGCGGTCGATCTCATCGGCGACGATCATGTCGGGCTCGGGTCCGATTTCGACGGTGCGGTCACCACCGGATTCGACACGAGCCGCATGCGCGTCGTCACGCAGGCGATGCTCGACGCGGGCATCCCCGACGCGTCGATTCCGAAGATCCTCGGCGGGAACGCGGTCCGAGTCTTTCGAGAGATGTTGCCGCCGTAGCTCTCAAGACGTCCGTCGTGCGCCGCGCGTGGTCGCCCACCGGTACATTTGGCTGCGTCGCCGCTTTCGCCGATACCACGAACGCGGGCGCGATCGCGGGCGCGCCTGTGCCGTCGCCGTTACGAGATGCACCCAGTCGACATCGATCGGCGTCCTGAGCAGCCGAGCCTCAATACGGGAAACGTGCATCAGTGCCTCTGCGCATGACTGGCGAGGTCGTAGAGGAGGTAGAGCGCGGTCATTGCAAGTGCGGCGCTGACGATCCAGAGCATCAGCGTCAGCGGCCACCGCGGACCCGGCTCGGAGACTTCACGCGGGATGTAGGCGGCGCCGTCGTCACCGTAGCTGCCACGCTCCCGAAGATAGAAGGCGGCGATCGCACCTTTCGCGAGAAGGCTGACCAGAGCGAGCACAGACGTGATCAGTAACCGCAGACCGAGGCCACCCACTGGGAAGGCATAGTTCAAGACTGTCAGCGCGAGCGGCGGGCAGACGACATAGAGCGCCGACCGAGGCCACGTTTGCGCGATCATCGTGATGCCGATCTTCACCGCATGCCCCGCCGAGCGGGTCGTGTACGCTAGCGCTGGCGGGATGAACGTGAGCGCGAAGTCGATGAGGATGACCAGCGCCGCAAAGGCGACGTCGGTCCAGATGGGCAGCGTCGCGGCGGCGTCGGCACGGTGCATGATGTCAGGATCCGCGATGCGAAGCATCCCGAAAGTGAACGTGAAAAGCATGAGTCCAACGAGCACACCAATGACGAGGAACCTACCGATGAATCGCGGTACGAGGCGAAGGAAGTGCGGCCAGGCGGCTGGATTCTGCTGAAGGTGTCGTTGGAAAAATACGCGCTCGACACCGTACCACCCGAGATCGAACACCAGCAGCACGATCACGAACCTGTTCGCCGCGGTCGTAAGCCCTGCATTCACCGAGCGCGTCTCCGAGAGGATGCCGGGAAGCAGCGCTACCGCAAGCGACACAAGCGGCACCGAAGGTTGGCTCACGAGGGCCCGGGCTGCGGATCGGAGGTCCGCACGGAAATGCTCAGCCCGAGCGACGTTCACGTGCACGTCACGTACGGGCGTCGGTGCGAGTACACGGCACCGCGTGACGGGCGCGCATCCGGATTGGACGCGCGCCCGTGAACGTAGATAGAGAAGCGGTCAGTCCGCCTGCTTGCGCAGGAACGTCGGAATGTCGAGGCTGTCGTCCTCGTCCGGCACCGTGAGATCGATCGGCTCCGTCCGCTCGTTGGCGGCACCCGAGCGACGCCACATCGTGCCCTCGATGTCGTCGATCACGCCGACGCGGACGACGCGGCGTTGCGCGGCGGCGGCGGCCTCGCGGACGGCGTCGCGCGTGCCCTCGCGGCTGTACGCGACGCGCGGCGACCCCGCTTGCGGCGACACCGCGCCGGCCGTCGTCGGCGGCCGCTTGATCTCCTCGCGCGGCTCGCCGAAGCCGGTGGCGATGACCGTGATGCGGATCTGGTCCTTCATGTCCTCGTCGATGACGGCGCCGAAGATGATGTTGGCCTCGTCGTCGGCTTCCTCTTGGATGAGCGTCGCCGCCTCGTTCACCTCGTGGAGGCCGAGGTCGAGCCCGCCGGTGATGTTGATGAGGACGCCGCGTGCGCCTTGGATCGAGACGTCCTCGAGCAGCGGACTCGAGATCGCCTTCTGCGCCGCCTCGACGGCGCGGTTCTCGCCACTGGCGGTCGCGGCACCCATGAGGGCCATGCCCATCTCGGACATGATCGTGCGCACGTCGTTGAAGTCGAGGTTGATGAGACCGTGCACGGTGATGAGATCCGAGATGCCGCGCACCGCCTGCAACAGAACGTCGTCGGCTTTCTTGAAGGTCTCGAGGATCGACGTGTTGCGGCCGGCGACGGCGAGGAGGCGCTGATTCGGGATCGCGATCAGCGTGTCGACGCACGACTTCAGCTCGCGCATGCCCTCCTCGGCCTGCTTGCCGCGCTTCTTGCCCTCGAAGTGGAACGGCTTCGTCACCACGCCGACCGTCAGCGCGCCCATTTCCTTGGCGACTCGGGCGACGATCGGCGCGCCGCCGGTGCCGGTGCCGCCGCCCATGCCGGCGGTGATGAAGACCATGTCGGCGCCCGCCAGGTACTCGCGGATGCGCTCGAGGTCTTCGGTCGCGGCTTTGCGTCCCATCTCGGGACTGCCGCCGGCGCCGAGGCCCTTCGTCACCTGCGAGCCGAGCTGCAGCTTCACCGGTGCGAGGCCGGCGGCGAGCGCCTGTGCGTCGGTGTTGGCGCTGATGAAGTCGACGCCTTGGAGCCCGGCCGCGATCATGGTGTTGACCGCGTTGCCGCCGCCTCCCCCGACCCCGACCACCTTGATACGCGCGCTCAGCTGATCGCCACCGGACAAATCACTCATCGCCCCTCCTCCTTCAACCTTCGACGCCACCGGGCTCGAGCTCTTCGACGAGCGGCCACCGTGGCTACCCCCTGCCCCGCGTCCATGCCGCCTCCCCATCCCGCACCTCCTGTAGCGTAATTCGCATTTGCTGTCACCTATTTTCCCCCGATCTTCCCGCTTCTCAGAAAAATTCTCGCAGCCAATCGCTCATGCGATCGCGCACGCGTCCGATGAGACCTTGATCACCCATCGACGTGGTACGTCCGAGACCACCACCGCCCGCGCCGGCGACGACGAGGCCGACCGACGCGGCGTAGAGCGGGCTCGCAACGAGGTCGGCGAGCGCGGTGACGTGCTGCGGAACGCCGATCCGCACCGGCAGCCGGAGCACATGCTCCGCCACCTCCGTGACGCTGTCGAGCAGCGCGGTGCCGCCGGTCAGCACCGCGCCCGACGCGAGGTTCCCCTCGAACCCCGAGCGGATGATCTCGCGGCTGACGAGCGTGAAGATCTCCTCGACGCGTGGCTCGATGATCTCGCAGAGGATGTGGCGCGAAAGGACGCGCGGCTCGCGGTCGGCGACGCTCGGCACCTCGATCGAGGTGTGCCGTGACACCTTTGCCGCGCGGGCGCAGCCGAAGCGCTGCTTGATCTTCTCCGCCTCGATCGTGGGGGTCCTGAGTCCGGCGGCGATGTCGTTCGTGAGGTGCGCGCCGCCGAGCGGCAGGACCGCGGTGTGGCGCACGGCGCCGCCGTGGAAGAGGATCACGTCGGTCGTGCCGCAGCCGACGTCGACGAGCGCGACCCCGAGGTCCTTCTCTTCCGGCGTGAGCGCGGCGTCCGCCGCGGCGAGCGGCTCGAGGACGACGTCGTCGACGACGAGACCCGCTTGCTTGCAGCACTTGAGGACGTTCTGCGACGCCGAGGCGTGCGCCGTCACGATGTGCACCTTGGCCTCGAGGCGGACACCGGCCATCCCGAGCGGCTCGCGGATCCCCTCTTGGTCGTCGATGATGAACTCCTGCGGCAGGACGTGCAGCACCTCGCGATCGGCCGGCAGCGCGACGGCGCGCGCCGCGTCGAGGACGCGCTCGACGTCGCTGGCGGAGACCTCGCCGTTCCGCACCGCCACGACGCCGTGGCTCGTGACGCCGCGCACGTGCGCCCCGGCGATGCTGGCGACGACGTTGCGGATCTCGCAGCCCGCCATCGCCTCGGCCTCGGCGACCGCCTTGCGAATCGCGGCGACCGTCGACTCCAAGTGGACGATCACGCCTTTGCGCAGCCCCCGGGACGGTGCCGTGCCGAGGCCGACGATCTCCACCCCGCGCTCGCCGACGCTGCCGACCAGCACCGTCGTCTTCGAGGTGCCGAGGTCGAGGCCCGCCACCAACGTCCGCTTCATCATCGCCATCCCCACCCCGCTCAGGCGCGCACCCGCCGCCCGCCACCACCACCTCGCCGCAACCGAACCACCACCTGCGAGCCGTACGTCAGGTCGATCTCCCGCAGCTGACTCTCGCGCCCCGCAAACCCCCCGAGCACCTCACCGAGACGCGCAAGCTTCTCCGGGAAACGTCCCCAGCCGAACTCGAGCGCCACCTTGGGCTCGACCGGGAAGACCGTGACCCCCTCGTCCCGCTCGATATGCACCTCCGAGACCCGAAATGGAAGTCCCGAGACACCCATGAGCTGCACCAGCCTGAGCGCCTGCCGGACCGCATGGCGCGGATACGACCGCTCGCCGTTCACGACCGCCGCCTCGATGCCGGTCACGAACGGCAAATCGAGCGGGTCGTCGGCGCCGACGCGCGCGAAGACGGTGCCGCCGCGGTCGACGTAGTAGAGCTGGTCGATGAGCAGGACGGCGGCGGCCTCGCGCTCGATGACTTGTACCGTCAAACGGCGCGGAAACTCGCGTTGGACGCGGGCGCGGCGAATCCACGGATGCTCTTCGAGGCGCCGCTCGAGCGCGCGCGGCTCGAGGCTCCAGATGCTCATGCCCGGGCGCAGACCCATCCATTGAAGGAGCGCGCCCTGGCGTACGTGGTGCGTCGGAACGACGACGATCTCGCTCACGGCGAAGTAGGGATGATGCAGCGCCCAGTCGCCAAGCGTCGCCCGCTCGGCGAAACCGACCGCGACGATCGCGAGCAGCGCGACGACCGCGGTCGCCGCACGCCAGCGCCGACGCGTCGCATACGCCGCGCTCCACGCGCCGCGCCCGACGACCCGGATCGCGCGGCGCGACCACCGGCCGAGGACACGTGCGCCTCTTCGCACGCGACCGCTGGCGGCGCGCAGACCACGCCGGACGGCGCGCGCCGCATGTGTCGACACACGTGACGTGCGTCGCACGACGGTCCTGAGCCGACGCCCGACCGTCATCGCCGCGTCTCCCGCACGCGCAACGCGGCGCCATCGAGAATGCGCTCGCAGAGCGCCGGAAAATCGATGCCGGCCGGCGCGACGATCCGCGGCAGGTACGAGAGCGCGGTCAGGCCGGGCAGCGTGTTCAGCTCGATCAGGAACGGACGCCGGCCGTCGACGCGGAAGTCGACGCGGCTGTACGCGTCGCAGCCGAGCGCCGCGTGCGCCGCCTCGGCGAGCACGAGCACTCGCCGCGTCGTCGTCCGGTCGAGACGTGCCGGCATGTAAAACTCCTCGCGGCCGGCGGTGTACTTGACGTCGTACGTATGAAACTCGCCCTTGGCGACGACCTCGAGCGCGCCGAGCGCGCGGCCGTCGAGGATCCCCACCGTCACCTCGGCGCCGGGGACGTACTCCTCGATCAGGACGTCGCCGCCGGAGCGCGCCGCGAGGCGCACCGCGCGCGCGAGATCGGCGCGGCGACGGACGATCGACACGCCGACGCTCGAGCCCTCGCGATCCGGCTTCACGACGACGGGCAACCGCGACGGGAGCCGCGGCGTCGCCGCACGCCCGCGCGTGCCGGCGGCGATGACGCTCCAGCGCGGCGTCGGCAGGCCGGCCGCGTGCCACAAGACCTTCGCCGTCGCCTTGTGCATCGCGAGCGCGCTCGGCAGCACGCTCGCTCCGGTGTAGGGGATCGCCATCACCTCGAGGAGGCCCTGCACGCAGCCGTCCTCGCCGTACGTACCGTGGAGCGCGTTGAACGCGACGTCGGGACGAAGCCGTGCGAGGCGCGCCGGAAGATCGCGGTCGACCGGTACGCGGGTCACGCGGTAGCCGAGGCCGGCGAGCGCCGCGGCGACGTTCTCGCCCGAGAGCTGCGAGATCTCGCGCTCCGACGAGAGACCGCCGAGCAACACCGCGACGTGCTTGCCGCGATACCGCCCCCGTCGCGTCGATCCTCTCCTCACCTCACCTCCCAGACGTCCGACGACTGAAACCGCTATCGCGCCACCGACCGCCTCACCATTCCCCGACCAGCCTCACCTCCGGCTCGAGCTCGATCGCGCGACGACGGCGCACGGTGCGGGTCGCGAGATCGATCAATCCCTTCACGTCGGCCGCGCGTGCGCGTCCGAGATTGACGATGAAGTTGGCGTGGCGCTCCGAGAACATCGCGTCGCCGAACCGCGCGCCCTTCAGGCCCGCCTCCTCCAGCAACCGACCGGCGAAGGCGCCGGGCGGGTTCTTGAAGATCGAGCCCGCATTCGGGTGTCCCTTCGGCTGATGGCGGTCGCGCCGCGCCTTCGCGTCGGCGACCGACGCCGCGAGGACGGCGGCGTCGCCGCGCCCGAGCCGCAGGCGCACGGCGGTGATCAGCGCGCGCCTCGGCAGCGTCAAGCGCCGGTACGCGAACCCGAGCTCCTCGCGCGGCAGCTCGACGCGCTCGCCGCTCTCGTCGACGGCCTCGAGCACGGTCACGACCCGCCCGATCTCGCCGCCGAACGCGCCCGCATTCATCAAGATGCCGCCGCCGATCGTCCCCGGGATGCCTTCGCCGAACTCGAGACCGGCCAGGCCGGCAGCGACCGTCTGTGCGACGAGCCGCTTGAACGGCACCGCCGCGCCGACGCGCAAGCTGCCGCCGTCCGCGTCGAGCCCCCATTCGACGAAGTCGAACGGCTTCCCGAGCTTCAGCACGAGGCCACGGATGCCGCGGTCGCTGACGAGAAGATTGCTGCCGCCGCCGATGAAAAAGACCGGATAGCCGTGCGCCCGCGCCGCACGCAGCGCTGCTTGCAGCTCCGAGACGGTCGCCGCGGCAACGAAGAGATCGGCCGGGCCGCCGATGCGGAAGCTCGTATGACGCGCGAGCGGCTCGTCGCGACGTACGTCGGCGCCGGCCGCGACGAGCGCCGCCGCCACCGCGTCGGATGCCGACGCTGTGACGTTGCCCACGCTCCGTGTCGATGCTGCGATCTCAGCATCGACGTCACTTGGCGTCGACGCTGCACTGTCGGCATCAACGGCACCCCCTATCGACGCTGCGCCGTTCGCGTCGTCGGCTGAGGGCGAGGCTCCGCCGTTCAGATCTTCGGCCTCCGTCGCCGTCATGTTTTCCGCGTCGCGGCGCGCCGGGCGCACCGACGCGGCGGCGCGCGCCGCCGCGTGGAGCGCGTCGACCACGCGCGCCGGCACTTCAGGCGGGGCGCCGGCCGCGATCGGCGGGCGGCGGTCGCTCATTGCAACGCCGCCGGGCGCTCGCGCGCGAGCGCCTGTAGGAGGTCGTCGCCGACCTTGTACACGTCGCCGGCGCCGAGGGTGACGACCATGTCGCCGCCGCGCAGATCGGGCAGGAGCGCCGCGGCGACGTCGGCGCGCGCCGGCACGAAGCGGACGTCGGCGTGGCCGCGACGGCGAAGGGCGTCGTAGAGCGCCTCGCCGCTCACACCGTCGATGCGGTCCTCGCCGGCGGCATAGATGTCCGTCAGCACGAGGAGATCGGCGTCATCGAACGCGCCGAGGAACTCGGGCAGGAGATCGCGCGTGCGCGTGTAGCGGTGCGGCTGGAAGATCGCGACGAGCCGGCGCCCGAAGCCTTCGCGCGCCGCGCGCAACGTCGCCTTCACCTCCTCGGGATGGTGTCCGTAATCGTCGACGACGGTGACGCCGCCGACCTCGCCCTTCAACTCGAAACGGCGATGGATCCCCTCGAACGAGGCGAGCGCACGCGCCGTCGTCTCGAACGGGATGCCGAGCTCGCAGGCGACGGCGATGACGGCGAGCGCGTTCTGCGCGTTGTGACGCCCCAGCATGCGCAACTCGACCTCGCCGATCCAGCGGCCGCGCTCGAGGACGTCGAACCGCGTGCCGTCGGCGCCGACGCGAGTATGCACCGCCTGGAGATCGGCGTCGCTCGCGAGGCCGTAGGTGAGGAAGCGCTTGCGGACGCGCGGCAGGAGCGCGCGCACGGCGACGCTGTCGATGCACAGCACCGCGAGACCGTAGAACGGCACGCGATGGATGAACTGCAGATACGCCTCGTGGACACGCTCGATCGAGCCGTAGTGGTCGAGGTGCTCGGGATCGATGTTGGTGACGACCGCGTAGGCCGGCGTCAGCAAGAGGAAGCTGCCGTCGCTCTCGTCGGCCTCGGCGACGAGGTACTCGCTGTGGCCGAGGCGCGCGTTCGAGCCGAGCCCCTTCACCCGGCCGCCGATGACGAGCGTCGGGTCGAGATCCGCCTGCGCGAGCACGTGGCCGAGGAGCGACGTCGTCGTCGTCTTGCCGTGCGTGCCGGCGACGGCGAGGCCGGTCTTCATCCGCATCAGCTCGGCGAGCATCTCGGCGCGCGGGATCACCGGGATCTTGAGCTCGCGCGCGCGCACCACCTCGGGATTCGAGAACTTCACCGCCGACGAGATCACCACGACGTCGACGCGCGGGCCGACGCGATCGGCGTGGTGGCCGAGCGCGATCGTCGCGCCGAGACGCGTCAGCCGCTCCGTCGCGTCGCTCGCCGCGAGATCGGAGCCGGTGACGACGAACCCCAGGTTGAGCAGCACCTCGGCGATGCCGCTCATGCCGATGCCGCCGATCCCGACGAAATGAATATGGCGCTGCTTGCTCGTCAACGTCATGCCGACCTCCGCGTCCCGCCCCCGCGAGCATAGACGAGCGCCTCGACGGTCGCGAGCACGCGCTCGGCGGCGTCCGGATGCGCGAGCTCGCGGACGTGCGCCGCCATCGTCGCGCGCGCCTCGGGCGCGAGGAGACGCCGCACCTCGGCGGCGAGTCGCTCACCGCTCGCGTCGGCGTCGAGCACCATTGCCGCGGCGCCGGCGCGGACGAGACTTTCGGCGTTGGCGCGTTGATGATCATCGGCCGCGTACGGATACGGCACGAGGATCGCGGGCTTCCCCAGCGCCGCGAGCTCGGCGATCGTCGTCGCACCGGCGCGGCAGACGACGACGTCGGCTGCCGCGTACGCCGCGCGCATGTCGGCGATGAACGGCCGCACGTCGGCAACGACACCGGCCGCGGCGTACGCCGCCCGCACCGACGACTCGGCGTCGGCGCCGGTCTGGTGGACGATCGAGAGACCCGGCACGTCGCGGAGCGCCATCGCGAGCGCCGGCCCCACCTGATTGAGCGTCCGCGCACCGGCGCTACCGCCGAAGATGAGCATTGCGAGGCCGCGGTCGCTGACGGTCGCCGCGGTCGCTGCAGCGGTCGTCGCTGCGGACGCGGCGCCGGCTGCGTCGGACCAACGGACCGGGTTGCCGGTCACGACCGCCTTTCCCGGCACGAACGACGCCGCGCTCTCCGGAAAGCTGACGCACACGCGATCGGCCAGACGCGCGAGCAGGCGCGTCGTCAGGCCCGGGCGGGCGTTCTGCTCGAGCAGCACGATCGGCGTCCGCGCGAGCCGTCCCGCGATCACCGCCGGCGCCGACGCGTAGCCGCCGAGGCCGACGATCGCGTCGGGCGCGAAGCGGCGGACGAGCGCGCGCGCACGCGGCAGGCTCGCCGCGAGGCCTGTGATCGCACGCAGCCGGTCGCGCGCGCCGCGGCCGCGGAGCGGCGCCGCCGGCAGCGTCTCGAGGGCGAAGCCCGCGGCGGGAAGCACACGCGCTTCGAGACCGCGCTCGCTGCCGACGAACTGGATCGCACCGTCGGGGTCGCGCCGGCGCGCGGCCTCGGCGACGGCGATGCCGGGAAAGAGATGGCCGCCCGTGCCGCCGCCCGCGATCATGAGCCGCACGACCTCACCCGGACTCCCGCGAGAGCGCGAGCAGCACGCCGACGCTCGTGAGCGCGCCGATCATCGCCGAGCCGCCGTAGCTCACGAACGGCAGCGCCAGCCCCTTCGTCGGCAAGAGCCCGAGCACGACCGCCATGTTCACGCCCGCCTGCGCGACGAGCAGCACCGTCACGCCGAACGCGACGAGACGCCCGAACTGCGTCGGGTGGCGGAGCGCGATGCGGAACCCGCGCACCGCGAGCGCCGCGAAGAGCGCCACGACGAGGAGCGCGCCGACGAGGCCGAGCTCCTCGCCGATCACCGAGAAGATGAAGTCGGTATGCGCCTCGGGCAGATAGAACATCTTCTGCTTGCTCTCGCCGAGGCCCGCCCCGAGCGTGCCGCCGGAGCCGAACGCGATGAACGACTGCACGAGCTGGAAGCCGGCGTCGCGCGGGTGCTGCCAGGGGTCGAGGAACACCATCACGCGGCGCAGCCGATACGGGCTGCTGTGAATGGCGTACGCCGCGAGCGGCAACGCCGGCAGCAGCGGCGCGACGAGGTGGTGCGCGCGCACGCCGCCGGCGAAGAGCATCGCCAGCAGCAGCACCGCGAGGAGCGCCGCGGTGCCGAAGTCAGGCTCGACGACGACGAGCGCCGCGAACACGGCGACGACGATCACGTGCGGCAGGATGCCGACGCTGAAGGTCTCGATGCGCGCGCCTTTGCGGACGATCGAGCGCGCCAGGTAGAGCACGACCGCGATCTTGGCGAACTCCGACGGCTGGAGGTTGATCGCGCCGAGCCCGATCCAGCGGCGCGCGCCGCCGCGCACGATGCCGACGCCGGGCACGAGAACGGCGACCAGCGCCACCGCGACGACGGCGAGAAGCGGGTACGCGAGCCGCTCGTACGTCGCGGAGCGCAGCCGCGACGCCGTGAGGCACACGCCGAGGCCGAGGACGATCGACCCGAGGTGCTTGCGAAAGACGTAGTACGGATCGCCGAAGCGCTCGCCGGCGAAGAAGTAGCTGGTGTTGAAGACCATGACGATGCTGAGGCCGACGAGCAGCGCGACGGTCAACATGATCCAACGGTCGGCGCCGTGGCTGACGACGCTCACCCGGCGTGCCACGCGGGGCGCGTGGCGTCGCGTGAGGCGATACGGCATGGCGGCGAGCGGTGCCGCGAATGCGCGTGCCGTCATAGCGCCTGCACCAGCGCCTGGAACTGATTCCCGCGATCGGCGTAGTCGCGGAACATGTCGAAGCTGGCGCACGCCGGCGAGAGCAGAATCGTGTCGCCGGGCTTCGCGACGGCGGCGGCGCGCATCACCGCGTCGGCGAGCGTGTCGGCGAGCTCGACCTCGGTCGCGCCGGCGAGGGTGCGTGCGAGCATATCGCGTGCGGCGCCGAAGAGGATCACGCGCTTCACGGCGCGCCGCACCGGCTCGACGAGGACGCCGTAGTCGCCGCCCTTTTCGATGCCGCCCGCGAGCAGCACGACGCTGCGCTCGTGGCCCTCGAGCGACTTCACCACTGCACCGACGTTCGTGCCTTTGGAGTCGTCGATCCAGCGCACGCCGTCGCGCTCGCGCACGAGCTCGAGGCGGTGCGGCAGCGGCCGAAACGCGTCCAACGCCTCCTGCACCGCGGCGGGCGCGATGCCGACGGCACGCGCGGCGGCGATCGCCGCCATCATGTTCTCGCGGTTGTGCGCGCCGGTGAGCGCGACGTTCGCCAGCGGGTACACCTCCTCGCGCCCGGCGACACGCATCCGAATCGCCGCCGCGTCGGCGCGCAGCGCCGCACCCTCGCCGGCCCCGAACCAGAGCGTGGTCGCCGCGAGCGCCGTCGCATGCCGGCGGATCCACGGATCGCCGCCGTTCAGCACGGCGACGTCGGCGGCGGTTTGCCGGGCGAAAAGTCGAAGCTTGGCCGCACCGTACGCGTCGAGGTCGGCGTAGCGGTCGAGATGGTCCTCGGTGACGTTCAAGAGCACGCCGACGCGCGGCCGGAACTGCTCGACCCATTCCAGCTGGAAGCTCGACACCTCGACGACCGCCATCGAGTAGTTGCCGTCCACCGCGGCGATGAGCGGCGTCCCGAGATTGCCGCCGACGAACGGACGCTCGCCGCCGGCGCGCACCATCTCGCCGAGGAGCGCCGTGGTCGTGCTCTTGCCGTTCGTGCCGGTGACGGCGAGGAGCGGGATCGCGAGCGCGCGCGCCGCGACTTCGATCTCGGCGCGCACCGGGATCCGGCGCACGAGCGCGGCGCGCAAGAGCGGCGCGTCGGCGGCGACGCCCGGGCTCGGCACGACGAGGTCGACGCCGTCGAGAAGACGCGGGTCCGCGTCGCCGTCACAGAGTTCGACTCGCGCATCGATGGTGTCACGGAGCTCCGCCGCGGGGCGCCGTTCGGCGACGCGCACACGCGCCCCGGCGTCGAGCAGGAACCGGCTCACCGCGACGCCGGTGCGCCCGTAGCCGATCACCAGCACGCGACGGTCGCGGTAGTCGTCGGCGATCGTCATCGTCACCGCAGCTTCAGCGTGCTGAGCGCGAGCAGCGCGCAGATGATCGAGATGATCCAGAAGCGCACGATGATGAGCGGCTCCGGCCACCCCTGGAGCTCGTAGTGGTGATGGATCGGCGCCATGCGGAAGATGCGCTTGCCGCCCGTCCATTTGAAGTAGCCGACCTGCGCAATCACCGACAGCGCCTCGACGACGAAGATCGCGCCGACGACGACGAGCACGAGCTCGTGCTTGGTGATCAACGCGACCATCGCGAGCGCGGCGCCGAGTGGCAGCGAGCCGACGTCGCCCATGAACATCTGCGCCGGGTAGGCGTTGAACCAGAGAAAGCCGAGCCCGGCCGCGGCGAGCGCGCTGCAGAAGACGGCGAGCTCGCCGGCACCGCTGACGAACGGGATCTGCAGATAATCGGCGAGCTTCACGTTGCCGGTGACGAACGCGAAGACGGCGTAGGTGCCGGCGGTGGTCATCACCGGGCCGATCGCGAGGCCGTCGAGGCCGTCCGTCAAATTGACGGCGTTCGACGCGCCGACGACGACGAGCGCCGCGAACGGCAGGTAGAGAAGCCCGAGGTCGGCCTTCACGTTCTTGAAGAACGGCACCGCGACCGTCGGCTGGAATTCCGGGACGAGGAAGAGCAGCACCGCGCCGAGCGTGGCGACGGCGCATTGCGCGAGGAACTTGTGCCGCGCCGCGAGCCCCGCCGAGCTGCCGTAGCGAAACTTGCGATAGTCGTCGACGAAGCCGATCGCGCCGAACCCGAGCGTCACGAGGAGCACGAGCCAGATGTACGGGTTGGCGAGATCGGCGAGCAGGACGGTGGCGAGCACGAGCGAGAACAGGATCAACGTGCCGCCCATCGTCGGCGTCCCCGCCTTCACCTTGTGCCGCTCGGGACCGTCGACACGAATCGGCTGGCCGATCTGATTCTCGGTCAAGCGCCGGATGAGCCCGGGCCCGAGCAGGAACGAGATCGAGAGCGCCATCAATGCCGCCACCAGACTGCGGAAGGTGGTGTAGCGGAAGACGTTGAAGATCGTGTGCGTCGTGCGCAGCGAGTACAGGGCATAGTAGAGCATGTCACTCCGCGGCGCCGAGCAAACGCACCACCTCCTCCATTCGTTGGCCGCGCGAGCCTTTGACGAGCACCCAATCGCCGCGCCGCGCGAGCGCCCCGACGGCGGCGGCGATCGCGGCGTGCGTCGACAAGACACGCACGGCGTCGGCGGCGAGACCGCCGCCGGACGCGCCGCGCTCCGTCGCCGCGCCGATCGCTCCTTCCGCGGTCGCCCCGGCATGCTCGCCGTACAGGTAGAGCGCGTCGAGCCCGAGCTCCGCGGCGAGCCGGCCGACGCCGCGGTGGAGCTCCGCGCTCACCGCCCCGAGCTCCAGCATGTCGCCAAGGACCGCGATGCGGCGCCCGGCCGGTGCCTCGCGCAGGCTCCGCAACGCCGCCGCGACCGACGCCGGGTTGGCGTTGTAGCTGTCGTCGACGAGCGTCACACCGCTCGCGAGCGCGTGCACCCGCATGCGGCTGCCGACGGCCGTCGCCGCGCCGAGTCCGGCGGCGATCGCCTCGACGCCGACGCCGACCGCATGTGCGGCCGCCGCGGCGGCGAGCGCGTTGGCGACGTTGTGCCGGCCGGCGATGCGGAGATGCACCGCCGCCGTCGCATCGCCGACGCGCAATCGAAACGCCGCCGTACCGTCGTCCGCGACGCGCACGTCCTCTGCGCGCACGTCCGCCGGTACATCGCCCGCGACCGTGAAGCGGACGACTCTCCCAGGGAACGCCGCGCCGAGCGCCGCGACGTGCGCGTCGTCGGCGTTCACCACCGCGACGGCGCTCCGGCGCATGCGCGCGAAGAGCTCGCCCTTCGCACGCGCGACGCCCTCGACCGAGCCGAGCCCTTCGAGGTGGGCGGGCGCGACGTTGGTGATCACGCCGACGTCGGGGTCGGCGATCTCCGCAAGGCGCCAGATCTCGCCGGGCGCGTTCATGCCCATCTCGACGACCGCGTGCGGCTCGCCGGCGAGCCGCAGCAGGGTCAGCGGCACCCCGATCAGGTTGTTCAGGTTGACTTGCGTCTTCAAGACGCCCGCTGCGCCTCCGGCGGCGGCGAGGATCGCGGCCAGCATCTCCTTCGTCGTCGTCTTGCCGTTCGAGCCGGTGACGGCGAGGACGCACGGCGCCAGCTGCCGCCGCCGATAGGCGGCCAGATCTTGCAACGCCCGTAACGTGTCCGGCACGACGAGCGCAGTGAGGTCGCCGCGTGCCTCGAGCTCGTCCGGCACGCGCTCGACGATCGCGCCGGCGGCGCCGGCGCGCACCACCTCGCCGAGGAAGGCGTGCGCGTCGTAGCGCTCGCCTCTCAGGGCGACGAACATCGCGCCGGGCTCCAGCTGTCGCGAGTCGGTGCCGACGGCGGTGAAGGTCGCAAAGCAGCCGCGACAGTGCACGCTGGCGCCC
>JBGPOW010000082.1:0-17137 GCA_041488235.1 Binatia bacterium
CGCTCTTTATGCGCGCGCCAACGACCCACCGCGCCCCCGCCTCCGACGACCGCCGTTGCAACGTCGCGGTCGAACGCGCGCAGTAAGGCGCGCGCGCCGCCGCAGGCGCGAGCCGGAGGCCGACGGGTCGTCTGCGCGCGCATAAAGAGCGAGCCACTTCGGCAAGAACGGTTCGGAGTACGGAAGATCTAGTCCGTGTCCGGCAACCCGCGTGAGCGATCTTCGCGCGCAGACGACCCGTCGGCCTCCGGCCCGCGGACGTGATGGTCAACGCCGCAGCGGAAAGACCGTCAGTGCTGGCTGCCGTCGCGCCGCCACTCGCGGGCGCGCTCGAGCGTCCGCGAGATGAACCGGCTCTTCCGATCCGAGTACAGGAGCAAGCTGTGCCCCGCGTCGCCGGCGAGCTTGCGCTTCAACGAGCCGTACTGCCGTGCTTCCTCGGGATGCGCCTGGAGGTAATCGCGGAAGAGCAGGTTGTGGTCCCAGAGACTGCTCTCGTACTGCACGATGTGTAGGCAGAACGGATGCGGCTCGCCCTTGCGGAAGTACGCGCGCCCCGGCACCCCCGACTCCCCGAGGTACTCGTAGCCGAGGCCGCTCAGCGCTTCGACTTGCGCGTCGCTCAGCGGCAGGTGCGCGACGCATGCGATGATGTCGACGATCGGCTTGGCCTCCAGCCCCGGCACGGCGGTGCTGCCCATGTGCTCGATCGCGATCGCGTCGCCGAGCGCATCGGCGATCTCGGCACGCTCGCCGGCGAAGAGCGCCGGCCAACGCGGGTCGTACGCGTGAATCGTGATGTACTCTTCGGCGCGGCGCTCCGCGCGTATCAAGCGTTTTTCAGACGGTGTCACGACCTCACTCGCTGGTCGCCGACGCGATTGCGGGCTGCTCGAGCGACCTGACTTTCACTTCAGCGTGCCCGGGTCGGTCCCAAGCGTCAATCACGGGTCGGGGGGTCAAAGGCGCCCGGCGATTCGGGAGAATTGCATCCCCCGATGTAAAAGTTGCGGCGCCGCCAATGGAGGATGCGGACGCCGACGCGCAGATTGCGGCGCGCAACCGCCACGCGACGCCTGCATTTCGCCGTGTTTGCACGACAACACGCGTGCCACGGCACATGGCATCTTTCTCGCTTCAGACGAGACTCAGGAGGAGCGAACGATGCCCGTGATTCTGTGGCTACTAGGCGTTCCGCTGAGCGTGGTCATCATCCTGCTGTTGCTGCGCGTGATCTGACGTCACGCGCCGCACGCAGAACGGTCAGCCCCAGTACGTCAGCGTGACGTTCAGGGGCTGGCCGATGAACGCGCCCGGGTGTACCAGCTCGGCCGCGTCGAGATCGACGCGGAACACGCCGGTCGCGCTGCACCCATCGCCGTGGTTCTCGACGAACGCGGGAAAGGGCGGCGCGACCGCGAACCCGTTGATGTGCGCGCTCACGATGACGGAGGTCGCCGTGCAGTATTTGCTGACGTCGAACGTCGCCGCGATCGCGACGATCGTCCGGTCCTGATTTTCGAGCGGAATGAGGGAGATCAATCCACGGCCCAACTCGACGGAGGTGTCGAGCGCGAGTTGGTGCTGAAGAATCGGTTCAACGATCGGCGCCGCGAACGCGTTCGCGGCGATCGCGAGGCTGCTCACGACCGTGAGTACCGCCGTCCATCCGCTCATCTTCCTCATCTTCCTACCCTCCCTCGGTGCGTGATCTGCTTCGCGGTTCGACCGTCGTCGCCGCGAGCAGCAAGCCTCGTACCATGAACACGGTAGAGTTTTCGATGCTCTTGACTACAAAGTGCGCTGCGTTCTTGCGTACGGGCGCAGCGGTGCACGAGTAGCGGGCGGCAGCATCTCGCCGCTCTCCTGGCTGAGCGATACCGCTCGCTCGCAGCGCGCCCCCGCTTCGGCTACGGTCGCGCCGCATGCACGCCGCGACGGAGACGCAGCGTCGCGCAGCCCACACGAAGCGCACGTCCTCGCGCCGCCGATGGCGCACGATCGCGGCGGTCGTCGTGATCGGTGCGTGCGCCGTCTCCGCATGGCGCCTGACGCGACCCGCGACGCCGTGGACTCCGGTCGGTCCCGCCGCCGGCATCGTCCGCACGCTGACGATCGACCCACACGAGCCGCACACGCTCTACGCCGGCACCAGCGACGGCGGTTTGCTCGTGCGCGTTCCGGGTGACGGCAGCAGCTGGCGGCCGCTGGTGCTGCCGGCGGGCGCCGGCACCGACGTGCGCGCCATTGCGCTCGATCCGCACGATTCGGCGATCGTCTACGCCGCAACGGGCCGCGGTCGGCTCTTCGCGAGCCGCGACGGCGGCGCAACCTGGCGCGACACCGCGCTGCCCGGCACGAGCACGGCCACGGTCGTGTTCGTCGTCGCGCTCGACCCGACGGAGCCGACGCGCATCTACGTCGGCACGAGCGGCGGCGCGATCCTCGAGACCGCCGACGGCGGCGGCAGCTGGATCCGGCTCGAGCACCCCATCGGCGTCGCGGACGTCGTCGCATTGCTCGTCGATCCGCAGCGCCACGACACGATCTACGCCGCGACTGCGGGCGCCGGCGTCGGTCGCAGTCGCGACGGCGGTCGCAGCTGGGAGCCGATGAGCACAGGCCTGTCGACGCCGACGGTCGAGGCGCTCGCGATCGAGCCGCATCCGCCGGCAGTGCTGTACGCCGCGACGAGCGGCGGCGGCGTGAACGTCGCGGACGTCGAGGGGTCGTGGCGCGCCGCAGGCAGCGGTCTGTCGACGGCAGTCACATGGTCGCTCGCCGTCGATCCCGCTCGCGCGGGAACGGTGTACGCCGGCGCGAGCGGAGGGCAGGTATTCATGAGCACGGATCGCGGCGCCCGCTGGCGCGCCCTGCCGGCTCCCTGCATCGATACGGTATGGGCGCTCGCGCTCGACGCCGCGGCCGACGTCGTCTACGCCGGCACCAGCGGCCGCGGCGTGTTCACCCGACCGGCCGGCTGATCGCCCGCACAGCAGCGAAGTCCGCCGTTGTCACCGTGATATGTCAATTCGTATAACATAAAGTCATTGACAACATACGGTGCGGACGGCGTATGGTGCCATGTCGGACGCCGCTCAGGGTCGCGTGCCGTCGACTTCGTCCGCCAGTCCATCATGCGTCTGCCGATCATCGTCGCCACGCTTTGCGCCGTGCTGGTCACGAACGCGCGCGCCCAGGATGCTGCTCGGCCGACGCCGGATCCCGTCGCCGCCTGCCAAACCGTCCTCGCCCATGCGACCCGCCGCCTCGGCGACGGGGTTCGCGTGCAGCTCGGCCGTTGCATCGGCGCGGGCATGCGCTGTCTCACCACTGATGCCGCCGACGTCGAGACCTGCTGTGCGGCGGCGGCGCCGCGCTGCCGCGCCCAGGAGCTGAAGCTCGTCCGTGCCGCGCAGCGTTTCGCCGCGGCGGTCGCGAGCGGCCGCTGCGCGCGCCTCCCGCTGCCGACCGTTCTCGCCGCCGACGGTCTCGGTTTCGAGAGCGCCGCCGCGACGTGCCAATGCTTGCCGGCGCCGATCGACGTCGTCGACCTGCGTTCCCTCGGCACGTGCCTGGCGCGACTCGTCGACGCCGAGACGACGCGCCTCCTCGCGACCGTCGAGGCACCCCGGGCCGCCGAGGCGCTCGCCTGCGTCGGACTGGACCGACACGTCGAGACGCTCGCCGCAAGCGACGCCGTCGTCGCCTGCGACAGCACGCGTGCGACGGTCACGCCGACGCCGTTCGCAACATCCGCACCGAAGCGCACGCGCCGTCCGCGGCGCACCCCGGCGCCGACGGTCACCGCCGGCGCGTCCGGCGCGACCGCGGCAGCGACGGGCGCGACGGCGACCGGCGTTACTCCGACGCCGGCCCCCACCAGCACGCCCGTCTGCGGCAACGGCATCGTCGAAGGCGACGAACAGTGTGACGGCGACGCGTACGACGACGACAGCTGCGCGCTCGACGTCTGCACCTGCGAGGACTTCTGCGACGACGCCGGCGGCAGCCTGCGCTGCCGCCGCGACTGCACGATCGACTTCAACCGCTGCACGGCCGGCGGCTGCGAGTTCTGACCCGCGCTCGCGCGCGGTCGCGGCGACGGAGACCGTGAACGGCCGTGCGACAGACGGCGGCGCGCCGGCCGTTCAATTGGGCGTCAAGCCTTGCGCGGTGCCCAGTCGGCGGGTGCGGGTGTGGTCGACGGCGTGGCGATAGGCTTCGAGGGTCGCGCAGACGACGTCGTTCCAGGTGTAGGCGGCGACGCATGCGCGTCGCTCGGCGCGGCCTGCTGGGTCGCGCGGGCGGCGGTACGCGGCGAGCACGGCTTCGCGCAGTGCACGCGCGTCGCCCGGATCGCAGTAGGTCGCGGCGGGACCGAAGTACTCCGCCTCCGCGGATCGATCGCTGAGGACGAGCTCCGAACCCGCGGCGGCGGCCTCGAGCGCGCTGAGCGGCGCGCCCTCGCACCAGCTCGGGAGCGCGAAGACCCGCGCACCGGCGTACGCCGACGCCAACAGGTCGCTGTCGTGCGGCAACGACTCGATCACGTGCACACGAGCGCCGCCGTGTTGGCGGACGAGCGCTGCGTACGCACCGTCGGCAACGGCGCCGAGCAGCACGAGCGGCACACCGGTATCCCGCAGCGCGTGCGCGAGCATGAGCTGGTTCTTCCGCGGCTCGAGCCGTCCGACGCAGAGCACGTAATCGCGGACGCCGTACCGGCTCGTGAACGCGTCCGGCGTCGCCGCCGCGAACCGCGCGACGTCGACGCTGTTGCGCACGAGCGTGAACGGGACGTCGGCCGCGCCCGCGGCGGCGAGCCGCGCGATCTCGACGTGGCTGAGCGCGATCAGATGATCGGCGAGTCCGACCATCTCGCGCACCGCCGCAAAGTAGCCGGGTACGAGCTCATGCCGATCGGCGCGGTGCAGGCCGTCGATCGTGAGCGTACCGTCGGCGATCGACGCGAGATGGCGGGCGAGCTCGTCGTCCGACGACGCCTGCCGAAACACCGCCGGGATCGCACGCTGCGCCCATGCCAGCTCGGAGAGATCGAGATAGATCGGCGAGAGAACGACGGGCACGCCGCACGCGCGCAAGTGCCGCAGCTGCGCCAGCGCCGGCGCCGGCTCCCACACGTTGAAGACGTGCGCCACCGTGTAGCCGCGCGGATCGGGAAGCGCGTTCGTCGTCACGTCGGCGTCGATGCCGAGCGCACGCAGCTCCGCCTGGAGCCCCGGGACGCGCACCGACGGACCGCCACCGGTTTGGCTCTCGGGCGCGTGCAGCGCGAGCAGCACTCGCAGTGCCGCGCGGGCAGACGACGTGCAGCGAACGGGTCGTGAGCCGTCGCACTCGATGCTCGCCGCCGGCGCGACGCACGCCGCCGGCGCCAACGACACCGGCCGCGACCCCTCCGGCTTGTCGCGCTCGCACAGCAGGCGGCGAAAGAGCGCGTCGTGCGCGCTCGCCCACGCGTCCCAGCTGCGGTGCTCGACGGCGGCCCTGAGCGCCATGCGACGCGCGACGAGCTCGCGCAGCACCCGACGCAGGTCGGCGACGTCGCCGGTACGGTACGGAATGTGCGGGTAGTCGCGCACGAAGCCGACGGCCGGAGCGATCACCTCCTTGCCGCACGCGAGCGCCTCGAGGAGCGGCATCGGCCCGCCCTCGTAGAGCGCGGGCACGAGGACGTAATCCACCGCGTTGTAGAGCTGCGGCATCCGCTCCGGCGGATGGTGCTCGGCAGGACCTGGCCATCCCTCGCCGGTGAAGTGCCACTCGATACCCGGCTCGTCCATCACCGCCTGCACGAGCGCTTCGCCCTTGCGCCCCGTCGGGTACGTCCGTCCGACGACGGCGATGCGGACGACGGGGCGGTACGCGTCGAGGTCGACGCCGGGCGTGATCTCGTGCACGTCGGGCACACCCGCCTCACGGAGACGGTCGGCGTAGATGCGTGACATGCAGATGCACGTCGTCATCGCGCGCGCGACCTCGAAAAACCGCGCCGCAACCTCGGGCACGCGTTCCTCGACGTGGGTGAAGAGCGCGATCTCGATCGCGGAGGCGCGTCCGCGCCGTGCGGAGTAGTTCACGTAGTAGTTGATCGCGGCGCTCGGATCGGCGCTCGTGTCGACGCGCACGTACGGCAGCCGGCGCTCGAGCGCGCGGCCGCACTGCTCGAGGATCCAGCCCTCGTCGGCGAGCACGACGTGAACGCGGCCGGGAACGCTGATGTGTCGTGGCGCCGCGGCGTCTCGGGCGGCGGGTGTCGTCGTGGGCTGCGGAACGGCGCGGCGGCGGGCGGCACAGATCGGCTGGATCGCGGCGAGCCGATCGCGCACGCGCGCGGCTTGATGCTGCACCGTCCAGCGCGCCTCGACGTCGGCGCGCGCGTGCGCGCCGCGTCTGTGGCGCTCGCTCGCGTCCTCGTACACGCGGCGCAGCAGCTCGGTCGTGTGCGCGACCGAAGGCTCGGCCCAGAGCTGGCCGTCGTACAGCGGGTCGTCGTGGAGCTGCTCGTCGTCGACCGGGCGCAGGCCCTCGACGTCGATCAAGAACGCGTTCTCGTCGTGCATGAAGTCGAGATTGCCGCTGGCGCGCGTACCGATCGTCGCCTTCCCCATCGCCATCGCCTCGAGGTACGGCATGCCCCAGCCCTCACCGCGGCTCGGCAACACGTACGCGTCGCACGCAGCGTAGAGTCCCGGCAGCAGCGCGTCCGGAATCGCGGCGTCGAGGAGCACGATGTCGGCGCAGCGCTCGGGATCGTGACCGAGGCTCGCGATCGCTTCGCGCAGGCGCGGCGCGGCGCTCGCGCCCGCGCCGGCATACGTGCGGAGCACGAGCCTGACGTCGTCGCCGGCGCGAAACGCGTCGAGGTAGGCGCGCAAGAGGACGTCCCATCCTTTGCGCCGCGTCCATTGGAAGACGCTCAGAAACGTGAAGCCCTTACGGCCGTCGATCGCGAGCGGCGCGACCCGCGCGGGATCGAAGCGTCGCACGTCGACGCCGAGCGGCAGGACGCGCAGCTTGTCGGCGAAGACGCCGCTCGCCGCGAAGGTCCGCTCGTTGAACGTCGACGGCACCCAGATCTCGTCCATCGCGTTCGCCGCCGTCGCCCACCCCGCCGGCAGCCCGGCGGTCTCGAACATCGTGCTGCCGACGTAATACGGATGCTGCGGATTCGCGCGGCGCGCGATCAGATAGAAGTCGACGTCGCCTTTCGCCGGGATCATGTGCATGACGAACGGACCCTCGCGGCGCGGCGTCGAGGCGGCGAACGCGAGGAGGCGCTGCACGCTCGCAGCGTCGACGGGCGAGCGGTACTCGTAGAGCCCGCCGTCGGTGAGACGGAGAAAGATCGTCGGCGCCTCGCCGTCCGGCACCGCATGCAACGCCGCATGCACGCCATCGCCGCTGCCCGCAAGCGGCCGCAGCGCGACGTCCGCGGGGAGGCTGGCGATGCGGCGGATCTGCGCGACGCCGGCGCCCCAGAGCGGCTGCGCCGTCACCTGCACGCCGAGCGCATCGAGACCGAGGAGCACGGCGCGCGCCATCGTCGCATAGCCGCTCACGTCGAAAAGCGGCGCCGCGTACGTCACCGCGAGCGACGAGCGGTCGTCAGGCGCTGGAGCCATGCTGTGCGCGATCGCAAGAGCGGTGCCAGTCGGCGGCCGGCACGCCGCCTAGCCCTTGATGACGTGGGCACGCAGCCGCGCTGGAAAATCCCCCCATGCCCGCTGGGTCGCGAGCGACGACGAGGGGCGTCTGACATCCGGCGCCAAACGTCTGACGGCTACAGCAGACGCAGAGTGCGCGCCTCGGCGGTCAGGACGTCGTGGAACGCGGGATGCGCGATCGCGATCAGCGCCCGCGCCCGCTCGCGCACGCTGCGCCCGTGCAGCTCGGCGACGCCGAACTCGGTCACGATCGTCTGCACGTGCGCGCGCGTCGTCACGACGCCGGCACCCGGCCGCAGCGTCGCGACGAGCCGTGACGCCGTGCCGCCGCTCGCGGTCGCCGGCAGCGCGATGATCGCACGCCCCTCCGCCGCGAGCGCGGCGCCGCGCATGAAGTCCATCTGCCCGCCGACGCCGCTGAAGAGCCGGTGGCCGATCGAGTCGGCGCACACCTGCCCCGTCAAGTCGATCTCGATCGCCGAGTTCACCGCCACCATGCGGCGGAAGCGCCGAATGATCGCACTGTCGTTGGTGTAGTCCGCCGGACGCATCGCGATCATCGGGTTGTCGTCGACGAAATCGTAGAGCCGGCGCGTCCCCATGAGGAACGCCGAGACGATCTTGCCGCGGTTGATCTCCTTGCGGGCGCCGGTGATCACGCCGCGCTCGACGAGGTCGACGATCACGTCGGTGAACATCTCGGTGTGAATGCCGAGGTCGCGGTGGCCGCCGAGCGCGAGGGCGACGGCGCTGGGAATGGCGCCGATGCCCATCTGCAGCGTCGCGCCGTCCGGCACCAGCTCCGCGACGCGCTCGCCGATCCGCCGCTCGACGTCGCCGGCCGGCGGCGACGGCACCTCGTACGGCGGCACGTCGACCTCGACGCCGCACTCGATCTCGCGGACGTGAATGGCGCCGTCACCGAGCGTGCGCGGCATCGCGCGATTCAACTGCGCGACGACGCGCCGGCCGCTGCGCACGGCGGCGAGCGCGACGTCGACCGAGGTACCGAGCGAGCAAAAGCCGTGACGATCCGGCGGCGTCACGTTCACGAGCGCGTGGTCGATCGCGAGCGCGCCGCGGCCGAGCGCGCGCGGGACGTCGGACAGGAAGATCGGCACGTACTCCGCGCGCCCCTCGGCGATCGCAGCGCGCGCGTTGGCGCCGATGAAGAGCGCGCGATGCCGGAAGTGCCGCGCCATCTCCGGCGCGAGATGCGGGCCGGGTCCCGCCGTGTGGAGGTGGAGCATGCTCACGTCGCGGAGATTCGCCGCGCGCGCGACGAGTGCGTCGAGCAGCACCGACGGCGTCGCGCACGCGCCGTGGAGAAAGACCTGCTCCCCCGAGCGGACGTCGGCGACCGCCTCCGCGGCGGACACGATGCGCATCGCTCTCCCCTACCGGGTGCGCGATCCGTCGCCAAGCACGAGCGGCCGCGGCGGCGCGCTGCGGCGGGAGCTCGACTACCCGGCGGCGCTCGCAGCGAGACGGGCGCCGACGGCAGCGAAGAGCGCCTCGAGCGCCGACCGCGGGCGCACCATCACGGTGAGCTCGCGGACCTTGCCGTCCCCGTCGAAGCGGAGCAGGTCCAGCCCCTCGACGTCGCGGCCGCCGACGCGGGCGCGGAAGACCAGCGCCGCGGTGCGATCGTCGTCGGCACGCAGCTCGTCGGTGTAATGAAACTCCTCGAAAACGGCGAAGAGGATCTCCAGCAAATGCTGGATCGCCGCACGTCCCTCGAACGGCTTGAAGCTCACTGGGCTCCACAGCAGCGCGTCGTCACGGAACAGGGCGACGAGCGCGGGCAAGTCGCGCGCGTCGACGGCGCGGCGAAAGGCAGCGTGGGCGTTCATCGTCGTCCCCTCATGGCGATTGACTAGGACGGAGCGTCGCCGGGAGCAAACGGCCGGCGACCCCGCGCACGGCGTCCTCGAGCGCACGCAATCGCGAGGTGCGCCGGCGTCCCGGACCGAGCACCTCCCACAACAGGCGCGGTCCCAGGACCTCGGACGCGGCCATGAGCCCACCCATGGCAACGCCGGGAATCCCGTGCACGGTTCGCGTGCTCGCGCCACACAGATAGAGTCCGGCGATCTCGGTACGCGCGCCGGGCCGGCGGCCGAAGAACTGCTCGGTCGTGCAGGCGATGCCGTACGATGTGCCGCCCGACGAGAGCGTGTAGCGCGACTGCGTGAAGGGCGTCGCCACCTCTTGGTAGACGATCGCGTCACGCAACCCCGGGAGCACCGTCTCGGCGGCGTCGATCAGCGAGCGCGCGAACGCCTCCTTGCGCGCACGATACGCCGGCCGCTGGCGATAGGTTCCGTCGCGCGCGTCGTCGGCGCTCACGCCCCACGCCGCCGGATCCGACGGCACGACCGCCATGATCTGGAGGTTCGTCATGCCCGGCGGCGCGAGTCGCATGTTCGTCGGATCCTTCAGCGAGGCGATCGTGACGTACACCCACGGCGTGTCCGTGAACTCCCCACGTCGCACCCGCGCGTAGCCGGCCTCGTGGTCGTAGCTCGGGAAGAGATGATAGTTCGTCGCCGGATGGCCTTCGGCCTTGAGGTCGCGCGCAATGCCGAGATAGACGATTCCGAGTGCGGGCGACATCTCGTACGCCGCGGTACGATCGACGGTCTTGGCGGAAAGGTGCTCGGCGCCGACGAGGCGCGACACCGTCTGCTTCAGGTCGGCGTTGGAGACGACGATCGGCGCCCGTACCGTCCGCCGGCCGAGGTGCTTGCTCACGAGCTCGATGCCGCGCACCGCGCCGTCCTCGACGATGATGCGCTCGACCCGCGCCTTCAAGAGGATCGTGCCGCCATGACCCTCGATGGACTCGGCGAGCGCGTCCGAGGTCACCTGCCCGCCGCCGCGCGGCATGTACCCGCCGGTCAGATAGTGGGCGGTGATGCCGGCGGCGAGCAGCGTCGGCACCCGGCTCGGCGGCTGCGCATAGATGCCGTGGTGCGCCGCCATGACGGCACGCAGCTGCGGGTTCGCGGTGCAGGTGTCGAGGAAGCGCGCGAAGGGCTGCGACGCCCAGCGCACGAGCTGCCAGGAGCGCGGCAGCGCGGCGAGGGCGCGCATCGGACGCGCGCCCGCGGCGCTGAGCGCCAGCGCCTGCCCGACGAGATCGAGGTAGCGCTCGATGCCGCGCTGCTCCGCCGGGAACTGCGCCAGCAGCCGCTCGCGATAGCGCTCGATCCCTTTCGGGAAGCGGAAGCGAAAGTCGGGGAAGACGAAGGTGTCGATGCCGTCGGCGTCCATCTCCTCCCAGGCGACGTTCTCCGCCCCCGCCGCCTTCAAGATGCGCGGGACGAGGCCGCCGCGGCCGCAGTCGCCGACGTAGTGGATGCCGATGTCGAACTCGAAGCGCTTACGTCGGAAGGTCGTGGCGTTGCCGCCGGCGACGTAGTGCTGATCGACGACGAGGACCTTCTTGCCGCGCGTCGCGAGGAGCGCGGCGGCGACGAGTCCGCCGGTTCCGGCGCCGACGACGATCGCGTCGAACGCGTCGTCGTCGAGCCGTCGGTAGCGATCGCGCATCGCATCACCTCCGGGCGTGCCGCTCGTGCGGGCTCGCGGCGCCGGGTCGCGCCTCGCCCCGCTTGCACACCCAATGTAAACGTTGCTAGCATTGTATGTCAGCGATGTCAACATTGAACCGCGCTCCGCGTCGGCGCGCCGCCGCGACGCAACGGGCGCGCAAACCGCGCGGCGCCTATCACCACGGCGACCTCCGCCGCGCCTTGATCGAGGCAGCGCTCGCATTGCTGAAGGATCACGATCCGCGGCAGCTGTCGCTGCGCGAGCTCGCCCGTCGCGCCGGGGTGTCGACCGCGGCGCCGTATCGCCACTTCTCGTCGAAGGCCGACGTGTTGGCAGCGGTCGCCGAGGAGGGATTTCGCGGTCTCGCGGCGGCGATGCGGGCGCAGATCGCCGCCGCGCCGGCCGATCCGCTGGCGCGCTTCCGCGAGGCCGGCGTCGGCTATGTGCTCTTCGCGCACGCCCATCCGGCGCACTACCGGGTGATGTTCGGACCGGAGCTGGTCGAGAAGTCGGCGCATCCCGACCTCGCGGGTGCCGCGCTCGACGCCTTCGACGTCTTGATCCAGGCGATCGGCGACTGCGTCCGCGCCGGCGCCCTGCCCGCGGGCGACACGCAGCGGGTGGCGCTCGCGGCGTGGGCGGGCGTGCATGGACTCGCGTCGCTCATCTCGGCAGGCCAGCTCGAGGTGCTGCAGTTCCACACGCGGCGGATCGAGGACCTCGCACGCGACGTCGCGACGGCGCTCCTCGGCGGCGTCACCGGAGGAAGCGATGGACGATGACGCACGCGCCGGCGCACGCGGTGCGCTCCACGGCATCGAGGTCGTCGAGATGGGCATCTGGGTCGCGGGTCCGGCAGCGGCCGCCGTGCTCGGCGACTGGGGCGCCGACGTCATCAAGGTCGAGAACCGGGCCGGCGGCGACCCGATCCGCGGCCTCATGGCGCTCGGTATCCCCAACCTGCCGATCAATCCGGCGCTCGAGCTCGACAATCGCAGCAAGCGCAGCGTCACGGTGAACGTGCACGTGCCGAGGGCCGCGCCGTCGGCTGGTGGATAGGGACGATTCAGGCCAACTGGCAGGTTTGACGGACGGGAGATCGGCTGGCCCCCCGTCGCATCGCCGAGAAAGACGAGGAGGCGCAACCGACCCCGACGACCTCGACGCCCATCCTGACATTTCTCGCCGGTGCGAGGGTCGAACGCAGCCGTCGTCAGATTTGCGAAGAGCTGCGCGATCAACTGCACTCGTCGCGGCCACTGCGCGCCGCCCGTTGTGGCATGTGCCGTGCTCTACGAGGAGACCCCACGAGGAGACCCCCATGAGAGCACACGCGGCATCGCTAGCCGTCGTCCTCCTCGGCCTGCTGGCGGTGAGCGACGCCGTCCGCGCGGCCGACCAACCGATCGACGCCGCCAAGCTCAAGCTCAAGGCGGGTGGCTCGCGAAGCGGACCCGTCCTCACATTCGTCTCGCGTGATCCTGGGGCTCTATTTCCCCCGATCGGCAGCGCCGATGATCCCGCGACCGGTGCCCCGGGGGGAGCGGTCATCGAGCTCTTCTCGCAGTCTGGACAGGCATCGCTGTCCGTGCCGCCGGGCGCGGGCAACCCGGGATGGTCTGCGCGCCCCGCGGCCCACCCGTCATACAGGTTCAGGAACAAGTTCGCCCCCATGGGAATCGCGACCCTGCGTACCGCGACGCTGAGGCAAGGCAAGCTCCTCAAGCTAGTGGCGAGGGATACGGGGCTCGCACTCACGTCCCTGCAAGGGCCCATCGGTATCCGCATCACCATGGGGACGCTGCGGAGCTGCGCCCTCTTCGACGTCGCGACGATCGTCACGGACAAGCCAGGGCTCTACCTTGCCAAGCATGCGCTCGCCGCGAGCATCAGCGATTGCTCGGATGCGAGTCTTGGTGGCGCGCTCCCGCCACCCACGTGCGGGGGGATATTCCCGAAGTGCTTCGGAACGTGTCCGGGAGACGGCGTGTGCAGCCTCGGTTTCTACGCGTGCGCGTGTATCTCGCCGAGCGCACCCTGTGGCCAGACCTTCTCCGTCTGCAACGGCGAGTGCGCGGCGGGCGAGCAGTGCGTCGCGGTCTGGGGGGGCCCGGCGCCGAGCTGCGAGTGTATCCCCGTCGGCAGCAC
The DNA here is from genome assembly GCA_041488235.1 of Binatia bacterium. Lineage (GTDB taxonomy): Bacteria > Desulfobacterota > Binatia > UTPRO1 > UTPRO1 > DP-19. The sequence goes on from JBGPOW010000082.1 coordinate 13,398, forward strand.
TCGGTGTGGCAGCCCTGGTGCCCCGGAGTGCGGCGGGGAATGCTCGAGCGGCAAAGAGTGCCGTCCAGCGTACGCGTTCCCGATGCTCGGCGGCGGGCTCGGGTGCGGCTGCGGAACCCCGGGCCCGTGCGGCCCGGACTCGCGCTACCTCGGTTCGCTCGAGTGCCCAAACGGGTTCGCGTGCGCCGTGGACGCGTCGTTGACGTTCTCTTGTAAGCCGATCCCCTGCAGCGGCGGCAGCGGGTATCCGACCTGCGACGGCACGTGCGGCCCAGGGGGCGTGTGCCAGGCGGTTACGACTCCGGACTTCGGGTCGATCTGCGTGTGCGGGGTCACGACGCTCGGAAGCTGCGGTACCCCAGGCGATACCGGCAACGAGCTTGGAGTAGGTCACTACTGCAATACGCCCGACGACTGTACGGGGCTGTCCGCGAACGTCTGCGCCTTCGCGTTCGATAGCAGCCTGCCGCACGTCTGCATCGTGGGCCCGTGCGATGGCGCGACGAATTGCGGTTCGAATGCCTCGTGCGTGTGCAATACGCTCGGCTGCGGCTGTTTTCCGAACGCATGCCTCTGAGGAAGCCATAGCTCCGCCCGATCGGGGCACGATCATCACTCGGAGATCGCTCTGTGAACGACTGCTGACCCGGGCGATCGCGCGCAGCTCAACGGGGTCCGGTGGCTCCCGGACGCGATCCGTGCGATCGTCGGACGCCGTGACGTCGTCCCTCGACCGATGGTGAGCTCGTCTCGCTTCCACCCAGCGCTCTGGCTCGTCGTCGTCGCGGTCGCGTTCGGCACGCCGTGCGGCGCCGAGCCGACTCGAGCCGCACCGTCACACGCCGTCACGCCTGCCGCCTCGACTGCGCCCGGACGCCTCGAAGCCGGCGCCGCGCTCTACCCGAAGTACTGCCTCCTCTGTCACGGTGCCAACCTCGAAGGCTATCGTGCCGATAACGCGCCGTCGCTCGCGTCGCCGACCTTCCGCGCCACCGCGAGCGACGCCTTCCTGCGCGCCGCGATCGAGCGCGGCCGCCCGGGAACGTCGATGGCGGGCTATGCTCGCGCCGTCGGCGGACCGCTCGAGTCGGCCGATGTCGCGGCGCTCATCGCCTACATCCGCGGCGGCAGCTCCGCGCCGGCGGCGCTGCCGCGGAAGCGCTCGCGCGGCAGTCCGGCACGCGGCGCGCGCGTGTACGCGACGAATTGCCAGAGCTGTCACGGGACGCCGGAGCAACGCGCGAGCGCGGTGCACCTCGCGAACGCGATGTTCCTCGCGACCGCATCCGACGCGTATCTCCGCGCCGCGATCGTCGGCGGCCGACCGGGGACGGCGATGCCGGCGTGGCGCGACACGCTCTCGCCCGGCGACGTCGAGGACGTGATCGCCTATCTCCGCTCGCTCGCGCGTCCGGTGCCGCCGCCGCCGACGCCGGCCGCGCCGCTCGTCGTCGCCGCCGAGACGCCGTCAGTGGAAAACGCGGCGATCGTGGTGAATCCCGACGGCGCACAGGCGGAGCTGACGCTGCGCGACGACCGCTACGTCTCGGTCGCGGACGTCGCGAAGGCATACCGCGAGCAGCTGCGGCTCGTGTTCGTCGACGCGCGCACGACATCGGATTACTTGCAGCTGCACATCGCGGGCGCGATCTCCATTCCGTACTTCGACATGCACGACCTCTCGAAGATCCCGAACGACGGCACGTGGGTGATCACGTACTGCGCCTGCCCGCACCACGTGTCCGGCATCGTGATGGAAGAGCTGCGCAAACGCGGCTACGCGCACTCCGCCGTTCTCGACGAGGGCGTCTTCGTCTGGCAGCAGCAGGGCAACCCCGTTGTCGCCGCCGCCAGACAGCTGCCGATTCCGGCGCCGCCACCGCCGCTGGTAATGCCGAAGAGTCTCGGCGACCTGGAAGAGCCGCCGCGCTGACGACGATCGCGCGGCGAACACCGGCGCGGTGCTCGACGATGGCGCCGCGTTTGCACGATACTGGCGCCATGCCAGGCGACGATTTCACGCAGCGACGGTTCGTCGAGCTCGGCTCGGCGAACGTGTGCTATCGGAAGACCGGGACGGGCCCTGCCCTCGTCCTGCTCCACGGCTTTCCGCTCTCCGGCCTCACCTGGCGAAAGGTCGTCGCCACGCTCGCGCCGCGCTTCACGTGCTACGCGCTCGACCTCGTCGGTCTCGGCGACTCGATCTCGCGCGACGTGAAGGACTTCTCCTCCGACGGGATGGGCGTCGTGTTCCAGCGGGCGCTGCGTGCGCTCGGCGTCGAGTCGTACGCGCTCATCGGCAACGACACCGGAGGCTGGATCGCGCGCGAGCTCGCGCTCCTCGACCGCGAGCGGGTCACCCATCTCGCGCTGACGAACACCGAGATCCCGGGTCACCGGCCGCCGTGGATCCCCCTCTACCAGTGGCTCGCACAGCTACCGGGGAGCGGCGTCGTCTTTCGGCGGATGGTCGCGTCGCGCGCGCTCCGCCGCTCGCCGATGGGATTCGGCGGCTGCTTCGTGAACCTCGACCTACTCGACGGCGAGTTCGGCGAGCTGTTCATCGCCCCGCTCGTCGCGTCCGCCGACCGGGTCGCGTCGCTGAGCCAGTTTCTCGTGCAGATGAAGTTCGCGCGCCTCGACCGCTTCCGCGAGCTCCACGGCGAGCTCACGATGCCGGTCGCGTTCCTCTGGGGCGCCGCCGACCCGACATTCCCCGTGGAGCGCGCCCGCGCCATGACGTCACAGTTCCCGCACGTCGCCGGTTTCCACCCGATCGCGAACGCCAAGCTCTTCGTCCAAGAGGAGCAACCCGAGCGCGTCGCCGAGCTGGCGAGCGACTTCCTGACGGCTCGCTCGTAATGTGGAGACCCGCTGGACGAGAGCGCTACTCTTCGACGAGATGCGGCTCGCCCGGCGGGGGATCGCTCACCCACTCGTACGCGTGCATCGCCCCGCCGACGGTGCCGTGCACGCGGAACGAGGAGCCGAGATCGCCGCTGTTGCCGCTCGCGACCGTGATCGCGACGCCGCCCGTGACGATGCCGTCGAGCTCGTCGAGCGCGCCCGTGTACCGCAGCTGCGTCGCGAAGTACGCCTCCTCGCCGGTCGCCACGTGCCGGACGACGGACACGACTTGGCTGTCGAGACCGCGCGCCTTCATATCGGTGTAGTGCGGGATCGCGATCCCGGCGAGGATGCCGATCAGCACGGTCACGACGAGAACCTCGATGAAGGTGAATCCACGTTCGGTGGTGAGCGCCATGCGAGCTCGAGAAAGCAACCGCGGTGCCCAGCACGTCCGCTCGTCGACGCGCGCTCGGCGGCAGGGCGTTTCCCTCGTCGCGTCGAATCGTTGCGCCGTCGTCGCCATGGCGACCGCCGCGGCGCGTCCGACAGCACGCGATCGCGGCGCCGCCTCGCAGCGCTGTCGCGCCGCCACCCGGTCGCGCAGCCATGCGATCCCGACCCCGCACTTCGCATTGGAGCCGCGTTGTCGTCGCCGATCCGACCGTGACATAACGCGTCCGGGGAGGGCTCACGGTATGTCGACATTCCTGGCGGGACCGGAGGCGCCGCGCCTGCGCCGTCGCCTCGCACTGCTGGTCGTGGGATGCGCGCTCGCAGCCTGCAGCAAGCCGGCGGAGCCGCTGAAGATCACGAGCATCGATCTCGCCACGTACGTCAACGACGACAAGAGCATCTCGTCGCCGTCGGAAACGTTCGCCTCGACGAGCACC
>JBGPOW010000083.1:0-17036 GCA_041488235.1 Binatia bacterium
CCGCAGCGAAACATGGGGCGGTATCGACCCCGCATGGGTGCGTGGTGAGCGACGGCGACGATCGCACGATCAGGATCGGAGGGAACCGCTGCTGAATCAAAGTCCCGCAACAAATTGACAGCCCGTCTTCATGGGTGCAGTCCTGGTGAGAGCATCGTGAGGCGACGCGTCGCCGGCGGCGCATCGATCGGGAACGTCAGATGGCTGTCGAGCGGCGGCGGGTCGAGGGACATGTCGGGGCCGACGGTGTCGCGCGCCTGGAGGACCCAGCTCACCTCGTCGCAGAGACGGCGGACGGTGACGGTCTCTGCACGGCCGACCCACGCCGCGGCGTTCTCGCGATCGACGACCGGAAGGAGCGCCAGCGCGCGCGCCCACGGGAGCGTGCCGTCGTGGTAGGCGCGCGCGAATGCGTCGCTCCGGAGCGTCGCCTTCTCGAGCTTGAGGAGTGCCCACGCCTTGCGCGTCGAGATCCCGAGGCGCTCGCGGACGTAGGCGTCGACGGAGGGAAAGCCCCAGAGCCGATAGAAGCGGTGGCCGACGACGATGCGCAGGAGACGTCCGATTTGCGGCTCGTTCGTGCCGATCGCGCGCGCCGCGGCGGCGAGGCGGGCGTCGAGGGCGAAGGGATCGGCGTGCGTTGGGGGGACCAGCGGCGGGCGTGTGATCGCCGGAGCGGTGGCGGTCGGCGCTTCGGAGATGACCGCCGCATCGACGGCGGCCAGCTCTCCGGGGATGACCGCCGTGTCACCGGCGGCCGGTTGATCGGTGACGCTGCCCTTGTCCATCGAGCGACGCTCGCGCGCAGCGCGCCGGATGGAGGCGAGGAGCGCGCGCTCGCCGAGGGACGCGCCCGCCGGACGTCCGGAGAATCCCTCGGCGGCGATGATCTCCGCGGCGCGCCAGTCGGATAGCGGCTTCCCCGCGGCGCGCGAGGCGAGCTCGAGCGCGCGCCGCCAGAGGGCGCGCAGGCGGGCGGGGCAGGCGAAGCGCAGCCGCAGCGCGGGCTCACCGTCGAGCTGGTCGGCGTCGTCGTCGGGGTCGGCGGGGACGTCGCGCGGTGCGCGCGCGGTCTTCACGAGGCGCGCGAAATCTTCGACGCTGGACTGCCTGGCAAGTGCCAGCCAGTGGCCTGCATTTTCCGGTGAGGCGACCTTGCAGAGCGCGCGTGCGCGCGTCCACGAGATGTCGGAGCGGTCGAACGCCGTCGCGACGGCGGGCAGCGCGTCGAGGCGCGTCGCCACCCAGGCCGCCTCCTCCACGGTGCGCGCGGAGACTCCCAGCCGCTCGCGCGCGTAGTCGCTCAGACGGACGAATCCGAGGCGCCGATATGCGCGCCGCCGCAACAGGCCGCGCGCGGCGTCGCCGAGCTCACGGCGCGCCGCGGCCTCCATCCGACATGCGACCCGCAGCTCGATGTCGATCTGCGTCGCGACGCGCCGGCGCTCCGACATGCGCTCGATCTCCGCTTGGGCTGCGCTGCGCGGGGCGCTTGGGTTGGTCGGCCGCGCCCGCGGCAGGTGCCCGTCACGGTGCCAACCCTGCGGCCGCCCGCGTCGCCAAGAAGTGGAGAACATCGCGCGCTTTGTTCGTCTTGTGTCTATACAGAAATATAATCGATTAGGGTCAGGTTTACTGAGGCGAAGAATACACGAAAGTCGGTGCGGAGTCAAATGTTTTGGGCGGCAATTTCCCGCACCGCACGAGCGCCGGAATCCGCGTCATCGCCACCTTCGCCGTCCGTCCCGAGCACGTCGACGACTTCGTCGCGGTCGCCCGCGCGACGCTCGTCGAGCCGGCGGGTCGCGAGGCTGGATGTCTGCAGTACGATCTCTGCCAGGACGTCACGGACCCGGCACGCTTCGCGATGATCGAGGCGTGGGAGTCGCGCGGTTTCGGGCTGTTGATGACGCGTGACGCGGCGACTAAGGACACAGCGTGCTGGGAGTTCACGACTACTGGATTTTCGTCGCCGCCGGCGTCTTGCTGAATCTGACACCTGGACAAGACACCTTCTACATTCTCGGTCGCAGCGTGAGTCAGGGGCGCCGGATCGGTGTCGTCTCGGCTCTGGGAATCGCGGCCGGGAGCGTCGTTCACACGTGTGCAGCCGCGCTCGGGCTGTCGGCGATTCTCGGCACGTCGGCGACGGCGTTTACGACCGTGAAGATGCTCGGAGCGGCCTATCTCGTGTACCTCGGATTGAAGATGCTCCTGCGACGGTCTGACGAGGAGCCCGCGAGCCGCCCCGAAGTTTCACAGGACGCCTGGGCGGCGTTCAGACAGGGAATGTTGACGAATTTACTCAACCCCAAGGTGGCGCTGTTTTTTCTGGCCTTCGTGCCGCAGTTCATCGAGCCTTCGAGTCCATCGAAGATCACGGCATTCCTCGTCCTCGGCGCGACGTTCGTCACCACCGGTACGATCTGGTGTCTCGTTCTCGCGGTCACGGGCGCGCGCATGCGAACGCTGCTCGTGAGCCGACCCGCTGCCGCCCGGAACGTGTCGCGAGCTTCGGGAGGGCTCTTCATTGCGCTCGGCCTGCGCCTCGCTGCGAGCAGGCGATGAGGTTGCACTCGAGACACCAACAGGAGGAGTGCGATGGGCGCGAGCGGACCGAGGAAGAATTCCGCGAGCTGTTTGCGTCGGCGGAGGGCGTCCCCGCGTGAAGGGTGCCGGCCCTGCGGCCATGCCATATTCCGCCGCGGAATAGTTTGGGATTCCCGACAGTTGACACCTGGACTGGGAACGTGGGACTCGAAATACAGGGAAGAACGACCGGCACGGAGGTAATCCCGATGCGCAACGCCCGCGGTATCCACTACGCGCTGCTCGGAATCGTCTCGCAGAATGCGGATGGCGTGCACGGCTACGCGTTGAAGCGGCAGTGCGAGCGGGTCCTCGGCCACTTCTGGCAGCTGAACTTCGGGGAGGTGTATCGGGTGCTCGACCACCTCGCCGAGCGCGGCCTCATCGAGAGCGTCGCGGCGGAGCCGCTCTCCAGCCGCAAGGTGTTCCGCATCACCGACAAGGGCCGTCGCAGCCTCGATGCGTTCGTTCTCGAGCCGCCGACGGACACGCCGCGCCCACTCCGCCAAGAGCTCGCGGTGAAGCTGCTCTTCGCCCGCGCCGAGTGCATGCCGGAGCTGCTGCGTCTCATCGACACGCAGCGTGAGACCTACATGCGCCAGCTCTATCTGCTGTCAGCGCAACGGCGAAAGGTCGAGCGGATGCCCGTCGACAGCTTCGTGACCGGTCTCCTGATCAACGGCGCCGAGCTGAGTGTGCGCGCCGAGATCGCATGGCTGGAGGACGTGACCGTCAAACTGCAGCAGCGCTTCCTGACCGCGCGCGCGCCGGCGTGATCGAGTTTCGCGACGTCACGAAGATCTTCGGCTCCGGCGAGACCCGCGTCCCCGCCGTGAACGGCCTCTCGTTCACCATTCCCCGTGGCGCGTTTTGGGCCCTGATGGGCCCAAGCGGATCCGGGAAGAGCACCGTCCTGCACCTGATCGCGGGTCTCACACCGCCTACGAGCGGCAGCGTCCTCGTCGAGGGCGCCGACGTCGCGCGCATGACGCGCAAAGAGGCCGCGGCGTTCCTCGTCGAGGAAGTGCTCGCCGACACGGTGTCCAGCCGCAAAGTTTTCGCATCACCGACAAGGGGCGGCAGAGCCTCGACACCTTCATCCTCGAGCCGCCGACCGACGCCCCGCGGCCGCTGCGCCAGGAGCTCGCGGTGAAGCTGCTCATCGATGGTGCCGAGCTCAGCGTCCCGGCCGAGCTTGTCTGGCTTGAGGACGTGGCGGTCAGGCTGAAGGAGCACTTCATGTCGCCGACGATCCCCGGGCAGGCGCGCGCGTGATCGAGTTTCGCGGCGTCACCAAGGTCTTCGGCAGCGGCGACACCCGCGTCATCGCCGTCAACGATCTTTCGCTCACGATTCCCCGCGGTTCCTTCTGGGCGCTCATGGGACCGAGCGGTTCGGGAAAGAGCACGATTCTCCACCTCATTGCCGGCCTCACGCCGCCGACCAGCGGCAGTGTTCTCGTCGAGGGCGCCGACGTTGCGAGCATGAGCTCGGCGCAGGCCGCCGCGCTTCGCCGCCGTCGCATCGGCTACGTGCTGCAATCCTTCAACTTGCTTCCCTTCCTCACCGCCGAGGAGAACGTCGGGATGCCGCTCGTGCTCGACGGCGTGAAGCAAGCCGAGATCGACGCGCGCGTCGCCGACGCGCTCACGCTGGTGCACATGAGCCATCGTGCCAAGCACCATCCGACCCAGCTCTCCGGCGGCGAGCAGCAGCGCGTCGCGATCGCGCGCGCGCTCGTCATCAAGCCGGCGATCGTGCTTGCCGACGAGCCGACGGGAAACGTCGATCGCGCCGGCGGTCGCGCGATCATGGATCTCATTCAGGACGTGAACGAGGAGACCGGCGTCACGGTGCTGCTGGTGACGCACGATCCCGTGTTTGCGGCTTACTGTCAGCGCGTGTTACGCCTCGTTGATGGGGGCCTGCAGCAAGAGATGGCATTGCCTCCAGAAGAGACCGCGATCGCGTAACCCCCTTCGTGTTCCGCGGTCCATAGCCCAGTCGACGTGTTTCGACTCTTCCGCCTCGTCAGCATACCGCAATTGCGCGCGACCTGGGGCCGGACGCTCCTGGTGGTGGGCGGTATCGCGACCGGCGTGGCGCTGATCGTCGCGATCAACGTCATCAACAGCAGCGTGCTCGACAATTTTCGCGACACCATCGAGTTGGTCGCCGGGCCGGCGGCGCTCGAGGTGACGCTCGGAGTCGGCGAGGTCGGGTTCGACGAGGCGTCGGTCGCGATCGTGCGCGCCGATCCCGACGTCAGCGCCGCCGTGCCGTTGGTGCGCGGCACGATCGCGTGGGCGGACGATCCGGCGGAGACACTGCAACTCTTCGGCGCCGATTTGACGGCGGAGGAGGAGCTGCGTCGCTATCACGTCACGACCGCCAACCGAGACGAGGTGCTGCGCGGGCTCGCCGATCCGCGCTCGGTTCTCCTGACCAGCACGTTCGCGCGCGCCCACGACATCGCGATGGGTCAGCGCGTCATGCTGTCGACGCCGCAAGGGGTCGATCGCTTCACCGTGCGTGGACTGCTGGATGCCGTCGGGCTCGGCGCCGCGTTCGGCGGCGAGCTCGCGGTGATGGACCTCCCGGCGGCGCAGCAGCTGCTCAACAAGCCCGGGCTGGTCGACCAGATCGACGTGATGCTCCGCCAAGACGCCGACGTGACGACGGTCGCGAGCCGGCTCCAGTCCGCCTTGCCGGTGACGTTGACGGTTGCGCGCCCGATCCAACGCGGCGAGCGCTACGAGCGAATTCTCGGTTCGTTCCAAGCGATGCTGACGGGATTGAGCCTGCTCTGCCTCGTTGCCGGTATCTACATCGTCTACAACGCGACCACTACCGCCGCCGCGCACCGCGCCCTTGCCCTCGCCGGGTTACGCATCGTCGGTGCCGATTCGGTTCAGCTCCTGCGTCTCTTGATGCTGGAGGCGCTGGTGTTGGGTTCGATCGGCGCCGTCGCGGGAGTTCCCGTCGGGCTGGCGATCGCGCGACTGATGATCCGCATGGTCGCCGATTCGATGGGAGCGGTCTTCCAGCTGCGCTTCCCGGTGCAGGCGCTCTCGGTCTCGGCTCCGGAACAAGTGGGGATCGTGGTGCTCGGGACCATGGCCTCGCTCGTGGCGTCGTATTCGGCGGCGCGACGGGTGTCGCGCCTCGAGCCGCTCGACGTCATTCGGTCGGACGTGCGCGCGGTCGCCGGCCACACCTCGGCGCGTCGACTCGTCGGGTCGTGGGCGGTGCTGGTAGCCGTGAGCGGGATCGCCTTGATGCTGGAGGTGCGGTTCAAGTCGGTGCTGTGGGGCAATTTCGGCTCGACCTTGTGGTTCGCGTCCTCGATCGTCATCGCGATTCCCCTGGTACGCGGCTTGGCGACCGCGTTGTCGCGGATCATGCCGCGGGTATTCGGGGCCGAAGGCCGCGTCGCCGCGGAAAGCCTCTTTCGCTCACCGACGCGCACCGGCGTGACCATCGCCGCGATCGCGTTGGTGCTGACGGTCGCCATCACCGCGGCCTCGATCTCTCTCAGCCTGCAGCGATCGATCGCCAGCTACTTCCTCGGAGGTTTTCTCGCCGCCGACCTCACCGTGAGCGCGGTCGCGACCGAAGGCGGCTGGCTGGAGTCGCCCATACCGGACACGCTGGCGGACCGAGTGTTGGAGGTGGACGGCGTCGAATCCGTGGAGCTGTTGCGCATTCTTCCCGGGCAGATCTTCCGCGGTGAACGCGTCGCCGTCGCCGGGTTGAGCGACGGCCTCTTCGCGGCGGAGCGCTATCCCCCGCATTGGTACCGCGCCGGCGATCCGCAGCACGCGGCCGTGGAGCTGCGCGCGGGGCGCGGCGCCAACGTCTCGACGAGCCTGGTGGATCGTTTCGATCTTCATCTCGGCGACCCCATCGATCTCCAGACCCCGAGCGGGATCCTCACCGTGCCGATCGTCGGGATCGTGCCGGACTACATGTCCGATCGCGGCGGCATCGCGATCAGTCGACGACTCCTGGTCGAACGTTGGGGTGATCACGTGGTGAATCGCGTGCTCGTGTTTCTGCGCCCGGACGGGACCATCGAGCGAGTTCACGCCGCGCTGGCGAGCCGGTTTGCGTCCGCGTACCGGCTCAAGATCCTGTCGCTCCGCGAGGTCGTCGACTTCCACGCCGCCGCCGTCACCCGCGCCTTCGCTTTGATGGACGCGATTCAACTGCTCATCGTGGTCGTCACGGTCGCGGGAATCTTCGACCTGCTGCTCTCCACGATCCTCGAGCGGCGCCGCGAGTTGGCGGTGTGGCGTCTGATCGGCGCCGACGAGCGCGCCGTCCGACGCTCGGTCGTGCTCGAATCGGCGACGCTCGGGCTGACCGGCTCGTTGCTCGGCGCAACCCTGGGTGTGGTGACCGCGTGGATCTGGGTGGCGATCAATTTCCGGTACCTGTTGGGATACCATCTGGAGTTCCACTTCGCGCTCGGCGCGACGCTTCGCTTCGTCGTCCTCGTGATGGCGATGACCATCGTCGCGGGATACGGAGCCGCGCGGCGGGCAACGCAGCAGGCGGTGTTGGAAAGCTTGCGTGTCGAGTAGCGCCGGCCTACGCCGCACGGTACACAGTCCGCGCATGAGAGTGCTGACCATCCAGCACGCGGTCCCCTCGCGAGTGATCACCAACGCCGAGGTCATCGCGAACGTACGCCGCGAAACCGCGCGCTACGGCGGCGCGGCGATTCTCGGTGCGATCGAACGACGGCTGGAACAGCTCTTCGAGGCCTCGGGCACCGTCGAGCGCCGCGCGCTCGGCGCGGGTGAATGCGCCATCGATTTGGTGATCGACGCGACGCGGGCGGCGTTGACGGAGGCGAGCACCGCTCCGGAGGACGTCGACTTCGTTCTCTACGTCGGTGTCGGACGCGCTTGGATCGAGCCGGCGATGGCCAACGTGGTGCAGCGCCGGTTGGGGCTGGTGAACGCCACCTGCTTCGACGTCCTCGACGGCTGCATGAGCTGGCTGCGGGCGATGCAGATCGCGCACGCCTATGTCGCCGCCGGAGTGTACCGTCGCGGCCTCATCGTGAATTGCGAAAGCGCCTTTCACGGCCAGATCGACTGGGCCGTCCGTCGCCTCGAAGACCTCGAGCATCAGTTCGCCGCGTTTACGATCGGCGAGGCGGCAACCGCGACGGTCGTCGATGATGGGAACGGCGACCCCGACGACTTCTACTTCGTGTTCAAGAACTTTCCCGAGCACCACGACCTCTGCGTCATCCCCTTGTCCACCGAGCGCGAGTTCTTTCCGCCGTCCGACATGACCGAGCGCGTGCCGATGCGGTTGTTCTCGCTCTCGGGGCCCTTGCTGACGATCGCCGCGCGGAAACTGATCGAAACCTTCGAAGGTGATTCGAATCTCGCCGGACGGTCCTACGATCTCTGTGTCGGACACGCGGCCACCGAGAAGGGCAGTGAGGTGATTCGACGGCGGCTCGGCATCCCGTCCGAGGTGTACGTTCCGACGCACGCCCGCTTCGGAAACACCGTCTCCGCCTCGGTGCCGCTCGGGCTCAGCATCGCGCTCGGCGAGGGGCGTCTCTGTCGCGGCGACCGCGTGCTGCTGATCGTCGCCGGCGCCGGCATTTCGGTCGGCTTCGCCAGCTTCACGTTCTGAGTGGCGGCGAGGGCGAAGGGGTCCGCGGCCGCGCGGGTCGGGACGATTCGCGCGGCAACGGGTCGGATGGTAGACGATGAGATATCGCTGTCCTGCCGCGGCGTCTCTGATAGCGCGATCATGCCGAAGATCCACGTCATCCACGAGTCCGGCGAGCCCGACCGGACGATCGAGTTCTCACCCACGGAGGCGCCGTTCAGCCACGACGGTGAGCCGGGGTCGATCCTGGACGTGCTGCTTGGTCACAAGGTGCATCTCGAGCACGCCTGCGGTGGCAAGTGCGCCTGCACGACCTGTCATGTGATCGTCAAGGAAGGGGAGGAGAACCTTTCCGAGATGCGCGATCTTCCCTATGAGATCTACTTTCCGACACACGCACGGTACGGCACGGTCGGGTTGGCGTCGTTCAGCTTCTGATCCTATACGTGGACTGATACGTCGTTGGTGTGACGCTGACGATGACGTCGATTCGGCAACACCGTGTCCGTGACGACACCGTTCTGAATTCTCGCTGCGGACGGACGCACTCAAGGCCTCCCGTTCCGCGCACAACACTGATGTCGAGGTGCAGCGCGGTATGATGGGTTACTTGCGTGCGGAATGCGCCATTGTGATGCAATCGCCTGCCGATTCGTATTCCGACACGAACTAGTGGACATCGTTGTTCCGCTCCGGAACCGGCACTGTATTCCGGCTCGAACGCATATCTCTGTCGCGTATCGACTTTTGTCTTGATCGACGGTGACGTGTTCTGGCAAGGACCGGTAGCCCTCGGTCACGCGGCGTCTTGCCGCTAGAAAGGAGCGATCATGGTACTTCGATACGCGATTCTCGGGCTACTCGATGGCCAGGAGCTCCACGGGTACCGGATCAAGTCGGAATTCGAGGAGCACGTCGGATCGTTCTGGTCGCCGAACTACGGTCAAATTTACCAAACGCTGAAGGATCTGCGCGCACGGTCTCTCGTCGAGGCGCGCTTCGATCGTGGTACGGGACACGTCGGGCGATGGGTATACACGATCACGGCGAAGGGGCGGCGAGCGCTCGATACGTGGTTGCGCCGCGCGCCGCGGCGCCCGCAGCCGATCCGCGACGAGATCTTCATCCGGCTTCTCGTGCTCGAGCGCAAAGACAGCGCGACGCGACTCGCGCAGCTGGCGAATCAGGAGCTCGTGTACCGCGACTACATCGATCAGCTCACGGCCGAGCGGAAACTCCATGCGGGTGGGTCGGCGCGCGGCGATCATCTGCTCAAGGTGCTTGCGACCGACGCGGCGATTTTCCACGCCGAAGCGCATCTGCGCTGGCTCGCGCACTCGACGAAGCGTTTACGGCGACGCTCCGCCAGCGACGGAGCGCGCACCGCTGGTCCGGGATCAACCGGCACGAATGTCGAGCTGCCTGATCACACCGTTCTTGCCGCTGCACGAACCCAATCGGCGTGAATCGACGCTTACCGCATGGATCGTCTCGATGTGTTGCTCCGCGGTCTGGGTGACGATGACCCGGAAGGGCGTCACGTACTACGGCGCCGGAGATCGGCGGTTACCTCCGTGGCCGAACGAAGCCGTCCCTCGCGCACGTGTTCTTCCGAGGCCGCGAGCGCCGTGTGCAGCCGCTCGCGATCGGTATCGTCCAGAGCGTCCCACGAGTCTGCCGCGATCAGTTCGACTTCCGCGCCCTCTGGGAGATCGGTTGGCTCGTCTACCAGCAGGCGACCGCCGCGCACGTGAGCTTTCAGTCGAATCATGGCGCCGAGCGTATCGCGCCCGTTGGTCGTGCGGCAAGGCGCCGAGTAGTCATCGCCGGCCGTGGTCAAAGGTGCTCGTCAGTTGGCCATTTTCTACGCTTGATAGTGACCGCGTCCTCCTCCTCGAATCCCGAGAATCGGAAGAACTCGGTCCGTCGGCGGCGCGCACGCCAGATGCAAAACGCGACTCCGCTCGACGTTCGTACCACGCCCAAGAAATAAGCCGCTCCGCGACTTGCGCCATCGTCACCTGTCGGCTTTACCGCAACGGAAATGGGACTCAGGCGCATTCGAGGGGCAGTTCGCCGGGGAAAATACGAATTCACCCTTCATGCGCTCGAGGAGATGGACGAGGACGATCTCAGCGAATCGGACGTGCAGAGCGCGCTTCTACGCGGACACGTGAACGGGCAGTTTGTCGATGATCTTCGGGGGGTTCGCTTCGTCGTGCGCGGAACGCCTCGGGGGTCGGATAGACCGATCGACGTCGTCTGTCGCTTCCTTCCTTCGGGGCTGTTGCGTATTATCACCGTGTATCAACGGGAGGCTTGAGATGCGCAAGAAGAGAGACGCCTGCGAATACTGCCAAGCCGCTCTCGATCCGGACGAGCGACGGGTCACCGTCTATCGCCATCGAGGCGGGAAGCACTTCATCTTCGAACAGGTTCCCGCGCGCGTCTGTCTCCGATGCGGTGAGCGCTACTTCTCAGCTCGCGTGGTCCGCGCGATGGACCGGCAGATGCGCGCGCGCCGCAAGCGAACGACCGTTGCAGTTCCGGTAATCGCCCTGCGCGCGGCCGGCTGAAACGCCGCAGCGGCGAACCGGAAGCGCACGGGCCTCATCGGACGCGCGCGGCGCACGCGATGACGTGGGCAATCTGCCACACGTTCCCGAACGGATCGCGCACCATCGCTCGTCGATCGCCGTACGGCGTATCGAGTGGCTCCTCCAGCGACGTCGCGCCGGCGGTGAGCGCGCGCCGATACACGGTGTCCGCGTCGTCGACGTAGACGTAGAGCAACGCCGGAAAGAGCTCGCGAGCGCCGGCGGACGTCACCATGACGATGGAGTCGCCGATGCGCATCTCGGCGGGGCTCGACCACTTCTTCGTCTCGTACAACATGATGCGCGGGCCGCCGCTTCGAGCCGACCGGGCGCGCCGGTCCGGCGCGCGCGCTCGCCCTCGACGGTTTGGTCGAGCGGCCGGAGCGCCACAGATGGTCGTCGACCGGCGTCCCGCGACGCAGACGCGCGGCCGATCGGCCAGACGCGCGGCGGCGGCGATCGCGGCTCGTCAATCAGCTGCAGAGGTCACGGCCGCGCAATGAGCGCGGAGGGTCTCGTCTCGTCGCGGCGGATCAGCCGGGCACGTCACCTGTGAGGTGGCGGACCCGGAAGGTCGAAACGCTCGACGGCGGCGCCGAGTGCGTTTCCCGAAGACATCTCCTCCGCCTGCCGCTGCCCGTCGCGAAACTCGGACCAAAAGCGGCGCCGGCGATCACCGGACGGATTGCCACGTTCTTGCCCGTGCTCTCGTCGCCACAACGAATTCCAACGACGTGCGAGCTCGTCACGCAGGCCGCTCATCTCAATTCATCCCGGCGTACGCTGGAGGTCTCCAGCCGGAGTCGTAGCACACGGCGCACGTGGCGAAGACGGTGCGCTCGCCATGGAGAACCCCGACGAGCCCCCACGTTTCCTGCTCGATCGCCTCGTCGAGCGGATGTGCGTGACCGGCTTCGGTGGGAATCGGCTTCGCGCAATGTGCACATAGCGTGTGCAGCGTCGTGTTTCCTTCCGCGCGGTACGCACTACCTTTGATCGGCACGAGTCTCACCATACGCGCACTGTCGCAGTGTGCAAGGCGCGATTTCACCCCTCAACGAACGTGCCGTCCGATCAGCATCGGCCAGCAATTGGCGACAACACAGGTTGCTGATCCGTCGTTCGTGCTTATCCTGATATTGTAAGAACAGCGCAGAAGCTCGTGCGGTTATACGGGCGGAAAAGTGAGTGCAATGGAGCTATTTATTTATGACGTGGCGCGTAACGGTCTCTTCAATGGGCCGCCGAGCGAGGGAAAACGGGCCTCACAGCCGATCGACGTGGTCGAGGACCATGACGGCTATCGCTTCAGCGTCGAGTTGCCGGGTGTCAAGACGGACTCGCTCGATGTGAAGGTCGAGAACGAGACACTGGTGATCGACGCCGAGCGCAACCAGCCCGTATGGGCGAAGGACGCGCAGGTGCACCGCGCAGAACGCCAATACGGCCGCATCCATCGACACTTCACGCTTCCGAGTGACGCAGGTCACGACGCGATCAAGGCCGCGTACAAGAACGGCGTTCTCGACGTGACGATCGCAAAGCGCCCCGAAGCCAAGGCAGTCAGGATCGAGGTCGCGTATAGCAACTAAGCAACCGGTCGACGGCGGGTGAAGTCGGATCGCCGATTTCACGCCCAGGAGCGAAAATGGCGACAGCGCAGACATCGGCGGATATCACGCTGCTCGAGCCGCCGGACACCATTTGTCCCGAGCAATTTCGCGATCTTTGGAGCCGAACGACCGAATTGTCCGGCGAGATGCGGCTCGCGATGGCGGTCCTCGCAAAGGCGATCGAGGATCTTCGCAGATTCCGGGGCGGCGCCGAAGGGTCTCAGGAGCAACGACTCTACCGCCAGGCGTATCGCTGGATCGCGTCGAACGATCGACACTGGCCGTACTCGTTCGTGAACGTGTCCGAGATCTTGGACGTCTCATCTATGCGGGTTCGAACCCGCCTTCTGAAGCACGTCCCGGTCTGCTCGAAACTGGTTCGACGTCCTGGAGCGATCCCGGGCGTCACCCCGCTACTTCTACGCGCGTAGTTCTACGGATGGAAACCGCCTCGGCGACTCTGTATGCGTCGCGCGGGTGTGCACTGTAGTACCAAGGCACGGCTCGGCGGCGCGCAGCTCGGAAATCTGCAGCAGTCGCGGGTTTCCGGACTACACGTCGCCGAGCTGATGTCTCGCAGAGCATCCCGCGCTGTGAGCGCGGTTCGTCGTGCGAGGACTATTCCTGCTCGAGCAGCAACGGCCGAGAGCGTCGGCGCGGGCGGCGATCGTCTGTTCCGGGTCGTTCGGGGGAGCGCGTGATCGGCGCCTGCCCGATGCGGATATGCCGGACGCATTGCGACCGTGCGGCGTCCGCCGAACGATCACGCCAGGCGAGTAAGCCGCGGCGGAGGTAGCCCGACTCGATGTCGAGCACCTCGCATACATTGGCAAACGAGAACGGCTCGTCACCTCCGTCACGGTCCTGGATCCAGTGTTCGACCTCGATGATGCTGGCAGAGTCAGTACTCTGAAGCTGGATGATCGCGTTGACCAGAACGGCGAGCATCAAGCGTTTCTCGGGCGCATCAGTCGTGTCGCGGCGAGACCCGCGGAAGTATGGTTCGGGCCGTGCAGTCTCCGCGGGTACGGGGACGTCCCAACCGTCCCTCGCGGATGAGCCGGAGTCTTCCTCGTCGTATGTCACAGGTAGAGGAGAAAGAGGCGGTGGAACCCTTCCTTCTGAAATCCAGAGGGCGCTGGCTTCCAGAAGTGCGGTTCGGTGTAGGCGGGATGCGCACAGAGGCACCGAATACAGCTGGGGCAGATCTTCGAGGCTTGGGGCTCCCAGTGTTCACACCATCGCGCCGCGAAGAGATCGAACTGCGTCGCACAGTATGGACAGCAGACGGGATGGGGCGAGGCGGACGCTCGATTCATGCTTCCCATTGTCGCCATGCGCAGTGTCCTTACAGGAGAGTCCTGCGACGGCGGAAGATCGGAATACTACGCGCGTAGATCTACGCTCCACGTAGTAGTACGCGCGTAGAACTCCGAGTTTCGATGCTCTGAGCCATCGCGTACAAGAATCCGATGGTGCCAAGAATGAATGCGGCGGCGGTGTATCCCGACGTCGTTCTCCCCGTGCAACAGGCTGCCCGAATCAGACAAATGACTCCCGAACGACGGCTCATGATCGCCGTCCTCGGCGACGCGATCGATTGCATTGTGAAATATCGGTCCGCGACCGACGACCCGGGGCGACGGCTCTTCGTTGAAGAGACCGAGTGGATCCTCAGCGAAGATATCCACTGGCCGTACTCTTTTGAGTGCATCTGCGACGTGCTCAACCTCGACGCAGCGGCCGTCCGCGTGGAGCTCTGCTCGATATCCAAAACTGAAAGGATGGTTGAACAAACGTGAGAGTGTCCAATCGAAGTGCGAATCGCAAGGTGCGTGGCGCTGCGATCATTGCGAGCGCGACGCTGATCGGTTTGATCGGGTGCGCGGCGCGACAGCTCATCGTCGAGCGTGATGACGTCTCGATCACCAACGACGTCCGGGCGCGACTTGGCGCGAGCTCGCAGGGGACTCCGTCCGATGTCACGGTCGATACGAAGGCCGGCATCGTTCGTCTGACGGGTGCCGTCGCAACGGACGATGAGCGCAACTCGGTCGAGCGCATCGCGCGCGATACCCCGGGCGTTCGATCCGTCGACAACAACGTGAGGTTCGGCGCGACACCGGTGGGCGTCAAAGTGACCGCTCCTTAGGGCGGCGGTCGAATCGGGCGGTGTCCTGATCGGCCGAGAAGACGAGGTAGGCCGCGGCGGGCTCGCCGTCGCGGCGTCCTCACTGATCCGCTCAGGCGAGCCCGATGTGGACCGCGAGGGATTTCGGGATCACGAGCTTTCCGCGATCACCGTTGCGCCGCACCTCAGTGCCCGACTGGATCAGTAAGCTCGGGACGCTGACCCGCATCCCGTCAATCAAGCAAACCAGGCTCAGTCCGGTGTCCAACAACACCTGGGCATCCGCGAATTCGACGCAGTTTTCGATGAGAGTCTCCTACCTTCTACTGTGTGTGTGGGCTCGAGGAGAGCGCGGCCGAACCGTCAGCTGGGGTGATGAGTTGTATACTCCGTCCCGACCGGCGGCACAAACAACCGACGGCACGACGCCGAGGAGCAACGATCCGGCTGTCTCCTCGATGAAGCTGCGGGCGTTCGATTTGGCTTCTCGACGGCGGCATTGTGCACTACGGTAATTTCGGAGACACGGAGCAGGTGGGAACTCGGGCCGCGAGAACGACCGAACGGAAGCGTTCCTCCATGGCGTCCCCACGAGCCACGACGCGGGGAGCGAAGGACGATGCCGTGTTCCCGATCGTCGGCATCGGCGCGTCCGCGGGGGGGCTCGACGCCTTCAAGAGGTTCTTCAGCACCATGCCGGCCGACGGCGGCGTGGCGTTCGTGCTGATCCAACACCTCGATCCGACACGCGAGAGCCATACCGCGGAGTTGGTGGGCACGTTCACGCGGATGCCCGTCGTGCAGGTGAACGACCGCATGCGGGTAGAGGCGAATCGTGTCTACGTCATCCCACCGAACAAGTATCTGAGCATCGATAAGCGCACGCTTCACCTCAGCGCCCCCACTGCGCCACGCAGTCTGCGCATGGCCATCGACCATTTTCTGTATTCGTTGGCCGAGGACCGGCAGGACAGGGCGATCGGCGTTCTTCTGTCGGGGACCGGCGCCGACGGTACGCTCGGGCTGAAGGAGATCAAGGCGGCCGGCGGCATGACGATGGTCCAGGATCCGCTGACGGCGCAGCATGACGGCATGTGCCGCAGCGCGATCGCGAGCGGTAGCGCCGATTATGTCGTTCCAGCCGAACAAATGGCCGACGTCCTGCTGGCATACGTCAAGCACGCGTCCAACGCCGCGAGCGGCATCGAAGCGCCACCGGGTCATCTCGCGAGCACGCTCGCGTTGTTGCGCGAGCGGACCAAATTCGACTTCCGCGCCTACAAGAAAGGCACCCTGCAGCGCCGGATCCACCGTCGCATGAGTCTGAAGCAGGTCGACGACATCGAGACGTACTTGAAGCTGCTGCGCGGTGATTCTGCGGAAGTGGCCGCGCTGTTCAAGGACCTGCTCATCCACGTGACGAGTTTTTTCCGTGACCCCGCGGCCTGGGTGATGCTCCAGGAGCGCGTGATTCGGCGATTGATCGCCAACAAGCCTACGGACGCGCCGTTCCGCGTCTGGGTGCCCGCGTGCGCAACGGGGGAGGAGGCGTACTCCATCGCAATGGTGCTGATCGAAGAGCTCCATGCGGCCGCGAAGGGCTGTGCTCTGCAGGTCCTTGCCTCGGATGTCGGTGCGGACGCACTGGAAGTGGCGCGGGCGGGCGTCTATCTCGAGGGAATCGAGGCTCACGTGAGACCGGATCGGCTCGCCCGATTCTTCGTCAAGGGCGAGCACAGCTATCGAGTCAGCAAGCAGCTGCGCGACGCCGTCGTGTTTGCGGAGCACAACGTCGTCAGCGATCCTCCGTTTTCAAAGGTCGACGTGGTCAGTTGTCGCAATCTTCTCATCTATCTCGAGCCGGAGATTCAGGAGCGGATCATCACGTTACTGCACTTCGCTCTCGTCGAAGGCGGCTACCTCTTTCTGGGGAGCACGGAGAGCGTTGGGACGCAGGAGGCGCTGTTCGAGGCGGTGTCGAAGAAGTGGCGCATCTATCGTCGGATTGGGCCGGCGCGCCGCGACACGGTCTTGTTTCCCGTCATGAAGCCGATCGTTTCGAATGTCGCGCTTCGACCATCTTCGAGTTACCCGAGCCCCGGGCGGCTCGCAGCGCTGGCGCAGCATCTCCTGCTCCAGCGCTTCGCGCCCGCGTGCGCGATCATCAACCGCTCCGCGGAGATCCTCTACTTCCACGGTGCAACGGAGAACTATTTGGTGCAGCCGAGCGGTATGCCGGCGCAGAACCTCTTGGCGCAGGCGCGGAGCGGGTTGCGAAGCAAGCTGCGCGAGGCCGTCCATGCGGCCGTCTTGAAAACCGAGCACGTCGTGAGCAGGGGCATCCAAATGCGGCGGGGCGCCACATTCGCACGCGTCACCGTGACGGTCGAGCCGCTCAACGTCGGCACCGACCCCGACGCCCTGTGGTTGGTGTCGTTCGAGGACGAGCCGGAGATTCACACACCG
>JBGPOW010000084.1:0-16896 GCA_041488235.1 Binatia bacterium
AGCCGCCCGCGTCCGCCCCACCCGCCGCGTCCTTCGATGAACGAGAGTTTCCCCCCGTTCGCCGCCGTACCGCTTTCGCGCAATAATGGAGTGAACGTGAACCCCGAGCCGATACGCTGCCCGCTGCCCGACCGCATCGAAAAGGACAGCCTCGCGCAGATCCGGCGCACGGTGTTGCATCACGCTGCGGGGTCGACCGTCGTCCTCGACTGCGCGGCGCTCGGCGCGCTCGACCCACTCGCGGCGGCGCGTCTCTTACGTGTGATCGCGGAGGCGCGTGGCGCCGGCATCGAGGTGCGCCTCGCGAACCTTGGCGAGGCCGCGCGCCGGACGCTCACGGACGTCGATCCGGCGATCCTCGGCGAGGAGGCGCCGCGTCCGCGACGGCATCCGGTCGCGGTGATCGGCGAGCGGACACTCGACGCCGCCGATGCGTTCGGCGCCGTCGGCACGCTCCTCACCGACGCGGCCGCCGCGCTCGCGCGACCATTCGGGCGGCGCGGCATCAAGTGGGACCGCACGGTGCAGCAGATGGCGCTCATCGGCACCGAGGCGGTGCCGATCGTCGCCTTCATCTCGCTCTTGATCGGCATCGTCCTGGCGTTGAACGGCGCACAGCAGCTGCGGCAGTTCGGCGCGGCGATCTTCATCGCCAACCTCGTCGGCATCTCGATGACGCGCGAGATGGGACCGCTCATCACCGCCATCATCGTCGCCGGGCGGACGGGCTCGGCGATCGCCGCCGAGATCGGCACGATGGTGATCTCCGAGGAGATCGACGCGATGCGGACGATGGCGCTCAGCCCGACGCGCTTCCTCGTCGTGCCGAAGGTGCTGGCGCTCGTCTGCATGATGCCGCTCCTCACCGTGATCAGTAACGTCGCCGGGATCGGCGGCGGGTATCTGGTCGGCGTTTTCGGCTTGAATCTCGGCGACAGCGCGTACCGCATGCAGACGGTGCAGGCGCTCCTCATCTCCGACGTCGTCACGGGTCTCGTGAAAAGCGTCGTCTTCGGCCTGCTGATCGGGTTGATCGGCGTCTACCGCGGCTTCGCCGTCCGCGGCGGCCCCGAGGCGGTCGGCCGCGCCACGACGTCGGCGGTGGTCACGTCGATCATCGCGTGCATCATCGCTAACGCCTGCTTCACGGCATTCTTCTACGTGACCGATTGAGCGCCGCCCCGATGACGCGAGAACAGAGCACGCGCCCGCTCGTCGTCGAGAATCTGGTCGCCGGCTACGGCGACGCGACGATCCTCGACGGCGTCTCGATCGCCGTCGACCCCGGCGAGATCCTCGTCGTGCTCGGCGCGACCGGGTCGGGCAAGAGCACCCTGCTCCGCTGCATCGTCGGTCTCGTCGCCGCGCGCCGCGGCCGGGTGCTCGTCGGCGGGCGCGACATGAACGAGGCGAGCGAGACCGAGCGCGAGGACATCCTGCGCGACGTCGGCCTCGCATTCCAGGAGGCGGCACTCCTCAATTCGATGACGACGGCGGAGAACATCGCGTTGCCGATCATCGAGCACTGGCAGCTCGACGAGCCGACGGCGCTCATGCTGGCGCGCATGCGCCTCGCGCGCGTCGGGCTCGCGGGCGCCGGCGGCAAGATGCCGTCCGAGCTCTCCGGCGGCATGCGCAAGCGCGCCGGCATCGCGCGTGCGATCGCCCTCGAGCCGCGGCTCCTCATGCTCGACGAGCCCACGGCCGGCCTCGACCCCACGACCGCGCGCGCGATCGACGAGCTCGTCCTCAGTCTCAAGGCGCGCGGCGACATGGCGATCGTCTGCGTGACGCACGAGCTCGGCAGCATCAACACGATCACCGACCGTGCCGTCATGCTCGCGAAGGGCAAGGTGATCGCCAGCGGCACGCTCGACGAGATGCGCGCGAATCCCGACGCGCGCGTACAAGCGTTCTTCCGCCGCGAGCTCTTGCCGCAAGGCGAGCGGCGGAGCCTGGTCGACGCCCTGGAGTGGCGCGGGTGATGGAGGAACGATGGCGGAGGTGACGAGCGGCGCGGCGCGCACCCGCCGCGATACCTTCCGCGTCGGCATCTTCGTGCTCCTCGCCGGGGCGCTGCTCATCGGCGGCCTCCTCTGGATCGCCGGCGCCCGCATCTTCCGCCCCGTCGACACCTACACGGTACTGTTCACGGACTCCGTCAGCGGGCTGAATCGCAGCGCCAACGTCGAGTATCAGGGCGTCGTCGTCGGCCGGGTGCGCGACATCTATCTCACCCGCGACTTGCCGCCGAAGGTCGCCGTCATCGTCGACGTCGAGCCCGGGACGCCCGTCCGCACGGACACGATCGCGGCGCTCCTCGGCTCGCTCGTGACCGGCATCCAGTACATCCAGTTCCAAGGCGGCACCGGGGATCTATTGAAGCCGGGCGGCACCATCCGCGGGGACGTCACGTCGCTGGCGCAGTTCCGCGACCAGCTCTCCGACATCGCCGACCGCGCCGGCAAGATCATGCGCAAGCTCGACGAGCAGGTGTTCACCGAGGAGAACAGCACCAAAGTGACCGCGTTCGTCGCCGACCTGCAGGGCATCGCGCAGAGCCTGAACAACACGATGGCGACGTTCCGCGCCGAGGACACTGGCAAGCAGGTCGCCCAGCTCGTGCGCCAGCTGTCGACGACGACCGAGAACCTGAACCGCCTCATCACCGACGTGTACGCCCGTCGCGAGACGATCTTCGGCGGCGTCGAGACGACGCTGCGCCACCTCGACGAGACCGTCACCGCGACCCGCGCGCTCGTGCAGACGACGCAGACGCAGATCTCCGGCACCGGCGGGTCGTTCGGGTCGCTGGTGGGCGACTTGAACGCCACCACCAACCGACTGCAGGAGACGCTCGACATCATCCGCAGCGATCCCTCGGTACTGTTCTGGGGGCGGAAGGTGCCGGAACGGGAGTTCGAGAAATGACGCGTGCCCCCATCCTCGTCGTCGCGCTGGCGCTCGCCGGCTGCGCGCTCGCCCGGACGACCCCGAACGTCCGCTATTACACGCTGGCGATCACCACGCCGCCGTCGACGAGCGTCGGGGCGCCGATCCGCGTCGGCACGATCAACAGCGACCAGCCCTACGCGACCGAGCGCATCGCGTTCCGCACCTCGCCCTACCAGCTCGACTACTACACGTATCACCGCTGGGCCGCCGACCCGCGAAACCTGATCCGAACCGTCGCGCGCGACTACTTCGAGCGCGCCGGCGGCGCGTCGGGTGTACCCTTCGAACTCGACGGCAATATCCGCCGGCTCGAGGAAGTCGACGAGCCGAGCGGACGGCGCGGCGCGCTCGCGCTCGACGTGCGCCTCGCGCGTGGCGGCAGGGTCGTGCTCGAGCGTGCGTACAGCGAGAGCGAGCCTGCCGAGTCGCCCCGCCCCGAAGCGGTGGCGGCGGCGCTCAGCCGCGCGCTGCAACGCATTCTCGACCAAGTACTCGCCGAGGCGGCGCGCGCCGACGGCGCCGCCGCGCTGCCGCCGGCGCGCACCGACAGTGTGGCGGCGGCGCCATCCGGCGCGCGCTGACGCCGAGGAACGGCGATACAGCGTCGATCGGTCGTCTTTGCCTCGGGTTGCGCGTTACCGCGCCGACGTGCCTGCGGCAGTAGCGCCGCCGCGGCGCGGTCGCTAAATCTTCGCGCGTCGGTATAATTCCGCCGCTCCTCGGAGGATCCATGTCACCAACGAACGACCCCGGCCGTACCGCCGCGCCCGGCGAAGACGAGGCCGACCAGCCCACGCCCTACGAGGGCGAGCCCTACGAGGGCACGCGCGCCAAAAACGACGCGGGGACCGCTCCGTCGGCGCCGAACGTTCCGTCCGAGCCGCCGGCGAGCGGCGAGGACGATTTCGCGGCGCTGTTCGCGGCGAGCGAAGCAGAGCAGCCGGCGCAGGCGCGGGTCCAAACCGGCGACGTCGTCCGCGGCCGCGTGGTCGCGATCGGGCCGGCGACCGCGTTCGTCGCGATCGGCGCCAAGGCGGAGGCGGTCATCGACCTGGCCGAGTTTCGCGATCCGACGACCGGCGAGCTCGGCCTCGCCATCGGCGATCAGCTGACCGCCACCGTCACCGACGACGGCAGCCGTTCGGGATCGATCGTCCTCAAGCACACGCTCGGCCGCGGCGGCCACGTGCCGGGCGAGCTCGAGCAAGCGCACACGCATGGCCTCGCCGTCGAGGGTCTCGTCACGGGACAGAACAAGGGCGGCTTCGACGTGCAGGTGCTCGGCGTGCGCGCGTTCTGCCCCGCGTCGCAGATCGATCTCCGGCGCGCGGATCCGGCGCAGTACGTCGGCCAGCGGCTGCGGTTTCGCGTGAGCCAGCTCGGCGCCGGCGGCCGCAACGTCGTCGTCTCGCGGCGGCAGCTGCTCGAGGAGGAGGCCGCGGCGCAAGCGGCGACGGTGTGGGAGCGCCTGTCCGTCGGCGCCGTCGTACGCGGCACGGTGACGTCGTTGCGCGACTTCGGCGCCTTCGTCGACCTCGGGGGTGTCGAGGGGCTGATTCACGTGACCGAGCTCGGCTACGGTCGCCCGAGTCATCCCTCGGACGTGGTGCAGGTGGGGCAAGAGGTCGAGGCGCAGGTGGTGAAGCTCGAGCGCGCGGTCGAGGGCGGCCGGGATCGCATCAGCCTTTCGCTGCGGGCGCTCGCCGCCGACCCGTGGTCGAGCGCCGCGGAACGTTTCCCGGTCGGCACCACCGTACGTGGCACGGTGCGCCGGCTCGAGCCGTTCGGCGCCTTCGTCGAGCTCGCGTCCGGGCTCGACGGCCTGGTCCACGTGTCGCGCATGTCGCTCGAACGCCGGGTGGGGCATCCGAAGAACGTCGTGAAGATCGGCGACGAAGTCGAGGTGACGGTCGTCGCGCTCGAGCCCGAGAAGCGGCGCATCTCGCTCTCGATGGTCGAGGGCGCGCGCCGCGCACGCGAGGACGCGGACGCCGCCGCGCGCCGCGAGGAGCGCGCCGCAATCGCCGAGAAGACCTCCGAAGGCAAGAGCCTCGGCACCCTCGCCGATCTCCTGGCGGCGTCCACGAAGAAGCGACAGTGAGGCGACGCGCGCGTCTGCGCGTGGACGTGTTCGCTCGCCCGTCCATCGCGGCGCTCGCCCTCGTGGGGCACGTGCTCGTGACGAGCGCCGCCGCAAGCGCGGCCGGAACCCCCGTCGAGGCGTCGCGCACCGCGGACGCCGTTGCCGCCGCGAGCGTCACTCCTGCCGGCGCGCCGGCGTGCGACTGCGGGCGCTTCGCCGACGAGCTCGCGGCCGCGCGCGCCGTCTACGCGAGTCGCGGCGAGGGCGCGACGAGCCCGCCGTCGCAGGCGGCGCGGACGCGGTTTCGCGAGCGCATCCTCGACGCGTTCGCGCGCGCGAGCTGCCTCGTCGCCTGCGACGGCGTCGCCGATCCGGAGCGCGACGAGGCGCGCATCCTCCTCGCGACGACGGCGTTCAAGAGCCGGCGCTTCGGACCGACCGACGCGGCGGCGGCGGCGCGACTGACGCGCGGCCTGGACGAAACCGAGCGCTGCCTCGCACACCCAACGCCGCCGCCGGCATGCCAGCTCTGGCACGGCAGCATCCGCGGCATCCAAGCGCGCGGCTCGTGGAACCCGATGCAGCTCGCGTTGCCGAAGCAGCTCCTCATCGAGTTCCGCGCCGCCCGCGCCGGCGCTCCGCCGGGAGCGGATCCGCCGGACGGTGCCGCGACGCGCGCCGAGGCGTCGCTCCTGATCCGCGCACCGAGCGTCGCCGGCGGCGACGTCCAAGCGGGGCGTCGGTTGATGGAAGCGGCGTCTGCGGCGCCGCTCTTCGCCTGCAACGTCGACAACCGCATCCTCCTCGCCGAGACGCGCGCGCGCACCGGCGACGGGACACGCGCGGTCGCCGAGCTGCGCGCGGCGCTCGCCGCTGGGCTCCCCGCGTGCGGCGACGACCGTTACGAGAACGCCTCCGACCTCGACGATGCGGCGCGCTGCCTCGCGCGCCTCGAGGAGCGGCCCGACCAAGACCCCGGCTGGGACGACGATTGCCGCTAGTGTCCCGAATCTGAAGTCCGTTGCCAAAGTCGGGGGTGGTTCGGCGGCGCTGGCAAGGCGCGACGACGAGGAATAGTTGTCGCTATTCCGAGGAGGAGCAACGCAGCCAGCACCGTCGAGACGCCCCCGAATTTGGTGACGGACTTCAGATTCGGGACACTAGTGAACCTCGACACGAGAAGGACCCGACGATGGATCTCGAGCTGAACGACACCGAGCGCATGCTGCGCGACACCTTCCGCGACTTCTTCACCCGCGAGATCGAGCCGCACGTCCCGGCGATGGAGCACGGCGAGCTCCTCCCCTACGACCTCATGCGCCACATGCATCGCACGCTCGGCCTCGACGCGCTCCTGCAATCCGCCGGCGCCCGCCGCGCGCCCCACGGGGGCGAGCCCCACGGGGGCAAGCG
Source organism: Binatia bacterium (assembly GCA_041488235.1). Lineage (GTDB taxonomy): Bacteria > Desulfobacterota > Binatia > UTPRO1 > UTPRO1 > DP-19. Next base: position 6,452 of record JBGPOW010000084.1, read on the forward strand.
GACGGCGGACGCGAATGCCGCAGCGTCCGAGGCCGGCGCCGCCTTCGGCCTCGACGCCAACGTCGCGCGCTACGCACGCACCACCTTCAGCGCGGAGATGGCACGCGTCAGCCCGTCGTTCGCGCTCAGCTACGGCGCGAGCGTGGGGCTCTTCGCGGGCAACGTCCTCGGCAAGGGCACAGCGGAGCAGATCGAGCGTTTCGCGCGACCCGTCTTGCGCACCGAGAAGATCGGCGCCTGGGGTTTGACCGAGCCCGGCGCGGGCAGCGACGCGCTCCGCGGCATGCGCACGACCGCGCGTCGCGACGGCGACCACTACGTGCTGAACGGCAGCAAGACGTTCATCACCAATGCGCCGTGCGCCGACGTCTTCTTGATCTACGCGCGCGCCGACGACGGCGCGATCCAGCCGTTCATCGTCGAGCGCGGCACACCCGGGCTCTCGACCGGTCCGGCGATGAAGAAGATGGGCATGCGCGGCTCGCCGACGGGCGAGGTCTTCCTCGACGACGTGCGCGTGCCGGCCGATCAGCTCCTCGGCGGCGGCGTCCGCGAGCGCGATCACGTGAAGGCGAGCCTCGCCGTCGAGCGCGGCGGCCTCTCGGTCATGTCCTACGGCATCGCCGAGCGCTGCTTCGAGATCGCCCGCGACTACGCGCGCGAACGCCGGCAATTCGGCCAGCCGATCGCGAATTTCCAGCTCGTGCAGGGGCGGCTCGCGCGCATGTACGTCGCGCTCTCCAACTGCCGCCGCATCGTCTACGCCGATTGGCTCGCCGGCCGCACGCTGAAGGAGTCGCTCGCCGACGTCTGCGCCGCGAAGCTCTACTGCGCGGAGATGGGCACGTTCGTCGCCTTCGAGGCGATCCACGTCCTCGCCGGGAACGGCTACATGGAGGAGTACGTCGTCGAGCGCCTGGCGCGCGACGCGAAGCTCATCGAGCTCGGCGGCGGCACGACCGAGATGCAGATCCTGACGATCGCCCGCGCGCTGCTCGGCACGGCGTAGACTCGCGATGACGCACGTGACGATCCATACCGACGGCGCGTGCCATGGGAACCCGGGTCCCGGCGGGTGGGCGGCGGTGCTCGTCGCCGGTACGCATCGGCGCGAGATCAGCGGCTACGAGCCGCAGACGACGAACAACCGCATGGAGCTGCGTGCCGCCATCGAGGCGTTGCGCGCGCTGCGCGAGCGCTGCGAGATCGATTTGCACACCGACTCGCAGTATCTCCGCAATGGCATGGAGCAGTGGCTTCCGAAGTGGAAGCGCAACCAATGGCGCACCGCCGATCGAAAGCCGGTGAAGAACGTCGATCTGTGGCAGCTCCTCGATGCCGCCGCGGACGCACACGTCGTGCGCTGGCACTGGGTACGCGGCCACGACGGTCACGCCGAGAACGAGCGCTGCGATCTCCTCGCGAACGAAGCCATTCGCGCCCGCCACGGCGTCGGTACGCCAGTGCTGGGGAGCGAGCCCACGTGAACCAGTCGAGCGAGTGGCGCCGCGGCGAGTATGTGATCAGCACCGACCCGGCGCGCCTCGATCGTGCGCTGATCCACGACTTCCTGACGCGGGAGTCGTACTGGGCGGCCGACATTCCCGAGCACGTCGTCGCGCGCGCGCTCGAACACTCGCTCTGCTTCGGGCTCTACGCACCGACGGGCCAAGTCGGCTTGGCGCGCGTCGTGACCGACCATGCAACGGTTGCATACCTCGCCGACGTCTTCGTCCTGCCGGCGCACCGCGGGCACGGGCTCGGGAAGTGGCTGATGGAGATCGTCGTCGCGCATCCTGCCCTGCAGGGACTTCGCCGCTTTCTCCTGAACACGCGCGATGCCCACGGGCTGTACCGTCAATTCGGATTCACGAGCCTGGCGAGCGCCGAGTGGGCGATGGAGCGCTTCGACCCCGACGTCTACCGACGCTGAGGCGAGAGCGCGCCCGGAGGGATGCCCGGGAGTCGCCGCGCCGCCGGTAACCTGGCGCGGTCGCGCAGTGTCGTGCTACGCCGTCCGGGCTTGACGCGTTCGACGATCACCCCCGGCTACGCGCGTTACGTCCTCGCGCTCCTCTTCGTCGCCTACGTCTTCAACTTCATCGACCGTCAGATCCTCGCGATCCTGCTCCAACCGATCAAGGAGGAGCTGCAGGTCTCCGACTCGGCGATGGGGCTCCTCACCGGCATCGCGTTCGCGCTCTTCTTCACGTGCGCCAGCATCCCGATCGCGCGGCTCGCGGATCGGCGGTCGCGACGTGGGATCATCGCCGTCGGCCTTGCGGTGTGGAGCGTGCTTACGGCCGCGTCGGGGCTCGTGCGGTCGTTCGCGCAGCTGGCGATCTTGCGATTCGGCGTCGGCGTCGGCGAGGCGGCATTCGTTCCGCCGTCGCATTCGCTGCTCGCCGACTATTTCCCCGTCGAACGGCGCGCGACGGCGATGGCGGTCTTCTCGATGGGCGTCCACGTCGGGCTCGCGTTCGGCTTCCTCGTCGGCGGCTGGGTCGCGCAGTTCTTCGGCTGGCGCACGGCGCTCATCGTCGTCGGCCTACCCGGCCTCGCGGTGGCGCTTGTCGTGCGCCTGACGGTGCACGAGCCGCCACGGGGTCACGCCGACGCGGCGCACGGCGCCGCGCATCGGCATCCTGCGCACGGCACCGATGAACCGGAGCCGATCGGCGCGGCGCTGCGTGTGCTCTGGTCGCTGCGCTCGTTTCGTCATCTCGCGCTCGCCGCGGCGTTTCACTCCTTCGGCGGCTACGCGTTCGCGATCTGGGGACCGACTTTCTTCGTGCGCGTGCACGGCATGGCGATCGGCGAGCTCGGCACCTGGCTCGGCTGCATACTCGGCCTCGGCGGCGGCGCCGGCGCGATCCTCGGCGGCGTGCTCGCCGACCGCCTCGGCGCGCGCGACGCGCGGCTGCAGCTCTACATCCCCGCCGCGGCCGTGCTCGTGCAGCTGCCGTTCGCGTTCGCGACGCTCTTCTGGCCGACGCCGCATCCCGCGCTGCTCTTCCTCATTCCCTCGGCCGTCCTCAGCGCGATCTGGTTCGGCCCGGTCTTCTCGTTGACGCAGACGCTCGTCCGTCCGACGATGCGCGCGACGACGTCCGCCGTCCTGCTCTTCGTCATCAACATCATCGGCCTCGGCCTCGGGCCGCTCGCGGTCGGCATACTGAACGACGTGCTCGCCGCGTCGTACGGTGCCCACGCCGTCCGCTATTCGCTGCTGATCCTCGGCATCGCCAACGTGCTCGCCGCGGCGCATTTCGCCGCTGCCGCGCGCAGCATCCGCCACGACCTCGCCCGCGCAGAGGCAGACCGCCGATAAGGGCCCATCTGCTGCGTTGCTCGGTCGCCGGGCTTGTGCGGCGTAGCTCCGCTACGCCTCCGCGCCCGGCTCGCTCGCGCCTTGCATCTGGACCCTTCTCGGCGGTCTGCTCGGCGCCGTAGAGCGAAGAAAAGCTCGCTCGCTGCGCTCGCATCGCGGAACGGAGCTGGCTCGCTGGCGCTCGCGACGCGGCGAGTTGGAAATGCTCGCGGCGCCCGACGTGAACGATCGCCGGTATTGCGACGGGGTAGCGGGTCGGTGAAGCGCGCATAAAGAGCGAGCCATTACGATCTTTACCCCAGTACGCAGTACGGAACGTCTAATGCCTGCCCGGTGCCCCGTGCGAGCGATCCTCGCGCGGAGCCGACCGGCTACCCCGTCGCGCAGCGACGCTCGTTTAAATCAGGCCGGCGCGGCGGCTGGCGACTAGGGCGTCGATGGCGTCTAGGCGGCGGACAGCGGCGCGGATTTCGTCGGCGAAGGTGTGGCGGCGGGCGGTGAGGGTGGAGCGGTCGGCGTCCGACGGGGCGGTGGGAGGGACGAGACCGCGGTTGCGGGCCAAGCGGAGGGCGGTTGTGAAGAGGATCTTGGAGACCGACTCGTGGCTGCGGAGGCGGCGTTGGAGGTCGTATTGTTTGCCGCGCGCGATGCAGCTCGCGAGGAAGGCGGGTTCGTCGAATGGGGCGCTCGGGTCGACGCGCTCGAGGGCGTCGGCGACGACGCGGTAGGCGTCGAGGAACGGGCGCAGCACGCGATGCGCCGAGAATGGCTTGAAGCGGCGGACGAGGGCATGGATCGCGGTGCTGCCGGCGGCGACGGCCGCTTCCCAGTCGGGGTCGTGGCCGCTGATCTCGGCGCGCAGCTCGGCACGGAAGGCGTCCTTCTCGGCGAAGAAGAACTCGAATTTCAAGAGATCGCGGAGGCGCATCGCCTCGTCCCAGAAGGCCGCGGTCGGATCGGCGACGCCGTCCTCGGCGGCGGCGAGGAGCGCGAGCTCGGCAATCGCGCCATTCACGAAGAAATGAATGATCGTGTTGCGATAATAGGCGGCGGTCAGGTGCTGATTGGCGCCGATCGCGTACACCGCTTCGGGACCTTCCGCGAAGCGCGCGACGACGCCGCTTCCCACCAGCGCATCGAGCGCGCGTTGCAAACCGTCGGACGTGGTGAGCTCGCGCAGGTCGGTCGTCGTCGGGAGGCGGCGACGGCGGACGTACGCGACGATGTTCTGCAGCGCGGCGGCGGTCTCGTCGAGCGTGAGCGCGCGGTCGCCGACGCCGAGGAGCGCGAGCGTCACGAGCGACGTCGGCGTGATCGGCGTGACGCGATTGATCCGCACGGCGACCTCGAACGCGAGTTTCTGCACCGCGAGGCTGCGCTCGTCGGGATTCGGCTCCGCGCCCGGGTCGGGCGGCCCGAGCGCCTGCTGCAACGAGATCGGCTCGCCGAACCGGATGTGGATGTCGCCGTAGCGACGCTGCAACGAGCGGACAAGACGCAGAAACCAGCCGAAGCTCTCGCGCTGCTTGGCGGCGCCGCGCTGCTCGGCGACGTAGTCGCCGACGTCCTGAATCTGGTCGTACGCGATCGAGGTCGGGATCAAGTAGACGTCCTCGCTCTTGCGGCGGCGGTACGCGTCGACGACGTAGGCGAGCATGCCGAACTTCGGCGGCAGGAGCTTGCCCGCGCGCGACCGGCCGCCCTCGATGTACCACTCGAGGGAGAAACGTTTTTCGATCAAATAATCGATGTACTGCCGCAGGACGTGCTTGTAGACGGCATTGTCTTTGAAGCTGCGGCGGATGAAGAAGACGCCGCTCCGGCGCACCAGCGGACCGACGGGAAAGAAATTCATGTTGATACCGCCGGCGGTGTGGTTCGGCGGGTGTCCGTTCTCGTGCAGCGCGTATTGCAGCACGAGGTGGTCGAGGTTCGACTTGTGCGACGGGAGGAACACGACCGGATAGCGCTGCGTCAGCGCCTCGACCGCCTCCAGTTGCGCGCGGTCGTAATGGAGCGCCTCGCCGTAGCCGCGGGTGTAGAGGAGGCGGATCAGGTGCGCGGTGAGGTCGATGACGTATGGGCTGTGCCGCGCCGCGATCTCGCGCAGGTACTTCGCCGCCTCGCGCGCGACCGCGGCCTCCGGACGGCCGAGCTCACGCGCGAGGCGCGCGACGCCGCCGCGAAATGCCGGCCGCGCGAGGATGTCCTCGTGGACGAAGCGCGGAACTTTGTAGCGCGCGCCGCGCAGGCGACGCTCGGCGCGCTCGCACGCCAAGACCGCTTGACGGACGACGAACTCGGCAAGGCCCGTCGTCTGCGCGGCGTCGACCCCGCCGGCCCGCCGCCACCGCTCGCGGAGATCCGAGATCGGCGCCGGCTCGCCGACGACGATGCGGCAGCGCTCCGGATACCGCCGCCGCACCCAGCGCTGGCGCAGGCGCCCCGGATCGCGCGGATCGCCGAGGGTCACGAGGTCGGACAAACGGGCCTCGCGCTTGCCGTTCACGTCGCCGGGGTGCCAGGAGACGCGCAGCGGCGCCAACAGCGGGTCGTCGCCGGTCGCGAGGCGTGCTTCGAGCCGCGGGTCGAGGCGCCGCCGCCGTCCGCGACGCGACGGCGGGATCCGAATCGTCTCGACCTCGGCGGGCGAAATGTGCGCCGGTTTGGCGCGATTGATCCAATCCTCGAGCAGGCGACGCTCGAAACCGCTCGCGGCGTCGATCAGAAAGACGACACGATTGCCGTTCGGGGCGGGCCACGCCGCCTCTTCGGTCGGCGGGGTAGCGGCATGCGGGGAAGCGACGGTCACGCTCGGTAGCAGCCTCGAGTCGTCCTCTCGCAGATGTCGAGCATGTCGATCAAGCCGCGGAGCGGCACACAGGGTTGGCTATAGCAGGCTCGCGCCGCACCGCGTTTATGTCCATGTAACACTCAGATCATCTGTCACTTTTCCGTAGCTCTGCGGAAGATTTTGTGTCAAGGTCCGGGCGCTCGTCTCCGTTTCGAGTGCGACATGCAGCGGGGCAGGACTCCCGCCGGGGTGCCGTGATCGTTCGCGATCGCCCGGTCGACCGCTGCTCGTTTCACGTATCGAGGAGGATGGTCATGAAACCCCACGCTCTCGCCCGGGTATGCTTCGCGCTCGCGCTGGCGGTCACGACGGCGCGTGAGGCGGGGGCGGTGTTTCCCATCGGTGGACAGTCGTGCCGCAGGGGAATCGCGGCGTATTCCCGGAAGTTCGTCCAGCGCATGATGCGCACCATTCAAAAGTGCAACGACAAGAACGTGCGATATCCCGGCAGCTGCACGCCACCGGCCCCGCCCGAGTCGATCGGCATTCTCGAGGGCAAGCTGCAGAGCGGAGTGCAGAGGACTTGCCAAACGACCCCGGAGGCATACCTCGGCGCAGGGTACCTGAATTATCCCGGACCGTGCAGCGATTTGACGACCGGCGACGGCTTCACCCTCGGCGATCTCAAGGATTGTCTGCAGACGAGTCACGAGTCCGCGATTCAGAGCCTGATCGACATCGAGTACAACACGAGCGGACCGCTCGACGACACGACGCTGCGCTGTCAGAAGGCGGTCGCGAAAAATGGCGGCAAGCTCGTCGCGGCGAAGCTCAAAGCGCTGCAGAAGTGCCTGAACGGCCCCGACACGTTCGCGACGCTTTCCGCGACGTGCAGAACCGACGCCGCCGTCCTCGCGAGAGTGGCGAGCGTCGAGAGCAAAGCCCGCGCGGCGATCATCGCCAAGTGCGCCACGAGCGCGTCGGCGCTCGGCATGTGCTCGAATCCCGCGTGCGCGTCCATTTGCGGCACGTGCAATGCCAACTGCATCGCGGACTGCACGATGGTCACGCACGGCGACGTCGTCTCGAATCTCGACGACGCGAACGTCGACGACTTGATCGATTTCGAGTATCCGCCGCCGCCGTCGCCGCCGGTCTGCGGCGACGGGAAGCGCAATCGACCGGACGAGGAGTGCGACGCGCCGAGCGACACGAGCTGCCCAGGGCAATGCGGAGCGGCGACGTCGCCGTTCCCGTGTCTCTGCACCGATCGGCCGCGCGAGCGCGTGATCGAACACGAGGCCTCCGACCTCGACACCGGCTGGACCGGGCTCGCGCACGACTTCGCGCTCGTCGAGGGCGGCGGTTACGTCATCGACCTCTACGATTGCGACGGCCCGGGCGGACCCGACACGCTGTGCACGGTCGGACCGAGCTGTAGCGGCGGGTCGCACCCGTCCTGCTCGAATAACGCCCAGTGCGCGAGCTTGAGCGCCGGGACGTGCCGCAAAGAGCTCACGGCCGTCGGCCCGCACTGCAGATTCGACGTGCAGAAGGCATGCTCGTGCAACACCGAGGCGACGACCGCGCTCACGACGTGCTCCGATCCGACGAATTGTCCGGCCGCCGGCGACTTCTGCATGCAGCAGTTCCATACCCCGCCGCTGCCCCTCTCGGCCGGCGGCGTGCCCGTGTGCGTCGTGAACGTGTTCACCGAGGATCTTTCCGGGACCAAGGATCTCGCGACCGGCTCGATGGCAATCCACCTGCGGCAGAAGTCGATCGTGCAGATGACCGGCACGCCGGCGCAACCGTGCCCCGTATGCGGCGGCTTCTGCAAAGCGTCACCGGGCGATTTGGGCGGCCGTCACAACTGTACGACCAACGCGGATTGCGCCGATACGACGAGCCAACTCTGCGTCACCGATCTCCTCTGCAGCTTCGGCCCCAATCAGGGACAACCGTGCCGGCCGGGTCCGCCGTACGGCGGCCCGACGCCGCTCTTCGGCAATCCGAGCATCGACTGCCCTCCGACACTCTCGTCGCCGGGGATCCTCGACATCGTCTTCGCCCCGCAGAGCACCGAGACCGTGTCGCTCGCGCCGAGCTATCAGTGCAACGAGGGCGCGTTCAGCGACAAGACGTGCGTCGGCGGCGGCAATCAAGGCGCGAGCTGCACGACCGGCTCGCAGTGCCCGGGCGGCACCTGCAACGACCAGTGCTTCTGTCCGGCGGTGGGTGGCGTCCGCGAGCAGCCGAACAGCTGTGACGCCGCGTGCGTCGGCGGCGGGAACGATGCGCAGTCCTGCACGCTCGACAGCGAGTGTGCCGGAGGGTTCTGTCATCTCGCCGATTGCCGGCCCGATCCGTCGGCGCCCGCCGCGCTGCAACCGAACGAGGGCGGATGCACCGCGACGATCCAGGGACGCTGCTCGTACAGCTCGTACCAGAGCTGCTTGCGCAACAGCGACTGCGCACAGCCGATCTGCAGCCGATGCAACGGCGGCGAGACGTGTCGGTTCTTCGCCAAGGACTGCTTCATCAACTCGGGCATCACCCGCACCGGCGTCGCGTCGACGACCGACCCGGTGTTGTCGGCGATCTTCTGCATCGGCGGCACGGGCCAGGGTGCCGTCGACAGCACGGCCGGTCTTCCCGGCGCGGGCGCGATCCGTCAGCCGTCGACCGTCATCGACACCGGATTCTGAGACCGTCAGAGGCCGGTCGGCGGCGGTGCGGTAGAGCATTGCTCGACTTGGGCGGGATCCATTGGCGCGGCCGGCAAGCTCGGCGGCGTCGGGAACGCCGGGCGGCTGAACTTGAAGAGGCGCAGCATCGGGTCGGCGTTGGCGTCGCGGCGGGTGAGCGCCGGGAGGTCGAAGCGGGTCTCGATGAAGCGCAATACCGACGTGTGGTCGTACACGCGGTGTGAGACGTAGTGCGGCCGCGCGTACGGCGACACGACGACGGCAGGCACGCGGATGCCGTAGCGGTCGAACCCGCCGGGCTCGTCGCCGGGGCTGAGCATCGGCGGAATGTCGTCGGGCGCGCACGCCGCGGGCGGCGGCACGTGGTCGTAGAAGCCGCCGTGCTCGTCGTAGTTCAGGAAGAGCGCCGAGTGCGCCCACTGCGGGCTCGTGAAGAGCGCGTTGATCACTTGCGCAACGAAGCTTTCGCCGACCTGGACGTTCGACGGCGGATGCTCGTCGTTCTCGACGTTGGCTTGCGCGATGAAGATCGGATCGACGAACGACACCTGCGGCAGCGTGCCGGCGGCAGCGTCGGTGTAGAAGTCGTCGATCGGAACGACGTTCCCGGGGGCATGGTTGCGGACGTACGAAAACTCGTCCGCAAACGCGATCTGCGAGAAGTAGACCTTCCAGGTCACTCCGGCCTCGTCGAGTAGGTTGAAGATCGTGCGCTGCGCGAAGTCGTTGAGGGGATCGCCCGTCGGAAAGTCATTCTTGATGTGGCCGAACGAGGTGCCGGCGAGGAGATAGAAGCGGTTGGGAAACGTCTGCGTCAACGTCGACGCGAAGTAACGGTCGCCCATCGCGAACGTGCTGTACAGCGCGTAGTAGAACGGCAGGTCGTTGATGTCGTAGTAGCCCATCGTACGCGCGCCGGTCGGATCGGTGCTGTCGATGTTCTGCGCGGTGAAACCGTCCATCTTGCCGCCGTCGTACTCCCGGTGCGTGCCGTTCCAGGAGTGGTCGAGGTCGGCGGTCTCGCAATAGGTCGTCTTGTGGAAGCGCAGGATCGGCGCGCCGTCGGGGTTCGTCGGGTCGGGGTTGGAAGCACTGCCCGGCACCCGCTTCGCGTGCTTCTGCCCCTCGTCGTGCAGCTGGCCGAAGTAGTGATCGAACGACCGGTTCTCCTGCATCAGCACGACGACGTTGTCGATCGGAATCTGCGCGCCGTGCACCCGCGCGGTGTCGGCCGGCAACGCTCCCGGACCGAACGTGCACGACGGTGCACGCGCGATCGCAACCGACGCAATCGTCAGGACGGCGAGGCAGGCACAGAGACAGACCGAGATCTTTCGCATGAGATCCTCCGCTCGAAGTGTGATGCGATCGGCGGGGAGTCTCGTCGCTCGGCTGCGCAGGCTCAATCACGCGCGGTCGTGAGAGCGCCAACGGACGAGCGTGAGCACGGATCACGACGTTAGGGGTCGACGACGCGGCAGACGGGGGGGCTCGACGCAAGCAGAGGAGGGAGATGCACGTGCGGTGGGCGTGCGGCGGCGTGCGAGAGGCGCGGCGCCGTGCGCAGCACCCGTTGTGCGCACTGAACCTTTTGCGCACGCGGGGTGCAGCG
>JBGPOW010000085.1:0-16885 GCA_041488235.1 Binatia bacterium
CCCACGGCGCGCCGCCGCCTCCTGCGGGCGTCGAGCGCGGCGGTCCTCACGGCGCACCGCCGCCTCCTGCGGGCGTCGAGCGCGGCGGTTCCCACGGCGCGCCGCCGCCTCCTGCGGGTGTCGAGCGCGGCGGTTCCCACGGCGCGCCGCCGCCTCCTGCAGGTGTCGAGCGCGGCGGTTCCCACGGCGCGCCGCCGCCTCCTGCGGGCGTCGAGCGCGGCGGTCCTCACGGCGCACCGCCGCCTCCTGCGGGTGTCGAGCGCGGCGGTCCGAACGTCGAGCGCGGGCGGCACGGTCAGCCGGCGCCGGAACGGGCGCCGATGATGATGAACGAGCGCGGCGGCGGCAACGTGGAGCGCGGCCGTCGCAGCGCCGAGTCTCAGCCGCCACGTCAGCCGCCGCCCGCTGCCGCGCCGCCGCCGGCGATGCGCGAGATGCCGGCGCCGCGCGGCCACGGCGGTGGCGAGCGCCCCGACCGCGGCGCGGCGCCGCCGCCGCGCGAGCGTCCGGTCGCGCGTGAGCAGGCACGACCGCAGCCCGCTCCGGTGCCGCAACCGGGTCGCGCAGCGCCGCCACCGAATCACGGCGGTGCTGCTCCACCACCGAGCGGCGGCAAGCACGCGCCACCGGACGACCGTCACGGCCGCGACCGCGAGCAGCCGTGAACGGTCGCGCGCGGCCGTGTCAGTTGGAATTCATCGTCGACGGCACGCAGAGCTCGCGCGCGTGTTGCAGCCTCAGCTGGTCCGGTCCGAATTGATTGTCGATGTAGACCGGGAACGGGCCGTGGAACGTGGGCGTGCTCTTCGTCGGACGCAGTTTGTAGCAGAGGAGGTTCGCGTCGGGGTCGATCACGCCCTCGCCGCGCTTGTCGACCGCGGTGCACAGCCGCGACACGCGCAGCAGATCGTACGACCACGAGCCGAACTGGTCGACGATGTGAACGCCCGGGCGTTTCAGCCGCGCGCCTCGCGTGCGGTAGCACTGGAAGTGATCGATCACGGGGCTCCCGAACGGCGCCGGCGGACCGTCGAGACTCTTCGCGCTCGGCACCAGCAGCACGATCGGCCGCACGAACCGCATGACGAACGTCCCGAACTCGTTCGTCACCGTCTGATTCAGCAGCTGTGAGAACGGCGGGGTGCGGTCGGTGATGATGTAGCCGGTCAAATGATCGGGTGACGTCGGGACCTCGGCGTCGGGGCCGAAGCCGGCCGGATTGCAGAAGCGCTTCACCCGCTTGCGCCAATTGAGCTCGATCGTCGCCGCGCCGAATCGATCGACGACGTCGAGGCCGATGATCGCGCCGACGTTCGAGTCGTCGACTTCGTAGCACAGGAAGGGGCCGACCGGCGGCAACGGTGTCGCGGTCGCCGTCGGTGTCGGCAGCGTCGGTGTCGCGGTCGGCGTCGCGGTCGCCGTCGCGGTCGCCGTCTCGGTCGCGGTCGGCGTGACGGTCGATGTTGGCGTCGCAGTCCTCGTCGGCGTCGATGTGGCCGTCAGCGTCGGCGTCGTCGTGGCGGTCGGCGTTGGCGTCTCGGTCGTGGTCGGTGTCGCGGTCGCGGTCGGCGTTGCGGTCAGCGTGGGTGTCGCGGTGAGCGTCGGCGTTGGAGTGGTGGTCGCGGTGAGCGTCGGTGTCGGAGTGGTGGTCGCCGTGGTCGTCGGCGTCGCCGTCGCGGTCGCCGTTGCGGTTGCCGTCGCGGTTGGCGTTGCGGTGGGGCTTGCAGTCGCTGTCCGCGTCGCGCTCGCCGTGGGCGTTGCGGTCGCGGTCGGCGACGCCGTACGGGTTGGGCTCGGGGTCGACGTCGACGTGCGAGTCGGCGTCGCCACGCAGCCGGAGACGAGGAAGTTCGCCGTCGCGTCGAAGGCGTCGGCTTGTAGATGAATCGCGGCGACCGGCGGCACACCGTAGGCGCCGCTCGACGGAATGATCACCGTCGCGCCCGCGGGCAGGCCGACGCCGGTCAGTTCGACGCGGTAGTCGTCGTCGTGATTGGGCAGCGATACGGTGTAGGAGCCGTTGCCGGAGCCCGTCGTCGCCGGAAACGTGCTGCCGGGCGAGTTCGTCAAGGCGGTGATCAGGACGCCGACGCCGTCGATGGTCGTATCGAGCGTGTCGATCGTGTGGTCGCCGTTCCGATCGCAGAAGACTTGACCGGCGATGTGCCAGGCCCAGGCGGGCGGCGCGGAGGCGAGGCTGGCGACGACTGCGAACGCGGCGAGGCGGCGCGGGTTGGGGCTCATGCTCGAGGACTCCTCGCGTCGCGGGCACGCGGGGGCACGTGACGGGACATCGGAGGAATCGTTGCAAGAACCTTGCAACGACCTTGCGCCTTCTCAGCTCACCATTTCGGCGGTTTGCCGCGTCGGACGATCCCGCGACGTTGCACGAGTGGCACGCGGCGGCGTGTTCGCGCACGAAAGCCGCGACTACCTTAGATCCGCGCGACGGTGCGTTGCCGACGCGGCTTCGCTAGCGAAGATCCGAGCACATGCGCGAGCGCACGCCGCAGCCCATGCGCGCGTCGAATCCGCGTCGGCGATGCGACTAACGACAACATTTTCTCGATACTGCGTTGTCGATGGCGCGTATCGATATAATGATCGTTGGCAGGTGCGACGCGTAACACCGCCCGCGATCAGCCGCCGTCCGCGAAACGCTCGCGCGCGCCGGCGTCGCGGTGCGTTGCGATACGATCGCATGCGTGAAAGGCGCAGTGAAAATAGGCGGGACGTCGAAAATGCACGAGACTAGTCCTTTTGGGCGATTGACCTTTCGTCCGGATGAGGCGCAATGTCTCACCCAAGAAGAGGCCACGCTGGCCGCCCCCTAAGGAGGATCACCATGAGATCGTTCGGAGCCGTACTGTTCCTCAGCAGTGCCGTGCTGCTGGGGACCGTCGCGCTCGTCAGCCGTGCCGATGCCGGTGCGTGCAAGGACGCAGCGAAGGCGACGTTCCTCGACTGCAAGGCGCAATGCAAATCGGATTTCCTCGACCAGAAGTTCACTTGCCGCAACGTGCAGCCGGCGTGTGGCCGCGCGTGCCTCGCCGGTCGGCAGGCGTGCTTCGACCGAGTCGAAGAGATCCTCGACACGGGCGTCGTCAGCGGCCACTGTTCGCAGACGATGAACGATCCGTGTCGCGCCGACGCGGATTGCCCGAATGGCGAGCAATGTGTCGTCGACAGTTCGCTCACCAACTGTCCGACCGGTACCAACGCGTGCAACGCCGCGTTCACGGCAACAGCGACCGGCGCCCCGCCGGGCGGCTGCGGCGCCACCTGCGGCCCGCAGGGCCAAGTCTGCAGTTGCCACGGCGATACGACTTGTCAGGACTGCATCGACGGGGCGCAGGTCACCCGGTTCCTCTGCCGCGACGGGTGCCGCGACAGCTTCCGCGTGAACACGATCGTCATTTCCGAGAAGCAGAACTGCCGCGCCGGCTTCAAGGCGTGCGTGCAGGCGTGCCCGCCCGCGAGCTGAGCTGATCCACCGAGCGCGCCGGCGCACATGCGCCGGCGCGCGTTTCGATCATCGCCGGTGACGAAGTTCCTCCCGGCGAAGCCGTGTCGCGATCGGACACCGCCCGTCCGTGTCGCGATTCCCGAGCGGCCGATTTCATCGGGTCGCTGAGAAATCCTGTCGGGTGCACCGCTTGCTGGGACCCGCAAACAGGACGTGGGCGACCCCGGTGGAAAACGCGATGCGCGGCGCGCGCTGGCCGACGCGGACGTGCAACGCGGCACGCGCCTCGCGCGTGCGGCGGCGTGGCTGTCGCCGTACGCGGCACGCCTCGGGCACGGCTACTTCGCGGAGGGGGTCGACCGCGCCCTCTGCCGCACGATCCACACCGCCGCACGGCGGCGGACGCTCTTTCGTTTCGCGCCGACGCCGCCGTTTCATGAGCTCCGTCGTGCGCGCGGCGCCGATGCCGCCGACGAGTATGCGTTTCGATCGCCGTTCGTCAGTCCATTGCGGGAACGGAACGACGCCGTCGTGCGGCACTATCACGCCGGCGTCGAGCGGCGGGCACTCGTCGTGTTCAATCCAGATGACGGGCTGCTCGCGCGAGTGCTCGTCACGCGCGCGTTCGTCGCGCGCCTGACGGCGGCCGGTCTCGACGTCGTCGTGCCGATGGCGCCGGGCACCGTGCGGCGGCGGGCGCCGGCGGATCGCCGACGCGGATGGGCGCACAGCGTCGGTGCCGCGCTCGCCGCGATCGTGCAGCTCGTGCACGACAACGTCGCCGTCGAGACGTGGGCGCGCGCCGCCGGGTATCAGACTGTCGTCGCGGCCGGAATGGGCCACGGCGGGACGGTCGCGGCGTTGCTCGCGGCGACGACGACGTGCTTCGACGGCTATCTGCCGATGCTCGCGGGCGCGCATCCCGGCTGGGCGTGGATCCCGCCGCGCGCGTCCGCCGCCGGGGTGCACGCGCGCGCGCTCGCCCGTGACGGCGTCCGTCGCCGCCGGACGCTCGCGAATCTCTTCGATCCGGTGGCGCCGTTGCGGCTCGCGCCGCCGCGTGCTCGCGAGCGGTGCACGATCGTCGGCGCGCGGTTCGACCCCGTCGTGCTCCCCGCCGACGTCGGTGAGCTCGGCCGGCACTGGTCGGTCACGCCGCTCTGGACATGCCGCCGCGCCGAGGTGCCGCGCCAGGTCGTCGAGCTCGCGACGGTCGTCGCGCGGCTCGTCACTGCCGTGTCGCGATGACGGCTGCCGGCCGAGTCGTCGCGCGACATACTGTGGCGGCGTCGCTCGGTCGCGGCGTCATTCGCTCGCGGCGTCGTGATCCGTCGATCCCGGCCACCACGACGGCAAGCGGTCGCTCCACTGCCAATAGACGAGCGCCACGATGGCGACCAGCAGCGCGATCGCGAATGCCCAGTGCTGCACCTGATGGATGTGCTGTACGAGGACGTCGAGCCGGTCGGCGAAGAGATACCCGAGCGTGAACATCACCGGCACGCTCGCGCATGCCGAGACCGCGTCCCAGAAGATGAAGCGCCGAAAGCGCATTCCCGCGGCGCCGGCGGTCGCGAAGACGGCGACGCGCAGCCCGGCGACGTGCCGCGCGATGACGACGGCGCCGACGCCGCGACGGCGCACGAGATCGCGCGCGCGCGTGCGCCGCTCGGCGGTCACGAGCCGCGCGAGCAGCGGATGGCGGCGGAGCGATTGCGAGCCGTGACGCGCGAGCATGAAGAGACACGCGTCGCCGACGATCACGCCGATGAAGCAGACCGGCAGCGCGATCTCGAAGCGCATGACGCCGCGGTGGCTCAAATAGCCCGACAAAAGAATGGGGATGTCCTCGGGGATCGGCACGCCGACACCGGCGGCGAGCAGCAGGACGAAGGCCGCGGCGTATGTCGACTGCTCGAGGTAAGGGAGAAGGGCTTCCACGGATGGTTCGAGCTTAGCGGATGCGCGTGCGTATGGGCGAACGGCCTCAGCCGCCGAACCGCATCATCATCCGCACGATCCAGGGATCGTCTTTCGGACGTTGCTCACGATCCTGGCGGAGCAGCGCCCAGCGCGACGCGGTGACCCCGAGGTAACGCAGCGGCTCGGGCGGGAAGGGCAGCGCCGTCGCGCGCACGAAACAGAGGTCGGTGCGCTCGGTGCGTCGTCCGAGCACGAGGTCGGCGAGGATCTGCCCGCCGAGGTGCGTCGGCGCGACGCCGTGCCCGCAGTAGCCGAATCCGTAATGGACGCGCCCGCCCTCGAGCGTGCCGAACGTCGGCACGAATCGGACGGTCAGACCGACGGGGCCGCCCCACTCGTGCGTGAAGCGGACGCCGGCGAGCGGCTGAAACGTCCGTCGCAGGTCGTCCTTCAAGCGCGCGAACACGTCGGGATTGCGGTCGTGCTGCGAGCCGATGCTCGAGCCGTAGTAGTACGGGGCGTCCTCGCCGCCGAAGAGGATGCGCCCATCGTGCGTCGGCCGGTAGTAATGCAGAAACGTGCGGCGGTCCTCGATGCCTTCGCGGCCGCTCCAGCCGATCGCGTCTTGCAATGCCGGCGCGAGCGGCTCCGTGAGCACGATGTAGGAATAGATCGGTACGACGTAGCGCTGGATCTGCGGGAAGTGCACCGAGTACGCGTTCGTCGCGAGCACCGCCTGGTCGGCGCGGACGAT
The DNA here is from genome assembly GCA_041488235.1 of Binatia bacterium. Classification (GTDB taxonomy): domain Bacteria; phylum Desulfobacterota; class Binatia; order UTPRO1; family UTPRO1; genus DP-19. The sequence continues at coordinate 6,144 of JBGPOW010000085.1, forward strand.
TCCCGTCGGGGTCGTGATCGTCACGCGGTTCCCCTCGGCACGCACCTCGCGCACGGCGGTCGACTCGTAGATCTCGACGCCGAGCTCCGCGGCGATCCGGCGCTGGCCGCGGACGAGGCGCGCGGGGTTGACGATCGCGCAGCTTTCCTCGCGGACGCCGCACTCGTACGTCGGCGAGTGGACGCTCGCCTGCACCGCCGCGCGATCCAGAAATCGAAAACCGGCGAGGCCGAGGCGCTCGGCCTCGCGGTACTCGGCCTCGATGCGCGGGATCTGGCTCGGGTCGGACGCGACGCAGAGGAGCCCATTCTTCTCGTAGTGACACTCGACGCGATGCTCGCGGGTGAACGCGCCGATGCCGTCGACCGACGCCGCCGCCGCGCGATGCGCCGCGCGCGTCGCGTCGTCACCGAAGGCGCGCACCATGTCGTGCAGCCCGCGATTCAGGAGCGTCATCGCGAAGCCGCCGTTCCGCCCGCTCGCGCCGTACCCGACGACTTCTTGCTCGAGGAGCGCGATCCGCAGCGCGGGCTCGGCGCGCTTCAGGAAGTATGCGGTCCAGAGACCAGTGAAGCCGCCGCCGATGATCGCGACGTCGACGGAGCGGTCGCCCTCGAGCGCCGGACCGGGTGCGTACGCGTCCTCGAGCCAGAAGCTGCGGCTCGCGAAGTCACTCATGCCGCGTCCGCTACCACAGACGACGCGAGCGGACCACCGCCGCCACCGTGGCAACGCAGGTCAGGCGTCGGCATGCCTCCGACGTCGGTACCGAACGGTGCCGAACGCGCCTGCTGACTCCCACGCGCGATTCTCCTATAGAGCGCGGACGGAGGGACCGTCGATGGCACGACTACAGGTGGGCGTCGAGACCGGGTGCGTGGCGCCGCTGTGGGTGGAACGGATGAGCGCGCGCCTCGCGCAGCTCTCCGGCGCCGACAGCTTGCTCCTGCCCGACCATTACATCGGTTTCGTGCCGCGCGCGCTCTGGAAGCCGGAGTACACGCCCGCCGCGAAGATGATTCCGTCGACCGACGCCTTCTTCGATCCGTTCGTCATGATGGGCGCGATGGCGGCGCGCTATCGGCGCGTCCGCATCGGCACCGGTGTGACCGAGGCGTTCCGCCGCCACCCGGCGACGCTCGCGCAAGCGTTCGTGACGGTCGACCATCTGACCCGCGGACGCGCGATCCTCGGCATCGGCAACGGCGAGCGCGAGAACACGGAACCGTACGGCATGCCGTTCACGCGCCGCGTAGGCCGCCTCGAGGAGGCGCTCGCGATCATTCGCAAGCTCTGGGAGAGCCGCGGCGAGCCGGTGAGCTTCGACGGGCCGAATTGGCGCCTGCGCGACACGCTCTTCGCGACCCCTCTATATAAAGGACAGGCGCCGAAGGTCTGGCTCGCCGCGCACGCGCCGCGCATGCTCGGTCTCACCGGCCGCTTCGGCGACGGCTGGTATCCGACGCAGAAGATGTCGCCCGACGAGTATCGTCAGAAGCTCGCGATGATCCACGCCGCGGCCGCCGAGGCGGGCCGCCCAGTCGATCGCTTCGAGCCCGCCCTACAGATCCAGGTCGCGATCGGCCCCGGACGCGAAAAGACCCTCGACCGTTTAATGAAGGTGAAGCCCGTGACCGCGATGGGCCTACTGATCCCCGGCGCGGTGTGGAAGAAACACGGCCTCCGCCACCCGCTCGGCGAGAACTTCGAGGGCTTCGCCGACATCGTCCCGAACGCGGTGCCGCCTGCGGCGCTCGCCGAGGCCGAGCGCGTCGTGACGAAGGAGCTCGTGAGCGAGGCGCTCTTCGCCGGGACGGTCGATGAGATCGTCGCCGACGTGAAGCCGTACGTCGCGGCGGGGCTGCGTCACGTCGTCATGTGGAACATCGGCCCGCTCGCCACCGGCGGCGGCGCCGGAGATCTCGTACGGCAGACGCAGCTCATCCGCCGCTTGCGCAAGTTGCAGACGAACGGGGCGTGATCGACCGTGCGCGGCGACGGCGACGCGTCGCCGCGCATCCGCTACCAGAAGTTCGCGTTGCGCACGGCGCGCACGGCATACAGGTCGTTCTTGGAGCGGATCGCCACGCCGCCGAACCCGAAGCTGACGTTCCAGACGAACGACGCGTTCTCGGACTCCGCATCGAACCCCCAGTACACGTCGGCACGGGTCGGGCCGAAGATCGGGTCGATGCAGGCGCCGTCCGCGTCGCAGCGCGCGGGATCGAGGATGAACTGCAGCTCGGCGAGGCGCGGCACGCGCCAATCGCAATGGCCCGCGAAGCCGAATCGCCCAAACTCTCCATCCTCGAATGACGAGAGACTGCAATAGTTCAGCGCGGCGAGGAACGCCGTGAACGCGCTGCCGTCGGGAGCGGTACCATCGGCCTGCGCCGTGAACCGATAGAGATTGTCGACGTCGTGGGGATCAGCGACGTTTTCGCCGCTGCCGACGCTCGTCGTCTTCTTTTCCCATTGCAAGCCGTTGTCGTAATCGGTGACGGTGCCGTCGCCGTTGTCACGGTACCGACACGCGACGTGCTGCGTTGCCGCGACGGCGTCGATGCGTTTGCGCTTGGCGTTGAACCGGTGGACGCACGCGAGGTCGTCGTGGCTCCGGCCTACGAGGCGCTTTGCTTGCTCGGCGGCATCGCACGCCTGTAGTGCGCCCCATACGCGGCGCTTCCGCGCGAGACATCCGTCGGATGTCAACGACGCGCGCGCGACGCCCGCGATCGCGATCACGACGGCGATCGTGGTCATCCCTGCGACGCGCCGCCTACGTTCGCCCTGCATTCTCGCGGATCTTCATGCGAACTCACCGCGATCGTCAATCGAATTCGTGTTGGAAAAAGTCGCAATCAGAGCCGCAGCACGCGCTCGCATGGTTGTGCCGCCGCGTCCGATCCCGCAGCAGCGGACGCGGGCGAGACGGCGACGCTGCGCAGCGCTCGCGGGTCGGCGCTCGTGCCGACGTGCACGACGCGCCAGTCGGGCGGGAGCGCGGAACGGACGATCTGCGACTGCCCGGGCTCGAGCGAGACGCGCTCGAACGCGCGTAACGTTCGCAGCGCGCGCGGGTCGGAGCCGAGCGCGACATCGACGTAGAGCTGGACGACCTCGTCGCCCGGCCGCGGACCCGTGTTCCGCACCGCGACGACCACCGAGCCACCGTCGATCGTCGGCTCGCCGAGCGCGAACGTCGTGTACGAGAGACCGAAGCCGAACCAGAACGCCGGGTCGCGATGCTCGGCCTGCATCAACCTGTACCCGTGCAACGGCCCGTAGCGTACGCGCGGGGCATGGCGATCGAACGGTGGAAGCTGCGCCTCCGAGCGCGGCCACGTGCACGGCAATTTGCCGCTCGGATTCACGTCGCCGAAGACGACGCGTGCCACCGCATCGCCGCCCTTCATGCCTGGGTACCAAGCCATCAGAAGACCAGCGACCTGCGTCCGCCACGACTCCGTGACGAAGGCGCTGCCGCCCATCAGCACAACGACGGTCCGTGGGTTCGCGGCCGCGACGGCCTCGATCAGCTGCTCCTGCGTCGGGCGCAGCCGCAGCGTCGACCGGTCACCGCCGCCCCATATGCCGAGATACTCTCCCTCGTCGCGATGCGTGCAGCCGCAGACGACGAGCGCGAGGTCGGCGTCGCGCGCCGCCGACGCCGCGGCAGCGAGGTCGTCGGTCGCCGACTCGACGAGAGGAATCGCACGGGCGGCTGTGGCCGTCCGTAAGCCGTCGAGAATCGTGACCACCGCGGGTGCCCGCACACGCGACGACCCGCGGTCGCCGGTGTTCCGTCGCGCCGCAAGCGCGCCGACGACGGCGATGCGGTGGGTGCGCGCGACATCGATGGGTAGGAGCGCTTCGCGATCGCCAACCGCCGCGTCGTTCTTGAGCAGCACGATCGACTTCTCGGCCGCCTCCTGGGCGAGCGCCTGGTGCGCGGCGCAGGCGACGGCGTCCGCACGATAGCGCTCCGGCGTGCCGCGGCCCGCGAACCGCAGCTGCGTTCCGACGAGGCGACGTACGGCGTCGTCGACGCGCGTCATCGACACCGTTCCGCGGCGCACCAGCGCTGGCAGACGGCGGAAGCGCAGCCGTGCCGGCATCTCGAGATCCTGCCCGCCTGCGAGCGCGTCGGCCGCGCTCCGGACGCCGAGGACGAAGTCGCTCATCACGAACCCGCCGAATCCCCACTCGCCCTTCAGCACGTCCGTCAGCAAGTACCGATGGTGGCCGCACCAGGTGCCGTTGACCTTGTTGTAGGCGCTCATCACCGCTGCCACGCCCGCGTCGATGCAGCGCTTGAAGTGGGGGAGGTAGAGGTCGCGGAGATCGGCGTCGTCGATCTCGACGTCGATCTTGAACCGCGCGTTCTCCATGCTGTTGCCGGCGAAGTGCTTGACGCACGCCATGACGTGGCGCTGCGCGCCGCGGACCAGCGCCGCTCCCATCTCGCCGAGGAGATGCGTGTCCTCGCCGTAGGTTTCCTGCGCTCGCCCCCACGCGGGATGGCGAAGGAGATTGACGCACACGCCGGCAAAGAGGTTCGCGCCGTGCGCGCGCGCCTCGACGCCGATCGCGTCACCGATCCGCTCCTCGAGGAGCGGATCGAACGTCGCGCCGCGTGCGATCGAGACCGGAAACTCCGTCGCGCGACCGATGACGACCCCGCGCGGACCATCGGTGAATCGAATGCCGTCGAGGCCGAGACGCGGCACCGCCGCCGCGACGTACGGCCGCTCGTTGTAGTGCCGGCCCATGCGGAAGATGTCGAGGACCGGCAGGTCGCCGGCGAGCATGCGGAGCTTCTCCTCGACGGTGAGCCGGGACAGGATGTCCTCGACACGCCTCGAACGATTCTCCGACGTGATCGTCGTCTCCATGGCGGCCTCTGCTGCGTCGTGCATCGTGCTATTGGAGATCCTCGGTAGGGACCTACCGTACTACGACGGCAAGCGCACGAGTGTATGACGCACCCGCGCGCCGGGGTGCTTGCCCGTGTGCGCAGCGTCCCGTAGCGTGACCGCGTGACCGCGCTGCTGCACGGCCCGTTGCCGCTCTTCATCGCGCAAGCCGTCGTGATCATCGGCCTCTCGCGCACGATCGGGCTCCTCGCGCGGCGGATGGGCCAGCCGATGGTGATCGCGGAGATCGTCGCCGGCATCATGCTCGGGCCGTCGCTCCTCGGGTGGGTCTTTCCGAGCGTGGCGGCGACGCTCTTCCCGCACGAGTCGCTCGCGTTGCTGCAGATGCTGAGCCAGATCGGGCTCATTCTCTTCATGTTCCTCGTCGGTCTGGAGTTCGACCCGCACCTGTTGCGCGGCCGCGGCCATACGTCGGTGGTCATCAGCCACACGAGCATCATCGTCCCGTTCGCGCTGGGCGCGCTGATCGCGCTCTACCTCTATCCGCGGCTCTCGCCGGAGTCGGTGCCGTTCAGCTCGTTCACGCTTTTCATGGGCGCGGCGATGAGCATCACGGCGTTTCCGGTGTTGGCGCGCATCCTGGTCGAACGACGCCTCTTGAACACGAAGCTCGGGGCGCTGACGATCACCTGCGCCGCCGTCGACGACGTCACCGCGTGGTGCATCCTCGCGTTCGTCGTCTCGATCGTCCGCGTCACGAGCCTCGCGGCCGCGGTGTCGACGACGCTTCTCACGCTCGCGTACATCGCCGTGATGCTGCTCGTCGTGCGGCCGTTCGTGCGACGGCTGGCGAGCCGCACCGCCAACCGCGAAGGGCTGAATCAAAACGTCGTCGCGGTTACGTTGATGCTCGTCCTCCTCTCCAGCTGGGCGACGGAGTGGATCGGCATCCACGCGCTCTTCGGCGCCTTCATCTTCGGCGCCGTCGTGCCGAAAGAGGAGCGCTTCGCGCAGATCCTCGCCGACAAGCTCGAGGATCTCGTGGTCGTGCTGCTGCTGCCGCTCTTCTTCGCGTACAGCGGTCTCCGCACCGAGATCGGCCTCCTCAACTCGGCTTCGGCGTGGATGATGTGTGGCCTCGTGATCGCGACTGCGTGCCTCGGCAAGTTCGGCGGTAGCGCGATTGCGGCGCGCCTCACCGGTCTCCGTTGGCGCGAGGCGACGGCGCTCGGCATCCTCATGAACACCCGCGGACTGATCGAGCTCATCGTCCTCAACATCGGGCTCGACCTCGGCGTCATCTCGCCGACGCTCTTCACGATGATGGTCTTGATGGCGCTCCTCACGACGTTCATGACGACGCCGCTCCTCGCCGTCGTGTACCCGCTCGAGGCGATGGCGCGCGACGAGGAGGAGGACGCGGCACGCGTCACCGCCGGTGGATTCACCGTATTGATGTGCGTCGCCTACGATCGCAGTGGGCCGGCGATGGTGACCGTCGCGGGAGCACTCGCGGGCGACGAGGCGAGCGGCGGCCGTCTCTACGCGCTCCGCCTGGTGCCGCCGACGGATCGCGCGTCGTTCGTCCTGCGCCAGCAGGCAGGCGCCGATGACGCCGTCGCGCTGGCGCCGCTCCTCGAGCGCGCCGCGCTCCTCGGACTCGAGGTGCGGCCGCTCTCGTTCGTCTCGCCGCAGCCGGCGCACGACATCTGCAACGTCGCGTCCGTCAAGCGCGCCGACCTCGTCCTCCTCGGCTGGCACAAGCCGATCCTCGGCAACACGGTGCTGAGCGGTACCGTGCACGACGTCATGCGCCGCGCCGAGACGGACGTCGGCGTGCTGATCGATCGCGGCCTCGAGCGCATCGAGCGCGTGCTCTTGCCGTATCTCGGAACCGCCCACGACGCGGGAGCGCTTCGCCTCGCGCACCGCCTCGCGACGAGCGCCGGCGTGCGTGTCACCGTGCTGCACGTGCTCGATCCGCGGCGCGCGAGCGACCCGATAGGCGCGGCCGAGCAGACTGACGGGACGCTCGCCGGCTTCGACGTGGCCACGGTCGAGCTGAAGACCGTTCGCCACCCGATCGCATGGCGCGCCGCCGTGGAGGAAGCGGGCCGCGGGTACGATCTGGTGCTGATCGGCGCCGGCGCCGAGTGGGGCCTCGAGCACCGCTCGTTCGGTATCCACTCCGAGCTGATCATTCGCCAATGCCCGACGTCGCTGCTCGTCGTTCGGCAACATCGTGCGAGCGCCGTCCAGGCACCGTCGGAGGTCGCGGCGGCCGCCGTGTGACGGCGTAGCGCCGACGGCCGGCGCCTTCACCCGCCTCATCGACCGCGAGACGAACGTGGATGCCCTCGAGGGTGAGCGCCGCCACCAAGGCCGAAACGCTGGCCGTGGCCGCCGCATCCTCCGCCGCACCCAGGCTCAAGGAGAGACACGTGCGAGCCGCCTCCTCGTCGCGCAATGCCCGAACGTGGGTGCGGAGGGTCTCGAGATTGTACGCCGTCGCCGGCGCGGCGAAATACAGCGAGCCGCGCGGTGACGTGATCCACGCTTGCAACATGATGTGGCCTTTCCTGTTTTGCCCCCGCTCGGCTGCGCCTCGCGGTCTGGTGACGTCCTCCCTTTAGAACTGGAGCTGGAACCGGGTCAGGAGCACGTCCTCGTGGTTCACTTTGTTCGTGCCGAAGGTGATGTGCTGCGAGAAGTTCGCGCGCTCGTAGTCGAGCTGCAGCTTGAAGCTCTTGTTGAGGTACCAGTTCACGCCGCCGGTGTACGCCCAGGTGTTGTCGGCGCCCTTGGCGAGCTTCGCCTTGAGCGGACCGTCGTTGACGTCGACGTTGCTGACGCGGCCGGCGATCTCGAACGCGCCCCAGCGGCCGTTCAGGGGATCGAAGTTGTCGATCGGCACGACGGTCTTGTACGAGGCGTCCTCGCCGGTCAGGACGTACGACGCCTGCACGAACCAACCGCGGGCGCGCTCCTCGGCCTCGGGGTGGGTGATCGGGTTCGGCGCGGTGCCGAGCGTGCCTTTGATGTGCGACTCGGTGCGGAGATACTCGCCCATGAGGCCGAACGGGCCGACGTAGTAGTACGCCTGCGGCACGATGCGTGACTGAGTGCCCTTGCCGGTCACGTTGGCGGCGCTGACGTACTGATAGAAGTTGGACCGTCCGGCGGTCTTGAAGTTGAGGGTGGATTCGGGCTCGCCGGTGCGCTGGCCGTAGCTCCCGGCGACGCCGAAGCCGAATCCTTTCAGCGGATCGATGTCCGTCGCGCGGAACGGCTGCACGAAGACGCGGCCGGCGAAGTCCTTGTCGGTCTGGTTGTCGCCGTCGGAAGAGCCGCCGTTGAAGACGCCGTTGAAAGCGCCGAGCTGGTACGAGAAGACGGAATCGGCGACGTCGCCGTAGAGCATCACGCCGACGTCGCGGTTCGGGGCGAGGTTCTGCGAGATCGCGCGCTCGATGAAGAGCAGGTCGGCGCCCGACTGCAGACGCTCGAGGCTCACCGGCTTCTTGAATTTGCCGGCGCGGATCGAGGCGTAGGGCAGGTAGCGCACGTCCATGTACGCGTCCTGCAGCACCGTATTACCGAGACCGAAGTCCGGCATGATTTTGAAGTCGAAGTATTTGTAGACGGTACCCTCGAAGATCGGGCGGACGCGGCGCATGAAGAAGCTGTCGTTCCCGGTGTCGCCCTTTTCGAAGGGGAAGAGGCGATAGTCGGCCTGCGCGTAGCCGCGGAGCTTCAGCTTGAAGTCGCCGCTCGGCGATTGCAGGAAGAAGCCGTCCTGCCAACCGGCGAGGACCTTCTGCTTCTTGAACGCCGCGTCGAGCGTGGCGTCCAGATCTTCCTTCGTGACGGCGGCCTCCGGCGGTTTCGTTGCGCGCTCGCGCTTCAGCTCCTCGATCTCGCGCTCGAGCCGCTCGATGCGCTCGTCGACCGTCGGGCCGTGTGCCGGGGGGTAGTCGCCGGCGTACGTGACGAGCGGCAGCGCCAACAGCAGGGCTGCCAGCGCACCGCTCGTGATCGCGAGCGGTGCGCGCGGGGTGCTTTCGACGACAGATTCGGTGACCATGGGTTGCTCCTTCCGAGCATCCGCATGCCTCCGGTCTGTCCGGTCAGCTGCGTGTTCATGACGTTGCTCGCCTCCCGCTGACGGGACGGCGCCTCTCCCGCGACCGCGTTCAGCGCAGCCGCTCGCTCTGCTGCAAGCGGACCTTCTCGGTGCGCTCGACTTGGACGACGACGCCGTTCTGCACGACCGCCGTCACGGTACCGAAGCGCAAGCCGCGGAGCGCCGCTTCGATCCGCCCGATCGCCTCGTCGGCACCGCTGTCCTCTTCTGCCAAGCGAAATCCGCCGTGTTCCGTGTCGCTCATCGCCGCCTCCTTCAAATTTGATAGTCCTGGACGAAGACCCGCATGCGTCGCGGTGAGACGAAGACGCTCTCGCCGGGGCGCAGCTTGAGCTCGTTGTAGCGCTCCCACCCGAGGTCGACGTTCAACCAGACACCGAACTCCTCGGCGTGCAGCCGCACCTTCACAACCTGGCCCGCGGGATTGATGTGGATGATGTTTGCCTGCAGCGCCGGGCGGCTGTTCCGCACGCGCTGAATGTCGAGCTCGTGCGAGCGCACGAACGCCGTCACCTCGCGCGACTCGCGGTCCATGTACTCCGGGTAGGCGACGTTCAAGCCGCCGAGATCGGCGCGTCCCCCGCTGACCCGGCCGTGGAAGACGTTCACGTTGCCGAGGAAGTCCATGACGAAGGGGTTCGCCGGCTGCTCGAAGATCTCCTGCGGCGTCCCGGCCTGCTCGATGCGGCCCTTGTTCATGATGACGACGCGATCGGCGACCTCGAACGCCTCCTCCTGGTCATGCGTCACGAAGACGCTCGTCACGTGGATCTCCTCGTGCAGGCGCCGTAACCACTGCCGGAGCTCCTGGCGGATTTTCGCATCGAGTGCACCGAAGGGTTCATCGAGCAGCAGCACCTTCGGCTGCACCGCGAGTGCGCGCGCGAGCGCGACGCGCTGGCGCTGGCCGCCCGAAAGCTGCGACGGCAAGGAGCGTTCCAATCCTTCGAGTTGGATCAGCTTCAGCAGCTCGTGGACGCGCTCCTTGACCTGAGCTTTCGGTGTGTGGCGCACGCGCAGGCCGAAGGCGATGTTCTCGAAGACGGTCATGTGACGGAAGAGGGCATAGTGCTGAAAGACGAAGCCGACGTTGCGATCGCGGACGCGCGAGTCCGTGACGTCCTCGTCCTCGTAGAGCACGGTGCCGCTGTCGGCGATCTCGAGACCGGCGATGATGCGCAGGAGCGTCGTCTTGCCGGAGCCCGACGGGCCGAGGAGGGCAAGCAGTGCGCCGCTCGGGACCTCGACGTTCAAATGATCGAGCGCGACGAAGTTGCCGAAGCGCTTGGTGACGTCGCGGACGCTGATGCTCATGCTTCTCCTCCTTCGGACGCCTCGCGGGCGGCGGCGGCGAGGTCACTGCGGGTCTTCCACTCGAGCGCGGTCTTCACGAGCAACGTCACGACGGCGAGCGACGCGAGTACCGACGCGACGGCGAACGCGCCCGGCATGTTGTACTCCTGAAAGAGCTTCTCCACGCGGAGCGGCATGGTGTCGGTCTGGCCCGAGATGCGGCCCGACACGACGGCGACGGCGCCGAACTCGCCCATCGCGCGTGCGTTGCAGAGGATGATGCCGTAGAGGAGGCCCCACTTGATGTTCGGCAACGTCACGCGGCGGAACATCTGCCAGCCGCGGGCGCCGAGACTCACGGCCGCGATCTCCTCGTCGGCGCCGATCGCTTCCATCAACGGAATCAGCTCGCGCGCGACCACCGGAAA